>CAIMWN010000045.1 GCA_903845155.1 Oligoflexia bacterium
AAATAAAAATCACTAAAAATAATAGGCCCAATGAAAGGGCAGCGGGGACCAAGAAATAAACGATGTTCATAATTTCTTAAACCTCCAGATGCTATAGGTAAATACACTGAGTGCTGACATGGGCATTAAAATCGCGGCGAGTAAGGGATTCATATATCCACTTAAACTCAAGATCGCACCAATTAAATTGTAGCTACTGCTCATCGCAAAATTTATTTTGAGTGTGGAGGCGACCACTTTTGAAACCTTTAAGAACGGAAGGACGCCAGAAATTCCTGGTCTTAAGGAATAAACTTGAGACGATTGAATGGCTGCTTCCATTCCGCCCTGAACAGCAATACTTACTTTTGCTGAAGACAGTGCAAGCGCATCGTTTAATCCATCGCCAATCATGATGCCTTGGGAAACGTAAGTTGATTTTTGTTCGGGTGAAAGTAATGCGTGCGTTTCAGTGATCCCGGCACTCTTTGCGATTCGATTTGCGGCTTCCAGGTGATCACCAGAGAGAATTGCAGTGTCGTAACCGTCTTTATTGAGGCGAGTGATCACTACTTTACTGTCATCTCGCAATTGGTCGCTTAGCATCACTCGCGCCAATTCATAAGAAGCATTGTGCAAATCTTGGAATAAACACACTTCAGTTTCAGAACTTTGTGGATGAGGTGCTCGAACCAAGCGAAAGGATGCCTCAGAATTGGTACAAAATAAACCTACTCCGATTTTTTCCTCGAATTTTTGCCATTCCATTAATGTTGGCGTGTTCGTTTGAGTGAGGAGCGTGGAGTAAATTGCTCGTGACACAGGATGGGTAGAGTGCAGCGTCATGGAATACAAAATGGATTGAATTTTCTGAGGGAGTTCGAGAAGAGGTGAAGATACTGATAGATGGCCTTCGGTTAAAGTTCCAGTCTTATCGAAGAAAATTTTAGAAATATGATTTGCTTGATCTAGGCTGTTTGGATCCTTTACCAAAATGCCTTTTTTTAGCAGTGTTTTCATTGCTAATGTGAAAACAAGTGGCGTTGCAAGTGCCAACGCACAGGGGCAGGTCACAATTAAAAGTGCTAAAAATCGAGTGAGAGCTTCAGCACCCATTCCCTGTTTCAGGAATATAACTAAACTCACGATGCCCACGGATAAAACAATCATGAGTAGTTTTTGCGCAAAACGATCGCTCGTCATCTCAACATTGGAACGTTTAGTTTGGCTCTCTTCTACTTTCTTCAGCAAGTGTGAAAGGCGAGTCGCCTGACCTACGAGTAGCACTTCGATCGTATTTAAAACCGACGTAGAGAGTACTCTGGTTCCCGCATAAATGAGGTCACCCGGTTTCAAATGTACCGGTTGAGATTCACCGCTAAATTTTGAGTTATCGACCCAAACGTCGCCTTCTCGAATGACTCCGTCAAACGGAACTTCCTGGTCAGCGGTGATGGAAATGAGATCACCCACTTTTCCTGAAAAAGTGCTTTTGAAGAAATCCAAAGTCCCCAAACTCAATTCAGACGATTGCCTCATTCTATATAAATAATAGCGGCTGGCGAGAAGGAGGAAAATGAGTGCGGTCAAGCTATCGAAATAGAGTTGATGGGTTTTAAGAATGAGGGAGTAGGTTGAATAGAAAAATGCGATTAATAAAGCCAAAAGGATGGGGCCATCGATCGGAAAAGTTCTTGCTTTGATTCCATTCTTTACGTTCTTGAAGAAACTTTGTCCTGAGTAGAATAACGCGGGAATGCTGAGTCCAAATGAGATCCATTCAAAGAGTGTCCTAAAGGGACCTTCGATGCCGGAATAAAGAGGGATACTCATCAACATTACGTTCCCTGCAACCGCACCTGCGATTCCCACTTCAATTAGACGTTTGCGGGTTTCCACTTCTCTTAAGTGCGCACTTTGCTTTTGATCTTCAATGAGATGGGGGGTGTAGCCCCATTTTACAATTTGTTCGGCAACCAGAGAAAGGCGAGCGTGACCAAACTCATTATCCTCGGGCTTTAAACTTACGCTTAAAATGGATCTGCGTAAATCAAGACGACATGAGGTGAGAGACTCTGGAAGGAGAAGGGGGAGTTTCTCAAGAAGCCACAAACAGGCTGAACAATGTACCCCCTCTATATATAGATCTACCTCGCGGCTCTTCACTTTGTCCCAATCGGTAAAGCTAAGTTTGCTAGGCATCAGGACTGATGGTTGAGGGACGAAGCAAACGCCATCGCGCTTTAACTCATAAAAATAGGACAAGCCTGAAGATTGTAAAATCGAAAACACTGCCTCACAGCCTGCACAACAGAAAAGTGAATTCGGATTTCCCTTGGTGGATTTACCACAGTGTTTGCAAGGTGTTAAAGCTGTTGTTTCGGGCTCAAGTAAAAGCGACATTGCGTTAGCTTAAGTGATCATTACTCTGGTTATTCTTGTCATTCATCGCCAGTGTTTTCACCGCAGCTCTCCCTTTCGATTATTAAGAAATCACAACTGATAAAGCACAGAGTGGGCCAAGTGCTAAATCCCATTAAACCGAACAGGAGTATTAAACAGTAAATTACAATAAATTGCACGAGTCAAAATGGCCCACCAATTGGAAGTTAAGTCTCACTTCGTTTGTGCCAATCTTTAGAGATTTTAGATTTAAGGTGGTAATTCTATGTTAAAATCATATCCATTATGTGGTTTTTTGGAAGAAATAAACTTCAATTTTCTAAGAGAGAAAATGTCGCTATCCGCTTGGAAGCAATTGGTGGACAAGGTGCCAATTCTGCAGGAAAAATTATCGCGGAAGCTGCAATTTTGGGTGAGCATTTTACGGGCAATCATTTTTCAAGTTTTGGATCGGAAAAACGGGGGACCCCTGTAAAATCCTACGTTCGATTTTCAACCGTTCGTAAACCCATCCGCACGGCTTCTGCTATTCGAACTCCAGATCTTTTGGTGATTTTTCATGAGTTCATGATGGAGTCACACCCGGAAATTTTTGAGGGAGTAGGGCCGCACACGGACGTATTGATTAATTCTAAGAAAAATCCGCACGAGTTTCAATTTCCAAAAGGTGTTCATCCCCGTTATGTCGCCTCTGTTCCTGCTACTGAAATTGCGGTTAAAACTGGCTCTGGTTTGAACACAATTATGCTCGGAGCGATCATTTCTTTTATTCCCGAAATTACCAGTGAACATCTGGGTCAGGTCATTCAAAGTTTTTTTTCAAAACTTTCACCTGAAGGAAAAGCTGCAAATCAAATTGGTTTTGAGAAAGGGCTCCACTCTTTTAAAGTAAAAACCGCTAAGCCTGATCAGGACCGCTTAGAGCCGTCTTCTGTAACATTTCCACATTTTGGTTACGTCAATGCACCGATCGGAGGAGTGATCACGACACCTGGAAATAGTGTTTTAAAAAATCATGAGGCGAGTAGAAAAGGAACCGCGCCACTTTTAAATCGAAACGAATGCTTTCACTGTGGGCAATGTGATTTAGTCTGTCCTGATTTTTGTTTTGTGTGGAGAAAAAACCCAGACGTTGGATTTGGCGCTGAACTTCTGGGTATTGATTATCAATACTGCAAGGGCTGTCAGAAATGTATTGAAGTTTGCCCGGTGAGCGCGCTGTCACTTGGTAAGGAAGAAGAAATACCTCAGTCTGAAAAAAATATTTCGTGGGTGAAAAATGAAAAATCAAAAAACTAGTTTAAAAACAGGTAACGAAATGGTGGCAGAAGCCGCCAAAATGATCGATTTTCACTTTATGGGTTATTATCCCATCACCCCCTCCACGGAAATCGCTGAATTAATAGATGCCATGAAAGCGCGGGGCGAAGTTTCAACGGTGATGCTACCTGCCGACGGTGAGCATGGTGCGGCTGGAGCTTGTTTTGGGGCAAGTACGGGTGGTGCACGTGTGTTGAATGCAACTAGTGCTAATGGATTACTTTATAGCATGGAGCAATTACCCGTGCAGGCGGGCACTAGGATGCCTATGGTATTGAATCTGGTAACTCGATCAGTGAGTGGGCCTCTTGATATTCGTTGTGATCATAGTGATTTGATGTTTGCTCTTCAAACCGGATGGATCATCTTACTCGCCTCCACGCCACAAGCAGTTTATGATTTGAACATAATTGCAGTGAAGTTAGGAGAGCATCCAAAAGTGAGGTTGCCAGTGATGGTGGTGAGTGATGGATTTTTCACCAGTCACCAACGCCAAGAAGTTCAGATTTTTGAAAACAAATCTGACGTGCAATCATTTCTCGGTGTTAGGCAAAATCCGTTTACGACGCTTGATCCGCGAAATCCCGTAACCCTTGGCCCGTACATGAATGATCCTGATCTCATTAATAATAAGTATCAGCTTCATGAGGCCCATGAAGAAGCAGCAAAAGTTTTTGAAGTGCTCACGAAAGAATATTTTGAATTATCGGGAAGATTTTATCCTGCGCTTGAAACGTACGAAATGGAAGGAGCGGAAAGTGCACTTTTTGTTCTCAACTCAGCTGCAGAAACAACGAAAGACGCGGTAGATGCCATGCGAAAAGAGGGCAAAAAAGTAGGTGTCTTAAAGCCACTGCTTCTCAGGCCATTTCCAACTGAAGCATTAAAAGTGGCGACACAGCATTTGAAGTCTATCGTGATTGCGGAGCGGTCAGATTCCCCGGGATCTATTGGGGGGCCGATGAGTCATGAAGTGAAATCAGTGCTTTATTCAGATCATCACTGCGACATCAAAGCGCTGAGTAGGATTTTTGGTTTAGGTGGAAAAGACTTCAATGAAGATGATGCTCGAAGTTTATTAGAAGAGGGTTTGAGAGTGATCGGTGACGAAGTCGGAATTCCTAGTTTTGGTTTTTTTGGTACTGACCGAGGCAATCCTAAGACGACTCCCCAGGAAGTGCTTCCTAGACTTTCGCCAGCTCAAGTCAATGAGTCTTTCGTTCAGGTGAATGCCAGTCTTATTCCGGGTACTCAGCGACATGTCCTTGAGGTAAGCATTCCTGAAGCAGCACTGCTTGCTACTAAGTCAAAAAGAATTGCTCCGGGCCATGGAGCTTGCCCAGGCTGCGGTATTTTTTCGGGCCTTGACCAATTCTTTAAAGGTATTGAGGGAGATGTGGTCGTCCTCTATCATACTGGCTGTGCGATGGTGGTCACCACCGATTATCCGTTTAGCGCACATCGTGTGACGTATCTTCATAACTTATTTCAAAATGGTGCGCCAACGCTCTCGGGTTTGGTGGAAGCATTTCATGAAAAAAAGAGACGCGGCGAAATTGGTGTGGGTGTGGATATTACTTTTGTGATGATCACTGGTGATGGCGGAATGGACATCGGAATGGGACCCACCATTGGGACTGCACTTCGAAATCATGCCATGATTATTCTTGAATACGACAATCAGGGTTATATGAACACAGGAGGGCAGCTCAGTTACACTACTCCATATGGTAAGCAGACGAGCACCAGTCATTTAGGAAAAAATTCTTTTGGTAAACGATTTCATCACAAAGACACCGCTCAAATCATGGCTGCGACTGGAATCTCCTATGTTTTTACTGCTGTGGAATCTAGGGGCATGGACTTGGTGAAGAAAGCGGCCAAAGCTCAGTGGTATGCCCGTAACAAAGGGCTCGTGTATGGAAAGATCTTAGTCAGCTGCCCGCTCAATTGGGGCTCTGAAGAGCGAATGGGTCGGGATATTTTAGAACAAGCAGTGAATTCTTGCTTCTTCCCTATCTACGAGATCGAAGAGGGAAAAACAAAACTGAGTTACGTGCCTGAAGTTGAAAATAAAAAAATATCGATTTCGGAATGGCTCAAAATGATGGGTAAATCCAAGCATTTGTTGCTGCCAGAAAATGTCGAATTTTTAGTCGCTTTACAAACTGAAATCGATCGTCGTTGGGAACAATTAAAGGCGAAAGATGCACATCCGCTGCTGTAATCATGGATCCTCTTCAAATCTATTTGATGGGTAGGTTACTTTTCGGTAATCAGCATGGTGATTCTGCCGCTCGAGATTAACTTTTTATTTTGGTTTTCAATATTTACTTCCCAAATATGGGTGGTCTTCCCGATGTGAATGGGGGTGGCGGTACCGGTGATGACATCGCCTGGGTTTGCGATTCGCAAGTGATTAGCGGTGACTTGGATCCCTAAGGCATTTTGTTTTTCAGAATTGAGCGTGCAAAACGAGGCAACACTTCCCAGTGTTTCGATGATCACTAAAGAAATCCCGCCGTTCATGATCCCGCCTGGGCGGAGGTGTCGGTGATCGACAGTAAGCGTTCCTTTAATAAAATCTGGACCCACTTCAGAAAATCTTAGCCCTAATACTTCAGGTACTTGATTCACTGAGCACACTTTTTCTAGGTACTCAGGCGTAACAGTACTGGGGATGAGTTGAATTGTTTGAGCCATGGGTTAATCCCTTGGGTAACAATTATGATTGCTTGAGCCAGAGCAGCGGATGCACACCCAACGCTTACAAATCTCACATTGTGATTCAGCATGTTCGCGTTTACAAAAAAAACAAAATTGCGTCATAAAATCTCCTCGTTATTAAGTATGTCACAAAAACTAAGCTTAGTCACAACTAAGCTTTCTGAAGATCAGTAGGTGAGTACTCAGTGCAGCAACCACTAAGATACCGGGCAATAAAATAAATGGTGAGTGTGTAACCCAAACGTTGGAGGGCTCGGTCATAAAAAGTCGAATCGATGTCGGCATCGAGGTCATAGCGATGAACATCACTACCGCTAAAAGTAAAAGACCGACGATGTTAAAGCAGTAAACTAATTTACGGTTCTCTCTTTTTCTTAAGTAGAGTCCGAGTACTAAGGCAGAGATACCAGTGATGATATCAAAATTATATCCTTCCATACTCATTTGAGAAGGTACAATTCCTTCGTGAACGCCCAACACGATTGCGAGTTCTGCTAAAATGCGAAAACTTTGAAATAGAACGAGATTGGCTAAGCTTACTTCTTTGATGATCTGAGTGCCATATTTTGAAAAGGTCAGATAAATGGAAACAAAAATGAGAGAAATCATGAAGGGCATAAAGGGAGGAGGCGATTGGCTAAAATCGGCAAGTGCTCCAGAGTTTCCCAGGCCAATGAGCAACATGGGCCATGCAATGGCGATCATGATTGCTTTGGCGAGTTGTTTTTGATCAGTGGTTTTGCGTTGGATCCTTAACCAAGTAAATAGGATGAGAGCGGATGTGAAGATTAACACTGCGCCCGCATCACTCATTTCAATTTTCCTTTGTACTGATAGCAGTCAAAGGAGTGGTCATTGACCAGACCGCAGGCCTGCATAAAAGCGTAACAAATGGTAGTGCCAATAAATCGAAAGCCGCGCTTCTTAAGGTCCTTGCTCATTGCATCTGACTCCGGTGTGCTCACAGGAAACCCAGTTTTTGACGTTCTTAAAATCGGTTTGCCGTTCACGAAATTCCAAATGTAGTGGTCAAAACTCCCAAACTCTTTTTGTACTTTAAGAAAAGCTTTCGCATTCGAAATAGTAGATTCAATCTTGAGTTTATTTCTTACGATTCCTTCATTTTGCATTAAAGCTGGTACCTTGTTTGGTGGAAAGCGCGACACCTTTTTTGGGTCGAATTGGGCGAATGCTTTGCGGTAATTCTCTCTCTTATTGAGAATGGTCGTCCAAGACAGACCCGCTTGTGCACCCTCTAGCGTCAGAAATTCGAAAAAAACTTGGTCATCATGAACGGGCTTTCCCCACTCTTGATCGTGATATTGTTCATTGATTCCTGTTGCCCAAGAGCAACGCTGTTTTGGTTTTTGAGGTGTCATTGTTGTTGATTGGAGCACGAAAAAATAAGAAAATGAAGTAGTTTTTAGGCTCCAAATCAGCTAAGGTGCCGAAATGAGAAAAGTAAAATTAGAGCCGGAATTCTTCACTTCTCCAATGAAATCACCTGTGGGTGTGTTGCGACTCTATGCTACGAAAAAAGCTTTGATCGCTGTTTACATGGAAAAATCAAAGAGGAGTCCACTCAAGCGGGTACTTAAAAATGCGCTCGTCCAGGAAACTAAATTGCTCACGAAGACGAAGCAACAACTGGCCGATTATTTTGCTGGAAAGCGAAAAAAATTTACGATTCCTACTGAATTGCGAGGAACCGAATTTCAAAAATCTGTTTGGCACAGTCTTATGGAAATTAA
Organism: Oligoflexia bacterium; assembly: GCA_903845155.1. Lineage (GTDB taxonomy): Bacteria > Bdellovibrionota > UBA1018 > UBA1018 > CAIMNF01 > CAIMNF01. Next base: position 8,181 of record CAIMWN010000045.1, read on the forward strand.
GAGCGGGGAACTTAGATCATACGGTGAGCACGCAGCGAGCATTTCAAAACTAAAAGCAGTCCGTGCAGTGGGGAGTGCAATAGGCAGTAATCCTATTTCTATTATTATTCCTTGTCAACGCGTGGTGGGATCAGACGGATCTTTGGCTGGGTATGCAGGCGGGCTGAAGGCAAAAGAGTTGCTTTTGAAATTAGAAGGTCACGATACTTTTTTGAGTAAGTAAAAATATCCGGTGCCATAGGCTTTGCCTCCGAAACATTGAGTGAGAAAAAGTCTGAACAACTCAACTGGAACAGGGTAAAACGGAGTAATTTTTAATATTTTATTCCAAACAAAACTCAGATAGTAGAGAAATGAGCGGTGCCCACTCCGTTGAAATAAAAGTACATAATCTTTTGGATAAAAAAACCAATGAAGTAGATTTGCTGATTTTCTTTCAACCATCGCAAAACCCGCTTCCGAAAACATTTTTTCTAAAGTTTCCTTGGGGAAAAGAGAGATATGTTCAGGAACTGCTGCACACATGTCCATCCCGTCTTTGGCAAGCTTAGCCATGAGGCTATGATCGTTTTCACTGTAGGAGGCCTCTGTAAACAGAGAGACGCCTCCACCAATTTTTAATACTCTTGCCCATTCCCGTAGCGTTTCAGGAATGTGGGGAACGTGGCCGAGAACATCGCCTGATACGATCACGTCGACTGAGTTTTCCTTGAGTGGAAACTTAGCTTCTGCATCCATGACTTTGAACTGGCAGGAACTTTTCCAATGTGCGGCCATTTGGTTTGCCATTTCTACTTGGGTAGGAAAAATGTCGTAACCGGTAATGGGAATGCCTAAACATTGCGATAGATTTAAGGTGACGCCACCGGTACCACAGCCAAAGTCGAGAACGACTGGAGGCGCGGATGTATTCGTTCTTTGTTTGAGCAATCGCTTTAAGTAGTGCATCAGATAGAATTGGCGAACATCGGAATGATAGCGAATCCTAGAGAGTGCACGTTTGATTGGGTTTTTTTGAAAGAGCCTGGCGTGCGGTTCCGTCCACCACATTTCTTCGCCACTTTCAATTTTGCCGCCCCATTGGCCGCGATATTTAGCTAAGTTATCCATTCTTGGGGAGGTTAACATAGCTTTGACGAAGTTAAATGAATAATTTAGAGTCAAAGCGTGATGAATGACATACAAACCGGCATTAATTCTAGTAACCATCCTTGGTATAAAGCTACTTTGACTTATACGAGTGAAAAAGTTCGTCTCCAGTTACAGGTGCCGCATGATGTGTTTTCAACTCAGCGAATCGATGAGGGTACTCAATTATTGTTGGACCATTTGGCGCCATCTACTCCTCAAACTATTTTGGATATGGGATGCGGTTATGGAGCCCTGGGACTTCCTCTTGCAGCCTTGTATCCGAATGCGGTGCTGGAATTAGTGGATAGAGACCTTTTGGCAGTGAAGTGGTCGGAGCAGAATGCAAACGAAAATAAGCTTTGCAATGTGAAAGCATACGGAAGTCTGGGTTTTCGTGATGTGCCAGATTCCCGATATGATTGGATTCTATGTAATGTTCCGGCTCGAATTGGTAGTCCCTTCATTCAAAATTTGATAGAGCAAGGTCGCGCGCGTTTGAGACAGGGTGGTGATTTACGAGTCGTGGTGATTAATGATTTAGCGCCCATTTTACTGAGTCTGAATGAAAACCATCACTGGTCGATGGTTCAAGTGGTCCGTGGCGAACGCCATTCGGTATTTTCTTTTTCGGCACTCGATGAGAAACCAACGATGGTTGAACCAGAAGAACTTTATTTACGTGATCAAATCAAGTTTATGGGTCTACCTTTCAGTAGACCTTTTGATCTTGGTGGAGATGATCCAAGGCGATTGACCCAAGGACTGCCCACGCTTCTCGATGTGCTTCCCCGCGATCCGAGACATGTGTTTCATCATATCTTTTGTTTTAGATCGGGTTATGGAATTCTACCCTTACTGGCTAGAAAACGATGGCCAAAAGCTAAAGTGAGAGCGGTTGATCGTGATTTACTTGCCACTACTTTTACTCGATACAATTCAGAGGTATTGGATTTGGGTGGTGAACTCTTGGATGTGCAAGAGAGCGTTTATTTTTCGGAGTCCATTGCACCGGGTGAAACTTTTGACTTGATGATGGGAGAATTATCGCCTTCAGCCGGCGAGCTCGTAGCGATCGATGAAGTGCGAACAGTAATGCAGTCATTAAGCGCGAACGGCCAAGCGTACCTACTTTGTGCGGATCGCATGGCAAAGGATTGGATTATGCCATTTGCGGTTCAAAATAAAATGCAAATCCAAATCGCATTGAAACGAGATGGTTATACCGTGCTTCGCTGCGCTCCTCAGTGCTAGTCGGCTTTAAAAGTGAATAGTTATCAGTGAGTTAGGGATATTTGACTCTCAATGAGGGTCGTTTAGTTATTAAATGCCAACAGTTTAATTTATCGTTGCTGAACCGGTGTAATACTGTTAAAATGCAGCTCCCTATGTTGCGAAGTGCGCTGAACTTATTTTTTCTATTTCTAGCGAGTGCTCAGGCGCAAGAGGCAAGTCCTTTGCCTTCATCTCCTTCTTGGGTGCCCAATGCGTGGAGCATGATTGAGTGGCAGCAGCTAAAATTCGAAGAAGCGTTAGCAAGTGTTACTGAGGGACGGTATGTTCAGATAGTGCACAGTGAGCCAGATACATTCTGTGCAAGCGTGATTACGAAGAACGGGAAGGGCGAGGCGCTTACGCGACTACTTACCTTTAGTCGTACCGCTCACAGTATTCTGATTCGAAAAGCGATTTTACAAAAATTGGGTTTGGATTTTCCTGCGGTAGTTGCGCTCAAGGATATGAGGTTAAAATTTAATAGCGCTCAAGAGAAAAGTGATTTTAAGGCGCAGCTGGAAAAGCAAACTGAAGCGAGTGCGCTACGCTGGATCACCCATGAGCAAGATTTAGACTTAGAACTTCAAGACGTACTTGTTTCTGATGTTCATTTATCCGCTCCCCATTCCGAAGACAGTGTGATTCCATTTATCATTTCGGATTTAAGCGAAAATGTAAATTTACTCTCTTGGACTGTAGATCAGGCCATTGAGTTCGATGATCTTCATCCCAGTAGGGCATCAGCATTGAAAATCTTAAATCGTTTAGCACAACTCTCAAGAGTGGATTGGGAATTTATTGCCAGACGGGGACAGTTACCCCTTCCAGTAGAGAAGTTACTCGTTGAAAAGCTCATTTCGAGGAGCGAATCCCTCATTCATTCTTATCAGCTATTACACCAGCCAATTGAGTTTGATCCCGAGGTAAGTGATTCCTATTCTCAAGACTTAGAAAATGGTGTTCTCGTGGCCAAGGTATGGCCTGGTTTTGCTACTCAGTTTTCGCTCGTGGCGACCGGGCCAATCAGTGATGTGGGTGGCTTGCGCGCTTTTACTAGGTCCAAAGCTTTTAGTGGCATTCTTGGATTAGCAGTAAAGGGCTTTAATTCACTTTCATTTTTGCATACTAATTCATACCTAGAATCGATTAGACATAATCCTGCCGCCCTGGCGCAAATGGTCCAAACTTACAATCAATCGGGGGTTGCACAAAAAACGCCGCTCGGAGTATGGGGCTTTGGATTTGCTACTGGGCAGCTCATTTTATCTCGTGACGTAGTTGTTGGAAGCTATTTGGGGACCAATAACTTGCTTCAAATTGTCGATCAAGTGGGTGTGCGCTTAGATTTGTTAGGTCAGCTCCAACTGGAAGGGGCACCGGTAGGTGGACCGGTCGGCTTTGATGTTTCCGCCAGCGGTGACTTGGCCATTTCGCGAACCTATGCTCATATTAAGCCGATTAAAAATTTAAACGATGCCAGTAATCTTAATTTTCAAGATGCAACGCTCCCCTTTGTGATGAGTAGAGATGCCCATGGGATGACTGAGGAGAAGTTAAAAGGAATCTTAAAAATAGGCGAGTCACTCATTATTACCGACAGTCTTATCGGAAATGCTGAAGTGAGGGCAGCAATGTTGCTCTATACTGTAGTTGATTTGAGTGCAACCGTAAGCGGAACAGAAACGGTTTTGAGCCGCTTGCATGTTTTTAGAAAGGACGCAGATACATTTCAGGTTCATCAGGATATTTCTCAGGCACATCAAATTGCCTTCGCTTTAAAATTAGGGCTGAGAGTGCAATATCCTTCCTTCCTTCAATTTCTGCTTTCTTCCCAGACCCGTAATTTATCGCAATACTTTCAGATTCTCAGTTTTCAAAAGGCAAGTCACAGCGGTATGGTTACTACCCAGTTTTATCCAGTTCCACTAACAACGGAATCGCTTGAGTGGCTGCGCCCCGTTCTTCGAAACGGAAATGTGGAGGTATTGAGTGAACATGTTAAGCCCTATGTCATTCACAATACCTTTAAAGAAAAGACGACCGATACTAACCTCATTTTCTTTTCTGGAAAACGGTTGAAGTCTGCCATGGAATTGATTTTGGAAAATCCCCTGGGTGAAAAAAGAGAGTTTGTTCGCGATTCGTTTTCCAAGACTGCGGGACGTGATTTTGAAAAGCCGAGTAGGACTGCAGTTGACTATTTGCTGGGTGTTTTTACGAATGGTGATCCAACGAGTATTTTCACTGTGGAAGCGGCGAACCCCGGTTACACCATGTTCGGACATGCAAAAAATCAATTGATTCATTACGAGGCAGAAAAAATGCCCGACGGACGTTATGATCATACCTATGTGAAAGTGGCAGAAGTTTTTAATGGTTGGAAATTATCTAACAATAGACTGAGTAAAATATTAGATGAGATTTCTGCCAGCGTCGGCACTAAAATCGATGCCCCCGCCTCTTTTAAAGACTTTGATCAAGTTCGTTTGTATAATATTAGTTTAAATACCGAATTAAATGAAACCGCACTCAAACATTTAAATATGCTGTCAATAAAGCAGATTTACCATGTTTACAAAAATCAAGACATGCCATCAACAGAGGATGAGCACTACGATGGAGATGCAGCAATGGTGACTCAGCAGATATATGGTTTTCTGCAAGAGTTTAAAGAGACACACGCATCGAAGACTTTGCTCAGTGCCCTCTCTTTGGTGGGTGATTATATGAATCAGACTCAATTAATTGAGCTTTTGGGTGGTAAAGAGAATATTCATATCTATACTAAATTCGATGGGCTTGCCTTGAATAGGGAAAGTCCGGGTCATCCTCGCGCAATTTTAAATAAGAAAGACCTCGTGGGTACCTCAATGATAGAAGGCCCCTTATCTGCATCGGAGTCACAATTAGGAATGACCGATGGAGAATTTTTATCTCAGTGGGTTACTTCACCAGCACTTTAGAGAAAAATTCATGATGAGTTTAATCGGTTTTGATGCGATAACCGGCACCATAAACAGTCTGAATTTCACCATTGAAGTGGGCGATTTTTTTCCGCAAGGCAGTTAAGTGCGCATCAATGAGGCGATCGCTCTTCTTAGTATTATTCCAGATTTTACTCATAATGACTTTTCTAGTAATGACTTCACCACATCGTTCCATGAGTAGGACCAGTATGTCGTATTCTAATGCTCTCAGTTCGATAATGTTGCCGTCAATGGTGGCCTCTTGTTTTGGAATGTTGATACAAAGATTGCCAATTTCTAGAGTTTCCTGTGGTTTTTCCTGAAGCTCTTGGCAGCGGCGAAGTTTTGAGTTTAGTCGTGAAATAAGTTCAAGTGGATCATAAGGTTTAGCGATGAAATCGTCTGCGCCCAGATCGAAGGCTTTAATGCGTTGATCGCTTGCATCTAATGCCGTGAGCATGACAATAGGAATATGTCGAGTCGATTGATCTTTGCGGATGGCTTGGCAGGCGCGTCCATTCCATTCATCACAGGCATGAGAACATCCATGAGCATGATCTCCGGTTGCCATATTTTTGCTTTCTTGATGGCCTCATCACCGTTGGTAGCAGTTTCAATTTCGAAATAAGAAGCTAAAAAATCTGAAAGCAATGAGCGAATTTCTTGCTCGTCGTCGACGATCAAGAGTTTCTTTCTCTTTGCAGTAGTTATGCTCGTCATCATCATCTTGATCTTTCTGTGGCCCTGCCTTAATTCTATTCCAGACGGAATAGGATTACAATAGGGCATAGTGATGCGTAGTGGCTATTCTTCGTGGTGAAATGGGCAAGAATTGCCGGCTTCGGTAGGATGGGCATAGAGCGGATAACATTTAAGCGTGAGTGTCGCGATTCCAATTCCGAGTAGGATCAGTGCTAAAATTTTGGAGGAGTTTCGAGTCAGGGGCCCGCTCATTTTTTGAAGTGCCACTCGGGACACTGCTAAGGCAGGGACGGTTCCAAGCCAAAAAATAAATAGGAGGATTGCTCCCTGAGTAGGAGATTCGGTGGCAATTGCCGCGATTACAAAAGTATGAAGCCAGCCACAGGGAAGGAGGCCAGAGGAGAGCCCAACCAGAAATGCCGGAGAAATCAGTTTTCGATTTAAGCTCCACTGCTGCACACGTATTAAAAACGAGTTTGGTATAAAACTAAAATGGAACGCTTGATTCCGCCAGACTCTGAATGCCATCCAACAAAAAAATAAACCCATGGCGACTGAAGTGAGTAGTTGAAGGGACCTGAGGAGCTCGGATGAAAATAGCTTGTTACCCAGATAGCCCGCGATGGCGCCAAGGGCAAGATAGCTGATCAATCTTCCTAGGTGATACCAAGTATCTTCAATTGGTTTTTTAGCGACATTGATCATGAGTCCTCCACACATACCTACGCAATGGAGGCTGCCGGAGAGGCTGCTCAGTAAGATACCAAAATAGAGGCTAGAGAGTAAGAAATTCACAAGCTGATGCTATCCTTTTTTAGTGATTATCTCTTCTTTTATTTAGGAAGCGCTGAGCGTTAATTATAATTCACCCTTGTTTTTCATCGCGATCGCCCATAGGTCCAGCAAATGTTTTTTTATCTCTTGTGGGAGATGCGTGCCTGCGCTTCCCGTAAATCCCAGATACATGCTCTGTTCATAACGTCGATAACAGGTTCTTGCAATTTCACTGTGTGGTGATCGCTCAATACACGCTTCATAATATACATTATGAAGATTCTCCATGCGATGAGGACTCAACACTTCGTAACACATCCCTAAAAGTAAAAGTGCTTCGCTGACATGCTTGCCATTGGGAGCTGCTTGAACCAAGTCATAAAGAGTGGTCGATGCACGTAAATAGATGATATCCGCTGAGTGATCCATGGAATAGGTCTGTACGGTACGTGCGCGTGCAATTAAACGCTGTGACTCCGCGTAAAGACCCTCCTCTGTTTTTATTTCACGTGGGACTTCTAATTCCCACTCCTCGATTGATTTTTTCCATTGAGCGGCATCATCTTTTAAAAAGCGAGGTGACTCAGTGTTGTCGAGTGCCGATTGAACAATGGCTTTTGCCAGCGCTGGATCCCGTTTAAATCTGACGGCAATTAATAGTGCATCTCGTTCCGCTTTCTCTAGACCATAAAAATCAAGCTTCGGCTTTTCCTGACCGCGAATTACTTTTTGATATAGCTCGATCGCCCGATCAAACTGGCGGGTAGCCGCGTAGAATTCGGCTTTTTCGATGGGTTTTAGTGCAGCACTGGGCTCTAAGGGGAGGGATACAAAATCGGGTCCAGAAGCATTTCTGCTATGACAAGCAAGGCAGTTGCCCGGCACTGACCTGAGAATATCGCGGGCATAGCCAATTTGGCCGTCCCGGAAAGAACGATAAGCTTCGTTCGTTTCATTTGCAAGAAACCCTGAGAATAATTGAAGGGTAGGATCCGCCTGGGCGGGCTCCTTACTGTTCTTGTTTAATTCATGAGAGAATGTCGAAATACTTTTAATTTCCCGTTCAATCCGGGCAGCATTCTTGGAATCATAGTAACGTTCGTCACTGCACACGTCAGTCAGTAAGTCAGAGAGTGACTGATAAAGACCTTGCATCTTCTCCTTCCATTTCGTTTGCGCAATTACAGGCGCCGGGCTTTTTGTGCTAGTCTCGCCGTAGCTAGAATAAGGCGCACTTAAGAACAATGTGTGCGAAAACAATACGATCATTCCAAAAAAATATTTGTTCATAGTTTTTAAAGTTACTGCTGTATTGGTTTAAAGTTCCCTTTTAGTACTTCCCCCAAAACGCGGAGCCCGTCGGTTGCAGTGAAAATACCAACCACTTTGCCATTTTCTTGTTTTACGATAGCGCAACCATAGCGATGCTCTGCCATGTTCATCACTACATCATCCACCGAAGTTTGCGGTAAAACTGTGTAAGGATCAGGGGTCATAATCTCGTCCACCGTGAGCTCTTTATCGTGTGCGAAAGATGAAGCAAACTTAATGTCCCGATCTGAGACCAAGCCCACTAACTTTCCTCCGTTTTCGACTGGCAGATGCCTGATGTGAAACTCCCTCATCATGCTCAGAGCCATCTTCGCGGTCATGTCCTGCGCAATTGTGTGCGGCATAGAAGACATAAATTTATCAATTCTTGGCATTTGCTTCATAATCATTCTCCCTAATTACCGTGTGCAGCAACCTTGTCGGCTGCCGTTCACCTTTGATAAAGCATATTTCGGGCCAAGGCAGGCTCTTACTTATTTGAGATGGGAAGGATGCGATGAACGGGGTGAGCCAGTTTATCTCGTATGATTAACTAAAAGTCCCAGTGTTATTCAGTTGGAAATAATGCGAGTAGGCTCCGAATGATTTCAGGATTATATTTGATTTTTGACGGGTCATCGACCTGTTCCTTTTTAAGCTGTTGGACTGCTTGTGCAGGAGTAACTAATGGCTGGCCAGGCTTGAGTTTAGTGAGGTGATCGAATTTGTCTGCAAGGGCTAGAAGTTGTGCTTCTTTACAAATTCGGTCACCATAATAGCCATGCGGAAATCCGGTACCATTGTAAAGTTCGTGGTGCTGGAGGATTGCTTTCGCCACAATATCTGAAGTCACAATCTTTTTTTGTTTGATCAGATTCACCGACATTTCCGGATGTTTTTTAAATTGCTCCAGTTGATCGGGTCTCATGTGATCTTGTTCGAGCTCTTGAATATCGGCGGGAAGTTGCGATTTACCGATATCGTGTAGGAGTCCTGCTAATGCTAGTTCTTCGGGTTTGCCGATGCCGGTGCCCATGGAAAAGAGGGCGGCTAAGGTAGAAACGTTCGAGGAGTGAGAGTAGTTATCGCCGTGCTCTCCAATAATCTGTTGAATGCGGCTGAACCATTCGCCCTCCGCTCCATCCACGATATACGCAGATACAATTCCGCTGCAGGTTTTCAGTACTTCCTGGCCCGATTGAAAACTCGCTGTTTGAGATGAAAACATGCCGCTCAAAAGGTCGCGAACTGAGGTCATGAGCTTTTCTTTTCTCTCGGTAGCGCTGATCGCACCTTCTTGGCCCATTTTACGGAGTTTCTTCGCAGAATATTGATAAAAATTTTGAAGTTGGCTGCTCGGAACGTAAAGGTTATTCACCTTACCCTTTTTAATTTTTTCCAAACGATTGGCGTCTATTTCGTCGCCTGCGTGGCATATTTTCACATACTTATTATTTCCGGGAAGAAAAACACTCGTATCAAAATCGAGAGTTTCGCCGGCTTCAAGATCGAGAATTTTTACAGAACGATAGACTTGAACATCGTCAGCACCCGCAGCGGCAATGGCTTCATTCAGCGCTACGCGAAGAAGATTGATATCCATCGGGAGCAAAAACGCGTCGGTGAATCCATTTTTAATAAAATCTTTTCTTTCAAAACCATCTTGCATCGGACAACAAAGAAAAATAGGGATCTGATATTGCATTCGCAGAGCCTGCGCAATTTCTACCGACATGGTGATGCTGGGCGAAGTCGCAAGAATAATCTTGGGTTCTGGGTGAATCGGTTCCATTAATTTTTCCAAATCAAGGGCAACAGAATTCACCACGGCATTCTTAAGTGAATGAGCGAGGAGTGATTGCGTTTGAGCGTCTATGCCTACCAATAAAATATTGGGACGTTCACTCATGTGCTGAACTTCCTTGTAAGGAGGAGTGATTTTTTGCAAACCATATATATGTTTATCGGTTGATTCTATAGAAAGCGTGAAGAATTATTAACGAAGTGAGTGATGACGCGGGCGGCAAGATGATGTCAAAATATTGATCCCTATTTTTCCTCATTTATTCACCTTAGGCCTTAACGTTGCGTTGTAGGCATCGGTGAGCGTATTGTCATTCAGGTCACTGAAGCCGGCCCCATAGATGACGCGTACCAATCCTTGCTGATCGATGAGATAAGTGAGAGGCAGAGTGTCGGGGGATCCAAATTCGTTCGTCTTGGCTTCGTTCAGCATGGCGAGAGGAAAGCTCACTTCGTGCATGAGCTCCGACACTTTTTTCCGATCCCTAGGCCGGTCGAGACTTAAGCCAATCATGATGACGTCTTTTTTATGTTTAACATAAAACTGATTCAAGATCGGCATTTCCTTAGTGCAGGCAGTACACCAGGTCGCTAGAAAATGGATGATGACCACTTTCCCTGCTTGGGCACCCATACTGAATTCAGATCCGTCCAGTATGGGTGCCACGAGGTGAGGGGCTGCTTGCCCAATTTTAAGAGCGGCGTGCGCACGAGTGCTCGTGTTTACAAAAATGGAAAAAATGATAAGGACAAAAGAAAAAGTGCGCATCGATCAAGCTCCTTTAAAAGGCAATCATGGTTCCCAATTTATAGCCAATAGGAGCTGCCAACTGATTGCCATTGAAATATTGATAGAGTGGCACGGCGACATCCGCATAAACTTTGAAATGACTTAAATCCAATTCCAATCCTGGTGAGACCAATATTCGTCTAAAGCCTGAATCGGCACTATCCGCCTGAACTCCCTCATCCGCAGATCGAACTGAAGCTAATAGTTCAATAATGGGGGCAAGTTTTTTCCCGTTTTTAAATGTCCAGCCATTATAATAAACGCCGTAAGCTAGATCCATTTCATTACCAGGAATATAATTAGGTTTAGAAATGATGGGTTGTTGAATGTTGAGTTGGCCGAACCAATTCCAAAGATTATCGTCGGTGATCTTTCCTAAGTGATAGATGCCGAGCAATAGAGATGTACTACCAGAACCGATTTCCGTGTCCGGGTCAAAATTAGCATAAGTGGAATCTCCGGTGGGGAGTTTTAGGCCAAAGGTGAAGCCCGTAGACATGTCGTCACTTGCGCCTGTGTAAATACCATTGAGCTGAATATCACCGAGAGCGGCATGATCGAAGGAATCAATCGTAACTCCGTCTGAGTCTAAGGTCTTGAAATTTCGAGACCAATACGGAACCTCTATTTGTGCTCCCCACGCTCGGTTGAACATGTATTGAGCGCCTGCTTTCATAAAACTGGTCTTAATTTCTCTATCGTTATTATCTCCGGAGGGAGCGGTATTACTGCGACTGTGATTTTGGTTTTGATCTAAAAAATTATATTCAAAAAAAGCCATTCCTCCCTGGCCAGTAGCAAACATAGAGTTAGTGCCCACATCGAAAATGCCGCAGCCGCAAGCGCAGGCCTCACTCAGCTGAGGGTTTAGGGCGATGAGTTGAAGGGCAAGTATCAGGGTTAAAGTTATAAATTTCATTTTTGTTTTCCTTGTGAGTTTGTCATTAATTTAAAAGTTATATTTGTGAAGTGTAAAAATAGGTCGTGATAGTAGTTCAGTTCAGGCACTGAAATAAGCCATGAAGCAGACTTTGTACGTTTTCGAAGGTCGATACTTTTAGATTAAGCGCGCGGAGGAGGGGTAGGCGGACTGATTCGAAGTCGCTGATTGTTGGTTCGCGGATCAGTGACAGTAAGGGGCACTTCGTAAGAATATGGTTTCGGTGTCGTAATGGAATAAGGAGCGGGTAAAGGATTTTTTTGAAAACTGAGAACTGAAGTTTTGCTTTTCTCTTTCGACTTTGCTCGTTTGATGTTTTTACAGAGTTGACAGGGATGTTTGCCGTCGAAAGTTTTGATAGCAGCAGTTTTCATGGAGTCAGAGTGAGCGTTTTTGATCAGCATCTGGGCCCAGGCTACAGATTGCATTACTGCCCAGTGTCCGCCAATGGAGCTGAATAACGCAAAACAAAACAAGAAAGCACCGATGCAATTAAACTTTTTTAGACTCTGCATGCTACTGCATGAGAGTCTATCAAAGTTTAACAAATTTTATAAGCTAATAAACAAGCCTATTTCTTTGGCTTGTGTCCTACGGCCACACAATTGATATTCGGATTTACTACTTTATCAGTAGATACCAAACCGTAACAAACAACACCGTTTTCTTGATCATCTAAATGAATAAGACAGTACTGCGATTGTTGTTTTCCGTTACCGCAATCAAAATCCACAGTTACTGCACCTGTGCCGCCGCTCTTTTTCAAGAAAACATCACGAGCACCGCTGGGGTCAATCGCCGGTCCCTTTTTTTCGTCTGCGCTTGCTGCATTGCTCAGTAAAAGACTGATGAAAACTGATAAACACAATTGAAATGACTTTTGTCTCACTTTTGACGCTCCTTGATTGAATAATACATTTAACTACCTATCGGCAGATTCAAGAAAAAGTGAAGGTATTTGTGGTCTTGATGATCTGAATAGAGATAATATTTTGCTTAAGCACAAGTTGGGCGAAAGAAAGTGATTCCTCTCATGAAAACTGACCTTAAACCATTGATCTTCTCAGTATTGTTATTGTTTCAAGGTGTGCATCAGGTCTTTGCGGATAGTAGCGTGAGTGATGCAAGCCCTTCAATTTATGATCATTCTTGGAAATGGGTGAATGAAGACGGTAAAGAAATTAGCTTTTCTGAGTATAAGGGGTCACCATTGGTCATTACCATGACGTACACCTCGTGCAAGATGTCTTGTCCTACCACCATTCGAACTTTAAAATCGGTGAGTCGAGATTTAGAAAAAAAGGCGATTCATGCCCATTTCATCATTGTTTCCTTCGATCCCCGTATGGATACTCCACACAAACTTACCGTTTACAAAAAAAGTTGGAATTTGCCCGAAGCGACTTGGCATTTTTTAAGTAGTGATGAGAAAACGTTAAAGGGTCTTGAAGATTTTTTAAATTTCAAAGTGACCTATCTTGATGACCATTTTATTCATGATAAAAAAATTATGATTATTGGATTAGATGGGAAAATAAAAGAGTCCTTTGAGAGTTGGAACTCAAACATTACTGACGCATTGACGCACTAGGTTGCCTGTCTTGAATAATCTTTAATATTTCTTTGTTGCTTTTCAATTGCCGCGACAACTAAACTATCTCAATACACAACGTCATTTCATTTTATCACCAGGGGGGATAGTCAGTTGATATTAACAAAACGATTTTACATTTTTCTATTTATTGCTTTCTTAGGATTGCAAGCGGCACGCACTGCAAATGCCGAAGTGCCATTCAGAGGTTTCAGTGATTTTAGGGTGATGTAAAAAAAATTGTGTAGTTTGCGCAGGTAGTAAAAAACAAAAAGGGCCGTTTTCTGATACTTTTTTAGTGCTTAAAC
>CAIMWN010000046.1 GCA_903845155.1 Oligoflexia bacterium
CATCAATTGCGGATATTCCGTCTGGAACTGGCCTTGGGTCTAGCGGGAGCTTTGCTACCGCTTTATTAAAAACCTTGTTCTCGCACTATCGGAGAAGTATTCATCCCCGAGAATTGGCTGAGCTGGCTTGCAAAATTGAAATGGAAATTCTTGGTGAACCTATAGGAAAGCAAGATCAGTATATTGCTGCCTTTGGAGGGATTACGGAATTTACTTTTCGAAAAGATGGGACAGTCGATGCCCGACCTTTGTTGTTAAATATGGATACGATTCATGACCTTGAAGATAACTTGCTGCTTTTCTTTACCGGACTTTCCAGGTCAGCAAGTTCGATTCTAAGAGACCAAGACATCCGTTCAAAGCAGAGCGAGCGAGAGATTATTAAGAATTTAAATTTCACGAAAGAACTTGGTTATCGAAGTAAGGAAGCTTTACTAAAAGGGGATCTGGTTCAGTTTGGCAATTTAATGCACGAGCATTGGGAGCATAAGAAGTCTCGCTCAAATGGCATGTCAAACGAATTCATTAACTCAGTTTATGAGAGTGCCATTTCCAATGGCGCCGTAGGTGGCAAGTTAGTCGGTGCTGGTGGTGGAGGGTTCTTAATGTTCTACACAAGAGATACCGAACGCCTAAGGGCCGCGATGAGAAAATTCGACTTAGAAGAAGTTCGGTTTCAATTTGATTTTGAAGGAACAAAGGTTATTTTATCCTGATGTTGCCCTTAGCTATTTTAGCCGGTGGTTTTGCAACTCGCCTTGGGCCGCTTACTGAAAATTATCCAAAGTGCCTACTCGACATTAATGGTAGGCCGTTTGTAGATTGGCAACTTGAGTTACTGGTGTCTAAAGGCTTTACTGATTTTGTTCTTTGCGTGTCGTTTAAATCTGAATTGATTCAGGAGCATTTAGGTGACGGGGATCGATTCGGAGCAAGAATTATTTATTCTAAAGATGGTGAAACTCAGTTGGGGACGGGCGGCGCAATCAGAAAGGCGTTACCAGTCCTCGGAAGCAAATTCGGGGTTATTTATGGCGATTCCTATCTGCCGGTGAACTATTTTGCAGTTGAGCAGAAATTCTTAAATACAAATGGCATGGCACTAATGACTATCTTCAGAAATCGTGGCGAATTCGACGTCAGTAATGTCGAGTATAAGGAGGGTAGATTGGTCAATTATGAAAAGGGCACGGTTAATCCAAAAATGCACTATATAGACTACGGGCTAAGTTATTTTGCCGCAGAATCTTTTAATTCAACACCCGCAGAAACGCCGTTTGACCTTGCCCACCTTTGCCACGAGTTGGCAAGCCAAAGGAAACTTGATGGATTTGAGGTCTCAGAAAGGTTTTATGAAATAGGCTCAGCGCAAGGAATTGAAGAATTCACTAAATATCTCAGAGAGGTGCCCCGATGATTTATAGCAAGCAACATCTCGATGAGTCAGTCGAGATTACAAAGGCAATTGATCCTGAAAACATCGAAAGAATTGTGGACTTGCTGGTGGATGTTAAATCAGTTGGAGGTCGACTGTTTGTCTTGGGTATTGGCGGTAGCGCAGCTAATGCCGGTCATGCGGTTAATGACTTTAGAAAATTAGCTGGTATCGAAGCTTACGCACCAACAGACAATGTCGCCGAACTCACTGCACGAACAAATGATGAGGGCTGGCAAACTGTTTTTTCAGGTTGGTTGAAAGTCAGCAATTTAAATTCCAAAGATTGCCTATTCATTCTTTCTGTAGGTGGAGGTAACAAAGAGAAGAATGTTAGCCCCAATTTGATTGAAGCCATCGATTTTGCAAAAGAAGTAGGAGCACGAGTTACAGGAATTGTGGGACGTGATGGTGGTTATACGGCACAAAATGCAGAGGTTTGCTTGATAGTCCCAACCGTAAATCCCATCACAGTGACTCCGCATTCAGAATCATTCCAAACTGTCGTTTGGCACCTATTGGTTTCTCATCCAAAACTTAAGAGCAACCCCACAAAGTGGTAGTTGCTGATCCGGAATGAAAAAAGGGGCGTTCCTAGATAGAGATGGTGTTGTTAACCGATCGCTATTGGTTGAAGGGGTCCCCACACCACCTAGTTCTGTCGCGGATGTAGAGATTCATGACGGTGTAGTTGAAGCTATTCAAAAGCTTAAAGCGCATAATTTCGTACCAGTAGTAGTCACGAATCAGCCAGACGTGGCTCGAGGCAACTCAACAATGGCCGAAATTGTTTTGATCAATAAGCACATCGGGCAAGTTACAGGCATAGAACATTTCTACACTTGTATTCATGAAGATTCAGACCGATGCGCGTGTCGAAAACCGGCCCCTGGACTCATTTATCAGGCATCCAAGGAATTAGATTTAGATCTCTCCTATAGTTTCATGGTGGGAGATCGCTGGCGCGACGTGGCCGCTAGTCAAGCTGCGGGTTGCAGCACATTTTTTATTGACTATTCGTACTCTGAACCAAGGCCAATGCAACCGTTTACTAAGGTATCCTCCTTACTAGAAGCGACAAAGATAGTCTTAGGAGAGTTTGATGGAAATACCTAGAGAAAGTTTACGAGTTAAGCTATTCGCTGATGGAGCTGATTTAGATGGAATGATAGAAATGGCGTCTAAACCTTTTATCTCCGGGTTAACAACAAATCCCACACTAATGAAAAAAGCGGGAATTGTAGATTATATGAAATTTGCAAAAGACGTGCTTAGGGAAATTCCCGTAAAACCGATTTCGTTTGAAGTTTTTAGTGATGACTTTGAAGAAATGAAAACCCAAGGCCAAAAGATAAATTCTTGGGGTGAGAACGTCTATGTCAAGATTCCAATCACTAATACTCGTGGGGAATCTACGAAATTAGTGGTTGAGTACTTGACTAACAAGAAAGTCAAAGTAAACGTAACTGCTCTAATGACAAATGAGCAAGTTAAAGAAGTCACATCAGTTCTCAATCCAGAAGTGGGTAGTTACGTCTCAATTTTTGCTGGTCGGATTGCTGATACTGGTCGTGATCCATTGCCAATCATGGAACAATGTTTGAAAACGCTCTCATCAGTACAACAATCGGAGCTTATTTGGGCAAGTCCCCGAGAGTTATTCAATGTGTTTCAAGCGAATCAAATTGGGTGCCACATAATTACAGCAACCAACGACATTTTAAAGAAATTGGATTTAGTCGGATACGATTTAAACAAATATTCGCTTGATACAGTCAAAATGTTTCACAGTGATGCAGTAAATGCAGGTTATAGCTTTTAACTTGAATTTCTACAACGGTTTGGAGCAA
>CAIMWN010000047.1 GCA_903845155.1 Oligoflexia bacterium
ATGAAGTGAGTGAAGATATAATTATTGATTTCAAAAGAAAATATTCTTCCCTTTCTGAAACTAAAATAGAACCAAGTCGTCAGCATTTGGATTTAATTTCAATTAACAGCTACCAACTGCAAACCTTGGGCGTGCTGATCGAAAATGTCCACCCGGATTGCACTTTTTGCGCGCAAGATCAAAATGGCCAACCTCGTTACTTTAGTTACCGTCGAGGAGATCGTCTCTCCCGTCAATTTTCATCCATTCAAATTCGCGCATAAATCGACAAATTTTTGACCATTTACAAAGTCGCCCTGATTCAAAATAGTTTAAAATTATGATGGGTTGCACTCTGCGTTTGGATATAATGATAGCTCGAAGGAGAACTCTCGTGGATCAATATCAAACCCGCAATGATGTGCCCGAAAAATACAGATGGAATCTAGGTCTGATTTACCAAGACCAGGCAGCTTGGGATGCCGGTTTCTCAAAACTCGAGAATATTACCAAACAGGTTGAAGGGTTTAAAGGGAAGCTTGCGCAGAGCACGCAAAGTTTGCAACAAGCTTTTGAAGTGCAGACGGAACTGGAGCTTCTGATCGAAAAACTTTATACTTTCGCTCACCATCTTTCGGACCAAGATACGAGGGACGCAACTAATTTAGGTCAAGTAGATCGAATCGCATCGAAAGCTACCGAAATCGGAGCCAGACTTTCATGGATGGACCCTGAGCTCCTAGAGACCCCTACGGATCAACTTAAAATATTCCAAAACGACCCCTTATTAAAAAACTATTCAAGGCGGATCGAGAATTTGATCCGCTCAAAACCCCATCAGCGCTCAGCAGAAGTGGAGGAAATACTTTCCTTAGTTTCAGAGCCGCTTTCAAGCGCATCAAAGGCATTTAGTTTGCTTGAAAATGCAGATATGCCCATGCCGACAGTGAAGGATGGCGCCGGAAAAGATGTGCTGGTGAATCATGCCACTTACATTACCTGCCTTGAGTCTGATGACCGGGTACTGAGAAAAAACGCATTCGAAGCATATTTGGGATCTTTTTCACAATACAAAAATACTTTTGCGGCAACGCTCGATGGAAATGTAAAAAACCATGTTTTTTATTCGAGGGCAAGAAACTTTAAAAGTGCAATTGAATCAAGTCTCTTCAACGATACGATTCCACTGTCTGTGTACAATGGGCTGATTGATACCGTTCATCAGCACTTACCACTCTTGCATCGCCTCATGCGACTAAGGAAAAAAATATTGGGAGTTCAAGATTTAAATCTTTATGATTTGTTTGTTCCCATGGTGAAACCGGCCGATATTGATATTCCCTACGAGCAAGCAACCAAAATGGTGTTGGATGGTGTGAAGCCGCTCGGTGAAACTTATGTAAACGCACTTCAAAAATCATTTTCTGAACGTTGGATTGACGTTTACTATACTACCGGCAAACGCTCTGGTGCTTATTCGGGTGGGATGTATCAAAGCAAGCCGTACATTCTGTTGAATCATAAAGATAATTTAGGAAGTGCATTTACCCTGGCACATGAGCTCGGACACTCTTTGCATTCTTATTTCTCCAATGCCAATCAACCTCATTCCAAATCAAGTTACCCGATTTTTCTCGCCGAGGTTGCTTCTACGACCAATGAAATGCTTTTACATTTTCATTTGTACGATCAGGCTAAAACCAAAGAAATGAAGTTGTATCTGCTCGATCATTTATTTAATCAATTCAGAGGCACGCTTTACCGCCAAGTCCAGTTTGCTGAGTTCGAGCGCGATATTCATGCGATGGTAGAGCAGGGCGAGCCGCTCACTTGCCAAACCCTGGGAGCGCATTACGCTAAACTCAACGCCCATTACTATGGTAAGGACGTGGTTCAAAGTGAAGCCATTTCATATGAATGGGCCCGTATTCCCCATTTTTATTACAATTTCTATGTCTATAAGTACTCGACTAGTTTTGCGGCAGCTCAATATTTCGCAAGGAAGATTTACGATGGCGACACCACGATTACGGAGAAGTACTTGCAGTTCTTAAAATCGGGTTCGAGTCGGGATCCGCTCGATACTTTAATCGAGGCCGGAGTTGATCTTCGTGACTCCAAGCCAATTGAAGCTGCATTTAAGGTATTTGAACAGGCACTCGACGAATTTGAAAAAATCATCGCTTAGTTCATCATCAAGAATTACCGCACTTGTCTCGTTCTTGATTCCAATTATTCTTTGTATTTATGGGCTTTATTTCGCGTTTCATCACTTTTGGAATGGCTTTGATGCCATTAGCGGTGATTTAGGGGACGCCCGTTTTAATGCCCTAGTGCTGGAGCATACCTGGCTTTGGATTACGGGTGTCCATTCTTCACTTTTTAATACACCAATGTTTTTCCCTCATGAAAATATCTATGCGTATTCCGACTTGCTTTTGAGTGTAAGCCCTGTTTATTGGTGCTTTCGCTTATTTGGAATCGAAGTGATGCTCTCTTATCAGCTTTGGTTGATGAGTATGTGCGTTCTTAACTTTAGTGCGTTTTACATTCTCGCAAAAAATTTCCTTCACTTTCGGGTGTTTCTTGCTGCCCTGGGCGCATATTTGTTTTCCTTCTCACTTCCTAGAATTTCCCACATGGAACACGCACAACTGGTTCCCCAGTTTTTTATCGTTATTTCACTCATGGGCGCCTTGCTGTGGTGGAAGACGCCAAAAGCGAAGACCGGAGCCGTACTCCTTTTGGGTGGGGCTGTCCTTCAGTTTCTGTGTGCATTCTACTTTTTTTGGTTTTTTCTTTGGTCTGTCGTAATGGTGTTGGCCTATGTTTTAATGAATCAAGAGCGACGCGATGTCTTTCTTTCATGGTTTCGACAGTTAGATTGGAAATTCTTGCTTCTCCTTGGGGCGATTTTGGCAGCAACAGTCGCGCCCTTTTTTTATCATTATGCTCTGGTTGCAGGTGAGGTAGGGAGACGAAGCTGGGTCACGATCTCAAACTCCGTCCCTCGTTTGTATTCGTGGATCAATTTGCCCAAGGATCATTGGGAGTGGAGTTTTGTTCCTTTTAAAACGTGGATCACGGAACTTGCAGTTGGGCATGAGCACTACTTATCATTTGGTTTGTTAACGTGGATATCCATGATCTTAGGTCTAGTGTGGACTTATCGGCAAAAGCAGCATCGAATATTCACTATTCCGGTACTAGCGATGTTTTTTTTCACTCTGACGAGCGGGCGGTTTAGTTCGTGGGTCTTGATTGCGTATCTTTTTCCTGGTGGCGGTGCAGTACGAGCGGTAGCAAGAATTCAAATGTTTATGCTCCTTTTTTGGTCCATGATATGGATCTATTATTTAGCTCATCTTTTAATGGATAAAAAAATTGGCAAAAAGATCGCGGTAGCTTTTATTGTTCTGGGTTTTTTCGCAGAGAACACCTATCAAAGTGATTGGGTGTTCTCTCGTGGTGAAGACCATGCAAGACTTCAAAAAATGGCAGATGCACTTCCTGCAGATTGTGAGGTCATGGTTTATGACCAGGGCTTCTATCTTGATGCAAACTCAAATAACAATGACGCAGTAATGATAGCTTTTACCAGCCACAGAATGACCGTGAATGGCTATAGTGGTAATCAGCCCAAGCAATTTACTGAGATTTTCATTCAGCAACCGTCCGCTCTAGATCAGCAATTGCAGCATTGGTTTGAACTTCATGGTCATGAGCAACCCCCGAAAATGTGTTATTTATCTCAACCTAAGTAAGTACATTGGTGGAAAATTGTGTAGCCATGATGGGATATTTTCGGTGGCGAGAATTTCATCTTTTGAACTTAGGTTTACAGCAATTCGGTAAGTTCGATTGATGCAAAACCAATTTTGAGTCATGCATGGATCGGTTTCATTCTTATCTTTTCTTTCAGAGTAAAATGCCCATCCGTTCGTTTCATAGCCTGCATCCAGCTGTTTCGCTTCGATGTTCATTTTCTTTGATATGGAAATGAGTCGTTCCCTTGCCTCCTGCCAGCGGAAGTAGTCGTGAGTACCGGCTACAGAATAGAGGGCTAAACAAATGAGGGGGAGGTAAGCGAGAAAAGTAAAGCGAAGTCCTTGGTATTGAAATAGAATCGTGACGGTTAGGATGACACCGACGATTGCCCCCAACATATAGCGATCAAAAATATTACCTTGAAAGGCACCTACCACTACAAAAAGTGTAATGGCGATCGAAAGAATAGCGAACCAAAGTACACGTTGTTCGATTAAATGTGTATGCGATTTGAAGAAATTGGCAGCGGTTTTCCAAACTGATATCCACCGTAGTGTGAGGACTGCGAGAAAAATTTCAATCAGTATCCATAGCCACTTTAAGTGGGTCGGATGAATGGGTAGGTTGAGTACGTAGACATCGCTGG
Organism: Oligoflexia bacterium; assembly: GCA_903845155.1. Lineage (GTDB taxonomy): Bacteria > Bdellovibrionota > UBA1018 > UBA1018 > CAIMNF01 > CAIMNF01. The sequence goes on from CAIMWN010000047.1 coordinate 4,394, forward strand.
TGGTAAGGGGGCCCAGTCCTGATTGAGTGAAAATATTACCATAAAATGGAAAATAAGGTCTGCGAAACAGACGTGGCCAAAGTGAGTAATCAAATTTGTAGGCTGCATACAAACAGGCGATGCTGAGCCAGGCAAAGCAAACCATTTTGCTCCGAGTGAAGCGATGTACGCGCGGACTCTTCCATAGCAGAAGCAGCCCTGAACAGAAACAGGTGAGGTAAATAGCCCAAAATGGAAAATGAATAAAGTAGTGGTCTGGATGGGGAATGAACAGAGAAGATAGTGGAAGCGCGAATTCGGCTTTATAATTTCCCGTGATTTTCGCCCAGGGAAAATAGCTGAATAGAACTACGGTGAAGACTGCTGCCGAAAGTATTCCACGTTTGAATGCGGCGGCGAATGAGCGGTGTGATTGGTAAGCGATGATGAACGAACTCAACCAAAGCGCAGGAAAGAGCAATGCCGAAAACTGACGTGTCCAAAATGAAATACCTCCGAATATGGCGGAGACCACAGCGACATTCTTTAATGGGAATTCGTTTTTATCCGGGGTAGCGAACTTTTCTGAAGTAGGTGATTGCCAAAACCAAAAATACGCGGCAAGTAAAACCCAAAAGAACCCATAGATTTCTGTCATAAAACTGAGCGACAACTGGAAATAAATGGGATTCAACGCAAGCGCAATGAGTGCCCAAGTCCGAAGCTCGCTTTTAATTTTAGCTCGGATTAAAAGCCGATCAAATAGCCACAAACAGATGACAGACATGAAAACAGTAAAAAGTCGCAACGTTAAATGAGAAAATCCAAAAAGCTGAATGACAGGATAAGTAAGTATGGTTTGACCTACGAGAGTAGGTGCGACCGGTACACTCACTGTGATCGAGCCCGTTTCAGCGAATTGCTTTGCTACGAGGGCGTATTGCCAATCATCATTGAGCGGAAAGTTGCCCCACGGCATACAAAGAGCAGCGCAAAGCAAGTATATGGCAGTGGTGATCAAGAATGGCATTATTTCAAAATAGCTATTATTTACGACGAAATCAATGCCTTTAAAATAATATTAAAACACGAGTAACTGTCTAAAAAACATGCAAATACGACTTACTTGTGTTTTGATCATCACATGACCGAAACGATTATTTTCCTGTTTAGTGTGGTCGTCTGGATTGCAAAAGGGCATTACGATCCATCGATTGTATTTTTGGCCCTTTGTTTTTTCTTTTGGATTTACACCATTATTTTTAACTTTAACAGAATTACCCCGCTTGAAATTGGTTTTCGGTATTTCCCCGTTCTCGCAGGCATCATGATGTGCATTAATTCAGATTTGAATAGTGTGAGTGAAATCATGCGCCCCTACTATTGGTGTTTTCGTTTCGTGCCGCTCGCGCTTGCCTTAGTCGCATTTAGAGTCAAACGGAAGAATGTCATTCTCGTCTGCTATCTTTTACTTTTCTTGTCCGTGGTCTTCTTATCTCCGACGCCGTTTATTGATGTATTTAAAAGTAACACAGTAGCGGCTCGTTTTTTGATGGCGGGGTTAAATCCGTATTCGGAGCGGTATACAGACATTTATAAGGGTGAATTCACTTATCTGGCTGGTTTTCTTTACTGGCCTAGCGCGCTTTACCTCCAGACTCTGTCTCAATTCCTATTCCACGATATTAGAGTAGTACTTATTTTTTCTTGGTGGAGTGCTGTTTTCTTCATGTCTAAAAAATATAGGCTCACTTGGTGTTCGATCCCTTTTCTTGCATTTGGTTTTGAGCAAGCCTGGCTTGACCCCGTGCTTTCATTGTGTGCAGCGGTGTCGCTTTGGTCTATCTACAAACGCAATTATTTTATTTTGGCCCTCGGGATTGCAATCTCCGCTTCGATTAAGCAATACGGTTTTTTAGTCGGTTTTTTTGTAATGGCGTGGTTGTACTTAGAGGGGCAAAAGAGGGAATTTTGGAAGGTGGGACTGTTGGCATTGACCATGTTTGTGCTATTATTAGGGCCATTTCTCATTTGGAACTTTCACGATTTTATCGCGATGACAGTCACTTCGCACGCGATGGCTGCGCCTAGGGCGGACGCTTTGAATTTAACCGCGTTTTGGATGAAATGGACGGGAGCTGGTTTTTCAACTGGGGTGCAAATCTTCATGACCTTGTTGGGATTTGCATTGGGTTTATTTCATCTTTATAAAAACCGCGTGCAGAGGGGACTAAAGATTATTCCAGAAGCATGGGCGATCGCTTTTGGGTTTTCTATATTATTTGGTAAATTTGCGTTTTGTAATTATTACTGGTTACTGATTAGCTTTTGGCTGCTATCGCTAGCGTGGTCGAACGAAAACGTGGATGAGTATAAACTCCAAGCCTGAATAGAAATCCTTCCAGAGAGCAACGAAGGACGCCCATCCCATAGATGACACTTCTTCTAAAACTAATAGAGCTTGCTTCTTCAAAATATTTAGTGGGAACGGATACTTCACCAATTTTGAAGCCCGCAACATGGCTTTGAACCAGCATTTCGTTATCGAATACGAAGTCATCACTATTGATTTCTAAATTCAATGTTTGAAGAACTTTTCTTGAGAATGCGCGGTAGCCCGTATGATACTCAGACAGTTTTTGGCCGATCAGGAGGTTTTCAAATGCGGTTAAACAGCGATTAAATAAGTATTTGTAAAGAGGCATGCCGCCTTGTAGTGCCCCACTTCCTAAAATTCTTGACCCCAGAGCAACATCGTACACGCCAGATGAGATCAGAGTGGTAAGTGCTGCTAAGAGTTTAGGTTCGTATTGGTAATCAGGGTGCAACATGACCACGATATCGGCTTGCTCTGCGAGGGCAGCTTGATAACAAGTTTTTTGATTTCCGCCATAACCACGATTGTTGTCATGTTTGATTACCTTGAGTGGAAATTGATTTGCAAGCCTTTTAGCCTCATTTACCGTTTCATCGGTGGAGCAGTCATCGACCAGAATGAATAAATCAACGACGCCGTGGGGCACATCTTTGAGTGTTTTTTCCAGTGTTTTTTGTGCGTTGTATGCCGGGAGGACACAAATAATTTTTTTACTATCTTGCATGAATTTTGCTTTCTTACGTTGTTCTCTATTTTAGTGCAGCGATTGTTGTTTTTGGCTTTGATTTAGGCTGAAGCAGAGCATGGATAAGCTTCCGTACTCGATACCACGAAAAATAATTTGAGCGTCATCACCTGGAAGTGTTGCTCCCACGGCGAATAATATCGGTAAAAAGTGCTCATTCGACGGGTGAGCTTTGAAATAGCCCGGGAATTCTTCAAATGCGAGAAGCTCCTCGACGTTTTTTTCTTGGAGAACGCGAATCAACCATTCTTCGAATTGTTTTGCCCAAGGAAAGCCTTCACCATTTTTGTCGGACCATTTTAAGTCGCCTAAATTATGAACGGCGCCGCCACTGGCGACGATCATGATTCCTTGTTCGCGGAGCGCAGCAAGAGCATGCCCCATTTTCAGTACAAGTGCCGGAAGGATATTCAATGGTAAACTGACTCGCACAACGGGGACATCACCTTTGGGATAAAGGTTTTTAAGGGGAATCCAAATTCCATGATCTAGTGGAGCATTGAGATCCGTCACGGCCTTAAATCCTGATTGCGTGAGAAGGGCAACAATTTGGTCTGCGAGTAAAGGATCACCGGCGCAATTATATTTTATTTGGTATAGCTCTTCCGGGAAGCCATTGAAATCGTGTTGAATCCAATTTTGTTCTGTTTTTAAAACGTGAACTTGATCTGACGAAACGGAATGAGCGGATAAAAAAACAATGGCCTTGGGCTTCGTCATTTTAGAAGCAAACTGGAAGAGGGTTTCTTGGTAACTGTCTTCGCCAAAAGCGTGCATCGGTGTTCCGTGACTCAGGAACAGGCTTGGAAAACGGTAGGTGCTCATATGCCTAAAAGCCTAGTAGAAAGAATGCACTCGATCAAGTGATAAAATAGGCTGCAAAGCCTCCTATGAGCAAGATCTTGAGGGCATGGGTTTTGAAAAGGACCATGATTCCGGCCAAAGCGAACACGAGAATCAAACGATTCCACAGCCATTGATCATGAATGACGATGGAATAAAGCGTGAGTCTGCCCAGTGAGCCTAATATGGCGCCGCATACTGCTGGAATGAGCCATAAAAAGAAATGTTTCAGTTTTTCTGAGTTGAGAATGGTTTTCTCCACTTTAGGAATGACCCAAAGGCCCAGAATGAACGTCGGGACAAAGGTGCCGAGTGTGCAAACGATGGCTCCGAGTGTGCCCGCAGCTACCAATCCAAAATAGGTAGAAACAATGACCAGGGGGCCTGGGGTAATTTGGCCGAGTGTCAGCCCTTTTAGAAATTCATGATTGGTGATCCAGTGGTGCTCATCGATGAATGCTGTCCGGAGAACGGGAACGATGGCAATGCCGGTGCCAAAAGTGAAAATCGATGCTTTAAAGCAAGTCTTGAAAAGGGCTAAGAGTAAAATCGGAGAGGCGGCTTCTCTGGAGCAATAATAGCGGTCCTTGATTAAATTGAGAAGGAGCCCTAAAGTGGCGAACCCAAGAATGAAGAAAATCTCCTGGGTGGGAAACCGAAAAGTCAAAAGGGAAGTGACGGTGAGAATGATGATGGTGGGCCAACGGTGAAGCGCACCTGGCTTAAATAAGGGCTTAGTGAGTGAGGCCACAGCAAAAATTGAAATGGAAATGGCGGCGAGTGTAAGGCCTACAATAAAGGAATTTAAAAATGCAAATTTCTCGAGACTGCTCATGAGCGCAGAAAGTGAGAAAATGAGTAAAAAAGCGGGAGAAATGACACAAATACCAGCGATAATTCCGCCCCAATTGCCATTTCGAATTTTTCCGATTCTGACCGCAACGAGAGTGGCCAAGGGGCCCGGAAATATTTTACTTACCGAGATGAGCTTTTGATACTCTTCTATGCTGAGCCACTTCCGCTTTCTGACACATTCTTCTTCCATCATTCCGATGAATGCGACTGGGCCGCCAAAGCCAAGGGCCCCCAACTTCAAAAAAATGACGATCAGTTCTTTCACAGTTTAAAGTATAGATTAAGTCGGCCGAAAGGTGAAACTTCATATGTAGTTTTCTCAAGGCCAACATCTTTAAATACTGGAATATCGATATCAAGGACTGTGGAGCCTTCCACCTTTGCTGCAAGCTTGAGAATGGTATTTGCAATTTTCTTTTTGAAGAGCTTGATGGTTCGGGTTCCCATGTCGTATTCGGGAATTCCATCCATGATCTCATCTATATCAGAAAGAATCTTGCCCACTTCAATCACTAAGAAGGGCGTGCCTTCTTTGATCACAAATTTCATTGACGTGCTCATTCGTAATGGAAAGCGAAGTGGGTGATCTTCGTTGACGAGTATGCGTTGCATCTTGCCGTCACCGAAGTAAAGAAGGTCGATAAAGAACTCTGGATTTTGAGTTTTTTGATTGAAGATTACAAATGCACCCTTGGGTCCTAATGCCAAATGTTCATCTTTAAGCTTCTCGTCCCATAGTTTCGTTTGAGTGGTGGTTTTTAAAATCCGATTAACGTATTCCTCAGAAACACTACATGCTACATCAGCGTTCCCACGAGCGAGTGTTTCCGTCACTTCATCATGGGCCTTTTGCATTTCTTCATCCGTTCGATTGCGAACGGGTGGCGCATCTGGTTCATGTAACATGCATTGGTCTTGATACTGTTTAAATGTATCCAATGTACAGAGGTCGCCCTGAATGCCAAGCGCGAGCTGTTGTTTTTGGGGTTGAGCAAACGAAACGGTATTGTAACGGGTGTAAATGGCTGCGGTGGCAGCAGTCACGGTGCTTTGTAAGTTACTCGCGAAAACCGTTTTTAAAATCTTAGGCCCAATGGTCTTTTTAAGTGAATTTGCCAAAAGCGTAAAAATACCGGTCATAATCGTGGGCATTTTCTGCTGAATGAGCGGCTTAAATGTATCTAAATCTACCGTGCGAGAGAGGTGATTCAATTTCACCGTAATCGGATTAACTTTGATGTTATTGGCGCCGAAAGGTTCGTTTTTTACTCCTGCAAGAATAGGTACGACTTTAAGTGCATTTTTAACGTAATCGGGAATTTCATCGAAATTGTAACCCTTTAAAATGAAGCTCAACGCTTTGTTTCGAATAGTTTCAAATTCCACGTTAAACTTAAGAGGGGCATGACTTTCAGGAATATTGACGGATGCGGTGTCTACACTTGCTGTGAAATAAGACTCTAAAACCTTTGTTTTTGGATTCGGAATCATAAAATCAACGGCGATACCTTGAGGAAGCTTGATCGCAAGACCGCTGATGATGGCATTTACTTTAAGGGTGAGGTTGGGGTCCATCACATTCAATGCGAGTGGCGTCGCATGGAGTGACGTAATTTTATAATAAAGGCTAGGAATTCGAATGCGAATGGCGGCCTTGGTAAGGTTGACATTGAAAATGGATGAAAGCGCATCGCGGTATTTTATAAAATTAGGGTCTTGTGAAAGTTCATCCAATTCAAATACTGGAATGGGTTCGATTGGAACTTCACCCTGAAGTCGATCGTCAATCTTGGTGTTGCTTAGAATGGTTCTGGTCTTGTCGATTAACCATGAAGTGCTCCCTTGCTCGAGCCGCGCTTGCAAAAACATGTCCTCGTTGAGGGGGTTGGGAGTGGGGGTTGGAGTTGCTGTTTGGGCGAATGAAAGATTTGTTTGGAGGAGTAGCAAGCTACAGAGTCCGAGGGAGATGGATTTCATAATGCGTAGTCCTTCAGTTCAGCTGTAAACAGCAATCCGCGATTGGGAGTAATGAGTGCTTTTTTGGGATTGAGTTTGTAGCCTTTGATGTTGGTGATCGACGCAAGTGGGATTTTAATTTCCGTAGGAATTTGTGGACTTAACTTCTCTTTGATCTTCGCGGCGACAGTTTTAAGAAACTTTGTCTTCACGAGCTTCGTCATATGATCGGTGTTGTCAGGGTAGTGATAAGTGTTTTGGATTATAGCAGTATCGGCAAATGGAATTTGAGTGTGAATGGTAAGGACCGGTAAGCCAGCCTCATTCATTTCGATATCACCAATTTTAGCGACGATTTCAATAGGAAGCTTCACCCGTCCTGTTCCGTTAAAATATTCAATTGCTGAGCCAGCCTGTGCTCCGAACCAATCTGCCCATTCCTTAGGGCTACTCCCCAGGCGTACTGCTTTTCTAATATCAATGCTTAAATTCAAAACGACGACGAATGCATTGAGTTGAGGATTGAAATGAATGCGCACTCCATCTTCGCCTAAGTCTACTCCCCGGACGCTGAGGTCTTCTTTGTAGTATTTACGAAGGCGGGTTTGGAATTGTGGAGAATGAAAAAAGCTTTGCACCCACGACTCATATACTAATGCACCCACGTCTTCCTTATCCGAAACAGGACGAAGGTCTTCAGTGGTCATGCTATTGGCAATGGGTGTTTTAGTGAGGCAACTCTCTTTAAAACAGACTTGGGCAGCGATTTCGGCGCTAAATAAACGCAAATTCTCCATGTATTGCAAGTATGAAAATTTCAATTCCATTTTGATGTCGCTAAATAATTTACGAAGTGGTGAGGTCGCGTCTTGTGACTCCAGGAGTTCATTAGAGTCAATGCTAAACTTGAAAGGGTCAACTTGGACCACTTTCTCTGATATTTTAGTAAATTCCTCTTGAACTACGACTTCAAGTTTCTTTTGAATAGTCTTGATAATGTTCGGTTCAATTTGCTTAAATTGCTCACGAATGCGTTGTTCGTCGGCATGGATCCCATGCTCCCCAATCAGATCTAAGGTGAGAGGTTCTTTGCCAACGGTTAAGGGTCCAAGTTTAACAAATAATTCAGGGCCATTGTTTTTTGCGTTTAAGTTGGTTTTGAACTTAGTCGGGTACATTTTCGCGCCACTCTCGGTAAACTCGACTTCAAATTCTAAAGATACTTTAATGGGGTTTGAATCTTCGGTGAGTCCAATCAAAAGTGGTTTCGAGTCAATTTGAAAAGCTTGATCAAAAAGCCCTTGAGGAACGAGAATGCTCAATTGACGGCTTTTAGCTTTTAGTTCAGTAATTTTCCATTGAACTTTTACTGCAAAACGGTTGGCATGTATGGGGGTTACGGTAAGAGCCAGGTTAGATGCGGGTAGAGTGAAGTCGGCCTCAATTGGAGCAATTTCAATTTCAATGCTCTTCTTAATTCCTAAGGTTTCTAAGATGCTTGCAAACTCACCCTGGGGTTCTGGAATTGGAATTGTTTGACTTACTTTTTGCACGCTTAAAAATAGAGCATCTCCGTTAGAATCGCCTTTCATTGCCGTTGCAATGGCTTGTCTGATAGTTTTTTCTATTGCCTCAGGCCTCACGATGGAATTGGCGATGATAATCGGGGGGGCGAGCAGGGCTTGTGCCGAGCTCGGAAAGCACGCTGATCCCAGGAATGTGGCGAGCAGAAGTGCTAGCAATGAAGGTTTAGGTGTTTTTATCATATGAACAGGTTTCTCGCTCTCGTTGCCCATCTTTAACAAGGCGCATCTATTTTGTAAACAGATTTAGTTGAATCAATACACAAAGTCTGTATAAGATTTTTACACATGCGTTATGTATTGTCGGTATTTTGGTCAGGTACTATATTAACTCACTAAAATGACTCACTTTTCTGCGTTGGCACACCTTCTGCTTATCCTTAAGGTAGAGAGAAAGAGAGAATATTATGTGGTCTGAGCAAAATGGCATCCTTGCCACCGCAAAAAAGTTTTTATATCAATCCTGCTTTTGTTTGGGTGTGATCACTGCAACGTATGGCGTGTTTTCTCAGGTCCACCAATGGCTTTCGCCTGCGCTACCTCAATCTGGTAATCGCAACCTCATTCAAGATAAAGTTCAAGCCCTGGTCTCTGATGGATCAAGTATTGGCGATGATTTGGTTCAAAAAAGTGCTTCCCCTGTTTTCGTGGTTCGTAATCAGCCTTTGAAAATGACTCCCGTAGTGAATCTGCAAGCACTCCTTCCAGTGATCGCACCAGCGGATGCGGGCCCACTGGTCATGGCTTCTCCGAGCGCTACTCCCGGTGAAGCAGGTGGAGCGGTAGCGGCTGCCGATGCAAGTGCTTCTCCGACCCCTGCTGATGGTGCACAAGCAAGTGAAAATTCAGAGTCAGTTCCTTTGGTGACGATGCAGCCCTATCCTATTCTAGGAAACTATCAAAACTATGGTGGTCCAGTTCCGGCGTCAGTTGGTTACAATGTACAGCAAGCAGTAGGAAGTAATGATGGAACCGCTACTGCAAGTGCCAACCCAGCAATCGCTAATGATCCCGGAATGATGGGTGGAAATTTGGATCCAAGCGCATCCGATTCAGGAACGAACAGTGGTTATGTTGGATCTTATGGCTCAAATTTAAGTAATAATGGATCAACAGGTTCAACATTAAGTTCACAAGATCTCACCACTATTCTTGGTACTCAATTACAAGGTTTGCAGTTCAATGCAGTAGTAAATAGCCAGCCAGTATCTACGATCAGTGGACTTGCTTCAACATGGGGAAGCACTTCATCTCCTCAGTCTCAAAGTAATCTTGTTTTTTATGGTAATCGTTGGAGCGTTAAAGAAGGATTAGATTCGGCAGTCAGCTTTTCTACTCGGTCAGCAACGAGCGGCGCTCATGTAGCCTTTCTAATCACTCTTCAGGTTCAAGATCTGAGTGGGCATGATAGTCCAGCAGTCATCAGTTCGACTGCATCGTCTGTAGAAAGTCAGCAGCAAATCATTGGCGCGAAGAGCAGCAAAGTTTACACCTTCACACTTCCTGACACTACTGGTACCTATCCCATGAAGAATTTACAGGTAAGGTTGGTTTATCAAACAGGTCCTCAGGGCGCGATGGCGCTGGTCGCTTCCGAATCCCGATTCACTTTTACTCGAAGCAATATCTCAGGAAACCTGCAAATGACGAACAAGCCTTGGATGCCAGGCACTGCTGCTACACCTGCTGCAAGTATTCAGAATGGTGATGCATATTATTTTCCAAACGAATTGCCATACTCAGTCAACCTCTCATCAATTTAGTAATTCCGGGGCATTTAATCTCGTTCTATTCACTCAACGAAGTAGATATTCCACGTCTCGAAAGTATTTTCTTCCTAGGCCGTTCGACGTCATGTCTTGTTAAATTTATCGTGGCATAGGTCTTGCTCTTTTAACGAGGTGATGAAGAATTTTGGCGCATCGTATACAGCAGTAGTGAGTGACATTCATCTTACCGATCAGGAATCGCCTCGTCCTGGTAATCCATTGTGGAAAAAATTTAAGAATCGGGAATTTTTCATTGATGAGTCCTTCAGTAATTTCTTAGTTTACCTTCAGAACCTTACTCGAGATCCCATTGAACTGGTGATGAATGGGGATGTGTTTGACTTTGATTCGGTGATGGCTTTACCCGATCGTCCGCTTTTTCCTGTGAGTTGGCTTGAAGCGAGGAGGGGGCTCAATCCCGAGGAAAACAAATCCCATTACAAAATCAGAACTATTTTTGAAACCCATAGAGTATGGGCGAATGCGATGAAGAGATTTGTCGCCAATGGTCATCGCGTCGTCTTCATTATTGGAAACCACGATATTGAGTTACATTGGCCCAAAGTTCAAAATGAAATTAAAGAACAACTAGGAGATACGGATCAAGCAAGTGCCATTACTTTTGCAGAATGGTTTTACATCAGTAACGGAGACACCTTAATTGAACATGGAAATCAATATGATCCTTATAGCCTTTGCATGAATCCGATCAGTCCTTTTATAAAGAAACATCAACATTTGACATTGCGAATACCATTCGGAAATCTTGCGGGAAAATATTTAGTGAATGGTATGGGTCTCATGAACCCGCACAGCGAGAATAGCTATATCAAGGGATCGGTGAAGGAGTACCTCGTTTTTTTCTATGAATACACACTGAAAGCGCAACCGCTCATTTTATGGACGTGGTTTTGGGGATCGTTCGTTACTCTTTGGGTTACGGTTACTGAGGGTTTGCGCCCATCGGTGAGTGATCCCCTCATGATTGGCCAACGAATAAAAGTGATTGCTGAAAAGGCGAATGCGAGTGAGGGTGAGGTCATTGCGCTTCGGGAGTTGCACGCTCATTCTGCCTGCTTTAATCCGGTACAGCTTTTAAAAGAGCTTTGGTTAGACCGCGTTCTACTGTTTATTTTGGTGGTTTTTGTCAGTCTCCAGGTTTTTTTGTTTTTTAATGTTTTTACTGCACTATCCGCATGGTTTTTTGTCACTCCCTTTGTGGTCTTATTCCCGGCTTTCATTTTTTACGCGCGGTCCATTCGCTCAGGTGTGCATGAATGTCAGGAAACAGCTTTTGAAAAAATTCCCATCGCTGCTAAAATCACCGATGTGAATCGAGTCATTCATGGACACACTCATGTTTCAAAACATTGTCATTTAGACGGGGTAGAATATCTCAACACGGGAACGTGGTCCCCCGCGTTTTACGATGTGGAATGCACCAAGCCCTTTGGTAAAAAGTGTTTTGCGTGGATCCACCCCCAAAGTACAACCTCAGCGCGTATAGCCGAACTATTTGAATGGAAGGGGTACTCAGAATTAGTTCCTGACGAATTGAAATTTCACCAATGGATGGGAGAACAGAGTAGTTATGTTAATCAAAATACAGAACTTACATAAAACGTATAGTAGTGGCGAGCAAGCAGTGGTGGCATTGAAGAACCTTTCACTTAACATTAATGCTGGTCAATTTGTATCCATCATGGGGCCAAGTGGCTCTGGAAAGAGTACGCTTCTGCATCTCATGGGTGGTCTCGATCGCCCGTCATCCGGAAGGGTAATCTTAGATGATCAAGCCATTGAAGGACTGAGTGATGATGATCTTTCAAAATTTCGGCGACGTAAATTGGGTTTTATCTTTCAGTTTTTCAATTTACTCCCCACGCTCACCGCGCTCGAGAACGTTGCACTGCCACGCTTATTGGATAAAGAGTCGATGAAGACCATTGAACCGAAAGCAAAGGAGCTTCTGAAGATGATGGGATTGGCGAAACGGCTCGACCACAGACCCGCTCAGTTGTCCGGCGGAGAAATGCAGCGAGTAGCAATTGCAAGAGCCCTGGTGAGTAGCCCACTTTTAATTTTAGCGGATGAACCGACCGGTAATTTAGACTCGAAAACGGGTGAAACGATTTTGAAACTTCTCGCCGATATGGTGCGAGAACATGGGCAAACAATCGTGATGGTGACGCATGATTTGAATGCTGCCTCCCACGGGAGTAGACTGATTCGTTTACGTGATGGTGTTCTCGAAAATGATAAGTCGGTGCCTGTAATGGTGCCGGTCCCTCCTTTTCCAGACACGAAATTGAGGAACATGGGGAATATGGATGTATGATGAATTTATTGCGTTACATTGGCCTTCCCCATTTAAAGCAAAAACCGATGCGGAGTTTGCTTACCCTTCTGGGAATTGCGTTTGGAATTGCTCTTTACGTGGCCATTGCGATTATCAATCACTCCACGAGTAGTTCGATGAAAGATAGTATTGAAGCGGTCGCGGGGAAAGCAAAGCTAACGATCAGTGGTGGACCCGTGGGATTTGATGAGAGCAAACTGGAAGTGGTAAAGAAGGTAATCGGAGTCAAGTCAGCGGTCCCACTGATTGAAGCCCGTGCTTATTTCTCAGGTTCCAACGAAACCTCTGGTAGTCTCTATGTGTTAGGAGTGGATTTACTCCAAGAGCAAGAAGTTCGAAGTTACAAAACTACCGATCATCAAGTGATCGAAGATCCGCTCGTGTTTTTAAATCAAGCCGACAGTATCATTATTACCGAAAAGCTAGCCACTGATCGGAATCTTCAGATGAATTCCAAAATGAATCTTGCAACCGCAAATGGGCAGAAAACATTTACAGTGCGTGGAATTCTTGAACCAAGCGGAGCCGCACGTGCCTACGGGGGCTCGCTCGCCATCATGGATATTGATGGAGCGCGTGTTATTTTTGGTAAAAAGCACAAAATCGACCGTATAGACATCGTTCCCGACGGCCGAATTTCTCTTTCAAATCTTCAGAGAAATTTGTCTGAGGCTCTGGGCTCTTCCTTCAGAGTAGAGACTCCCGACGCCCAATCGTCTCAAACGGATGCGATGCTCGGGACTTATCAAATGATTCTGACCTTTTTCAGTTCCATCGCACTTCTGGCAGGACTTTTCCTGATTATGAATTCAATTTCCATAGCTGTTGCAGAGCGCAGAAAAGAAATTGGCACGCTTCGCGCGTTAGGAGCAACTCGAGTGTCGATGGTGATTTTGTTTGTAATGGAAGTGATTGGCATCGGGTTTTTTGGATCCGTGCTCGGTTGTATGTTGGGCAGGTTGCTGGCTGAACTTTTGTCAAAGCAAGTAATCTCCGCTGTGGCTACACAATTTCATACTCAAATCGAAGTGGCAAAACTTGATTTTACTCCCCGTGAAATCGCATTTTCAATAGTCCTCGGTACCGGGGCATCCGTAATCGCAGCGGTGTGGCCGTCCTTGAAAGCCGCCAAGGTTCATCCTTTAGAATCAATGAAGGGGTTTGCTGATTCTTTTCGGGGCGGTGGCGCTCGATTTGCAAATAGGCTGTTAGTGCTTGGAGTTTTTATATTAACGTTTGTAACTTTATCATCGGTTTATGCCTGGGGAAGAAATAGTGTGCTGCTCGATGCACTCACCAAAGCGGGTTCTGTGTTAGGCCCCGCCGTTTTTGGACCCTTTATTATTTTGTTCTTCTTAAAATCGATTGAGAACTTTCCGGTTGGAACTTTTTCTGCAGTATTTCATTTTGCATATGAGAATCTCCTAAAAAATCCAAAACGAACTATTTCCAATACTATGGCGCTTTTGGTGGGTTTGTTCTTAGTGATGCTCATTGCAACCATTCGAACTAGTTTTCATGACACACTGATGGATTGGCTTGATCAAACGTTTGTCTCAGATGTAATTGTGGTTTCGAGCGGGCGAATTGTCACTGCCGATGTGCAGCCCATGAATGAAAATATTCAAAATGACATTTTAAAAGTGCCAGGGATTCGTCCGCTGGGTACGAATCGAGGTGCAGCAGTACGTGTTGTTCGAATCTTGTATCAGAACAAAAATATCACGGTAAAAGCGATGGATCGATATGCCGATTTCTATGAATCGAGATATATCGCCGGAATTCATGCGGAACCCAAAGCTTTGGTTAAAAAATTGTATGAAAGCACTGAACCCATGGTGCTTGCATCGGATGGGTTTCTTTTAAAACAAGGCAAAAGCGAAGGCGATCTGATTGATCTCGATACACCGAATGGTAAAATACCATTTCGGATTGGGGGCACCATTGCGGATTATGCGCCCGATGGTGTGCTTTATATGGATCGTAAAGTGTATAAGAAATACTGGAAAGATTCATTGGTCTCAGCATTTGCGTTTAATATTTTACCCAACTTTAGTATTGAGCGAGTGCGGAGTGAAATAGATCGACGTTTGGCACAAAGAAATAATTTGATGGTGGTTTCGAATGCTGAATTTAAAGATCAAACTCAACAAGCGATTGAACAATCGTTTGCTTACACCCGCGCCATTGAAATGATTGCTCTCGTAGTGGGCTTACTTGGACTTCTGAATACCATGCTGATTAGTGTTTTGGAGCGGACACGTGAAATTGGAATGCTCCGTGCAGTGGGTGCAACGCGCGGTCAAATTTCACAGATGATTTTTTGGGAAGCCGTGATTCAAGGTTTTTTTGGCGCCTGCGTGGCTGTTATCTTAGGCGCGTTTGTAGGCTGGCTCTATGTTAAATATACGGTGGTCGATAGTTTGGGTTGGGTGATGGTGTTTCATTTTGCATTCTTTGCGGTAGCCTACACTTTATTTACGGGTGTGCTGGTTGCTATGATCGCGGGATACTTTCCTTCCAGAAGGGCGTCGTCGTTGATGATTACTGAAGCGTTGGAATACGAATGATTGCATTTTCACGCGTTGGTGCTTAACTAAAATCGGTGTAAGTGAAGTGCTGACCCTTTTCAGAAAACGGATTCACACCGCTTCCTAGCTTCTGTGCCTTTTTGGCAGTCGCGAGTTTCTTCAGGAAATTCTCGCGAGTAATCTCGCTCGCGCCGAGTGCTTCCATATGGGGTGTGGTCATCTGAATGTCCATCCAACTTCGCCCCACTTTTTTTAAGCGTGAAATCACAAACAAAATCGCAGCTTTTGAAGCGTTATCTTCGCGGTGAAACATGCTTTCGCCCGCAAAATATCCCGCACAGTCGATTCCGTATAAACCCCCTACCAAAGTAGAGCCATTCCATACTTCCACACTATGAGCGTAGCCGAGTTCATGCATTTTCAGATACGCGTGTTTCATCTCATCGGTTATCCATGTACCTTCATCGCCCCGCTCACCGCAGGCTTCCATCACCTCTTTAAAATTTTGATCAATGGTAAAGGTCCAGGGCGTGCGCTTTAAGTATTGTTGGAGGCGTTTTGCAATATGGAGGTCTTCGAACAGTAAAATCCCGCGGATCTGTGGACAGTGCCAAAGGAGCGGGAGTCCGGGGCTAGGCCACGGAAAAATACCATTGCTGTAGGCATGAATCAGAGTTCGGGGTTCGAGATCTAATCCAACTGCAACAATGTCATTTAAATCTGACATCAGTTTTTAGACATTGGCCTCAAGAATCATGACCGAGCCTAAACCACCTGCTGCACATACAGAGATGAGCCCGAGTTTCTTCTTTTGCTTTTTCAATTCATGAAGCGTTTGAAGAATGAGTCTTCCGCCCGTGGCTCCGAAAGGATGTCCGAGTGGAACACTGCCACCGTTTAAGTTTAATTTTTGTGGATTGACCTTACCGATAGGGGTGCTTAATTTCAATTTATCGCGTGCAAAGTCAGGCGATTCGATTGCGCGGATCGTAGAAAGCACTTGGGCCGCGAACGCTTCATGGATTTCATAAATATCGAGATCTTCCCAGGTGATTCCGGCCATTTTAAGCGCCTTTGGAATTGCATACACGGGACCAATGAGGAGCGGTTCGGTTTGAATGTCTACCGCTGCTACTGCGTAACTCTTAATAAATCCGAGCGGAGTCAGACCCAGTTCTTTTGCTTTGCTTTCCTTCATTAGAAGCACCGCTGAGGCACCATCGGTGAGGGGGCTTGCGTTGGCTGCTGTGATCGTTCCGTCTTTATAAAAAACGGGTTTCAATTTTGATAATTTTTCGAGAGTAGAATCTGCACGGATGTCGGTATCTTTATCAATCACTTTTCCGTTAGGGGTCGCGACTTTACAAACGTGAGTTTGGTAGAATCCGTTTTCCCAGGCTTTCGCAGCCTTTTGATGACTCTCCAGTGCATATTGATCTTGTTCTTCGCGAGTGACTTTAAATTGTCTTGCCATTAAATCTGCAGATTGCCCCATGGTGAGGCCAGTAGTGGCTTCTTTAATTCCAGGAGCGTTTGGCGCCAGGTATGCAGCTTTAAATTTTGAGAGGAGGCCTAGGCGTTGGCCCATGGTTTTAGCTTTTGCAATATCTTGGAAGAAGTTCGTCGCATCTAAACTAAAAAGTGCTTGAACTGAACTGATGGACTCTACTCCACCTGCAATTCCGATTTCAATTTGGCCTGCTTCAATTTTTGCAGCGATGGCTGCTGCCGTTTCTAAGGAGGACGCGCAATAGCGGTTGAGAGTAGTGCAAGGAATGGTGGCGGGCAGGCCAGAATCAAAAAGGGCTTCGCGAGCCACATTTGATCCTTCCGCAGGTCCACTCACTATACCCATATAAACTTCGTCAATGAGGTTTGGGTCAATCCCTGTTTGGCTTACGGCTTCTCGTAAGGCTACTCCCCCCAATGCAGCTGCAGACATTTTTGAATAAACCGATCTTGCTCTCGCAAATGGTGTACGAACCCCGCCAATCACTGCAATTCTTTCTTTGCTCATGAATCTATTCTGACTCAAAAATGGAGCCGGGGCTAGGAGGTTTTAAGCAAATAAAACTAGTTTTTCTGAGAGTTCTCTAAAAAATGATCAAGGGTGCGGAAGAGTTCTTCCAGAGTTTGCTTTGCTTCCGAGTCGATGGCCGTTTTTGATAAAGTACGCTTATTTAAAATTTGGAGCGCATTCTCTACTTTGATCGCCAGATCGGGATAGCCAAAATTTTGTGCCCCCTCGGCAAGGTGGCTTGCTTCCGTTTTGATTCCGTTCCAATCGCGATCAACCAGTTGCTTGCGCATTTTCCTCAGGCGAGAGCCTAAGCGTTCGATATAGCCAGTTTTTACACGATTTTGTATTTCACGAGAAGTAAACATAGAGTGGAGCGACTTTATCGCAAGCGGGATCTGCTTGGCAAGGTACGATCCTTTGACGATGAATGTTGACCGACAAGTCCACGCCAATGAACAAGAATAAAAATATTGCCACGCAGCATTAAAAAACCGCAACCCCTTAGTTTAAGTAGGGACTCCATTTAGAGCCTACGCAATTTCCCATCCCAAAGGTCAGCCGTTTGGTGACGAGACCATCCGTACTCATCATCCAAATGTTTTTGCCGTTCGCACGGTTGGAGCTAAATACGATGAAACTGCCATCAGGGCTATAGCTTGGGTCTTCGTTGTTGCCTTCACCTTTAGTGAGGCGGTCGATTTGCGCGCCGTCAATGTTCATCGTAAAGAGGTCAAAGTGGCCGTCATTCCATCCTGCGAACGCAATTTTTTTACCATCAGGTGACCAAGTAGGAGTGGCATTGTATTGGCCCGCAAAAGTCAGTCGCTTTGCTTCGTTTGGATTAGCGGTAGGAGCGATATAAACCATGGGTTTACCTGCTCGAGAAGAAACGAATGCGAGCTTTTTTCCGTCCGGGCTAAAGCTAGGATCCACGTCGAAACCAATCGAATGGGTGAGGGGAGAAGCTTTTTTGGTTTCGAGATCGAGTAAGTAGAGATCGGGATTACCAGCAAAGCTCAGTGTGATGGCCATTTCTCGGCCATTCGGGTGATAGTTAGCGCCCGAGTTGATTCCTTTTTTGTTACTCATGAGTTGTAACTTTGCATTTTTGAAATTGTATTCAAAGAGATCAATGTTTTTCGTATTGTCAGAGTGTTTATTGTAAACTGAAAATGCAAGTCGGGTTCCATCGGAGTTCCAAGCAGGCGCCATGGTAATGGACTGAAATCTCGTGATTTGTTTTAAATCGCTGCCATCAAAATTCATGGTATAGATTTCCTTTTTGCCAGTCTTGTCGCAAGCGAATGCAATTTTAGTAAGAAAGATGCCTTTTTTACCAGTAATGGCGAAGACGATATCGTTGGCGATTGCATGCGAAAGTGGCTTTAGATCACTGATGTCAGAAGTGTAACGTTTAGCGAGCGCTTCCTTGTTTCCGGAAATATTCACCACGTGCAACTCATAAGTGAGAGTGGTGCCTCGTTCAAGTTTCAATTGCGAGAAGGTCAGGAAGTCGGCGCCACTCTTCATCCATTCGGTTTGTTTTAATTCGGCCACGGAACTGAGTGAGCTTTGTGGAAAGGCGCTACTCGGAAGTAATCTAAACGCTTCAATAAAATTGAGATCGGCTTCAATCGTCTTTTGGATTTGGCCGAGGTAGGCAGAAACTGCCCCAGTGGGAGTGGTCTCGGTGAGTGCGAGTACTGCTTTTTTTGTTTTCGCATTACCGACCGCTAGATAAGTAGACTGAGCGTGTACATTTGCGGAAAAACCGAGTGTGAGGAGGGTCAAGCAACAGGCGCGGGAGAGTAAGTTGATCTGGGTTTGCATGGCCTCAAGTATAAAAGCGGAATGGTGAATAGGGAATTAAATATAGAGACATAATGAAACCAGCTGGGAGCAAACTGGCCATTTGCACTCTCAGCTATCAATTAAATCGATTTAGAGTTGGCATGCATATTGCTCTTCTTATGGACATAACGATCTGCACTCAGTACGAAAAGGTGATTACGAAACGAATCTTCGGCTAGGATATTGAATTTTTTCAATAGTTTGGTGGGGAGTCAGGTTCGGGATTAAGTTTTTGTTTCCACTCTGATGGCTGAATTTTTAGCTCGAGTTAAACTTAATGAGTTTAAATCATAAACCAATTAAGTTGACAAGGTGCGTTAAGTGATTCTAGAGTGGGACCTTCTGTTTTCAGACGTTTTAGAACAACTAAAAAGGAGTCCCAAAAAATGATTAAAATTATTTCTATGTTGATCGCACTCAGTGCGATGACGATTTATAATCCAAGTGCTCAAGCTCAGCACGGCGGCGGCCATGGCGGCGGTGGTGGAGGTCATACAGGTGGTGGCGGCGGCGGTGGAGGTCACACTGGTGGCGGTTCTACTGGCGGTCACACGGGTGGCGGATCAACAGGTGGACACACTGGTGGTGGTTCAACTGGCGGCGGATCAACGGGTGGACACACCGGTGGTGGTTCAACTGGTGGACACACTGGCGGCGGATCAACGGGTGGATCGACCGGCGGAAGTCACGGCGGCGGATCGACAGGTGGATCGACTGTTCATCGTTCAACGGACCCTTCAACTGCACGCGGAAATCCAACTGTAAATCACGATCATGTTACTGCTACTAGCGTACAAGGTCGTCGTGGAGCTGAAACTGTAACTTATAACAATAACCATAGTGGACGGACTGTTCTACGGGAAGAATATAGTCGTGGACGTGACACTCTGTCTCGTACTTACTATCGTCGCGATGGTTCTTTCGGTCATGCGTACAACTATAATCGCTGGGGATACCGTGGCGTTTATTTTTATATGTATCAACCTTTCTTCTTATGGGGATGGTATGATCCATTCTTCTCTTGGCACCACTATCGTAACTATTGGAACTATAGCTGGTACTGGTTGAACGATCCTTGGTATCGTTATTACGGTCACTATTATCGTCCGTACCCACGTTACATCTACCCTTCTGAATGGTTAGTAGATTACTACTGGTCATCACTCCTTGCTGATGACTACGCTACTCAAGAAGAAAACGGAACTTTAGTTGCTCAAGACAACACTCCAAATACTACTTCAGAAGCGCAACAAGCTGAAAACGATGCAATCAAAGCTCAAATCAAAACTCAAATTGATCAAGAGTTGACTGCTCGTAAAGAAAATCAACCGATCACGATCGACACTAAGATCCTTGATAAGTCTCGTGTATACGCAGTGGCTTCAGATTTAACTGAAGTAACCGCGGATGCAGCTGCAATCACTTGTAAATTATCTGCAGGTGATATCATCGGTCTTGCTCCAGAAGGCATTAGTGCTGATGGATTGACTGCGACTATGATGGTTCGTTCTGCGAAATCAGGAAGCTGTGTAGCAGGAACTAAAGTATTAGTTGCTGTTGAACAACTCGCTGAATTCGAAAATGAATTCACTCGTCGCCTCGATGAAGGTACTGAGAAAATGAAATCTGATCCAACTGCGTCAGCAGTATTGGTTTCAGGAGCAGCGGCTCAAGATCCAACCGATCAGCCAGACACTGCAACTACTTCTTCAGACGATGATTCAGACAGCAAATAATTGATCATACAATAAAATGTAAAAGGGCGGTGCTGCCGATAGTAGCACCGCCCTTTTTTTATGAATAGCGGCTACAATAGTTTGTGTGATCAAGGGCGCCCGGAATAGAAAATGTATTTGCTCCTGGGGACTCTTAAAGTCGCAAATACATTTTCTATTCCGAGCTCCATTAAGCATTCGAGCAGAATGGGGCGCTATCCACAAAAAAACGGAGTGTAGTCTACCAAGGGGCAAGGGCAAAATTAGGCGTGTTTTATGCAACAAGCCTCACATGGAAAAAAGTGTTGAAGCGCAGATTGAGCAAATTCGGTCAAAAATTTATTTCATTCGTGGCCATCGGGTTATGTTCGATTCAGATCTATCTGAACTTTATGGAGTAGATACAAAAGTTCTAAATCAAGCGGTACGGAGAAACTTAGAGCGATTTCCGCCCGATTTTATGATCCAACTTACTGTAATTGAAGCGCAATTTTCAAGGTCACCAATTGTGACCTTGAATGATGTCCGGCAAGGTAAAAATTTAAAGTACCTTCCATTTGCGTTTACAGAACAAGGTGTGGCTATAGTCTTTGAAGCAATTCGGCAAATCATGGAAGGTGAACTGCCCAATCAACATCGCAAGATTAAGGCGCCAAGTGAATGAAAGTTCGAATTGAAAGGATGCTAGTCTTTTAAGTCGCCGCCCATGATGCCGTTGCAAGGATCAGTTTGAAGGTGCCCTGTTTCGAGGATGAGTTTTTGAGTGATCCGCTGTGAGACTTGACCATTCCTAAAAAAGTCACGCGCTTCATTGAGATAGTCATCGTCGGCAACATGCTGCAGATTCCCGTTATCAAAGAAAAACGCGTAAGGAGATTTGGCGTCATAGGCTTTGGGGAAGTTTGGATTCATCAATTGTAAAGTAGCGAGCTCCTGGCCTACCATTCCGAAAAAATCGTCTCCCACTCCACGCTCGTATTTAAGATCGGCATCACTTAAGAAAATATCCCAATCCCAATTTCGAAGGAGCAAAGGTCTACCGTTTCCAACTGAATAGAGGAACCGCATCGATCGTCCGTTTTCGTCTGAGAATGGGTGGATGCTAATTGCAATTTTGTAAACTTTAAGCGGATCCGTTTCCTTCACAAGGTCTTGCCAGAGCTCATTGAGTATTCTCTTGGTGAGGACTTGAAAATCAGGAGTAACATTCGGATAGAGCAGTTTGCCTGCGGCCTCTGCTGCAATCAAGTCGTCTTGAAGGCTGGGGCTCAGCTTGTCTTTAAACTTTTTATAAGTGTGCGCGCTCGGATACTCGTGCCTGGCATAAACCCAATTGGAAACGCTGGGTTCATTAGGAATTTCTACCGATTCTACCGAGAGATAAGGATTGTCTCTTAAGTTTTGAAGTTCATCACGAGTAACGCGGTAGTAGTGAATGCCATTCACCACGTAATCGCCGCCACCCACCACGGGCTCGCCGCGAACGTCGTTCACTTCGTTACCAGAGAGTCGGGAGGCGACGGTTTTCATTTGCTCGAGTGAAGACTTTAGCTGCATAAATGTTTCGTATTGCCCATTAAAATACATTTCATCGGCAGTGTAAGTAGGCGGGTTCCATGTGGATGGGTTCGTGAGCTTGCTTTTTTGCCACATGAGATTGACTTGATCGGCCTCTTTCTGAGCTATTTCTAGCCTAAAATTGACCCAAGCATCATAAAGTTTTGAGTTTCCGTCATCGTAAAGAGTCCAAATCGAAGTGTTTCCTTCGCTCTCTGCCTTCAATCGATCGGCAAGATCAATGAATGCAAAACTTCGGTAATAATGAACTAAGAAGTCGTTGGTGAGTTCCCCCGTGCCGAGACCATACCCGGTGTAATCATTAGCCGTTAAATAAGGAAAGTGTGTGGTCATCGCGGTCTTTTGATAAATACCGAGGTCAGTCGGTGAAATGAAATACGCCAACATATGAAGAGAGCTAGTGTCGTTCATGTTTTTTGCTCTAAAGTCTGGATTGTTTTTCATCTGGTCCGAAATAATAGAAGTAATTTGAGATTTCAGATAAAGAAACATGGGTGAAAGGGTGCTTGGGTCACGGTAGTTTTGTAATTCTCTTTGAAATAGACTAAGGACAGTTCCCGGGGGGGGCGCGACCCGTGATTGTTGGCTAGTGAAATAATTGTAATAAGTGTACAGGTTGCTCCCATTACTATTGGTAAATAGTTCAGCACTGAGGGCTTGTCGATCGGCATCATTAAACTGACTTTGAGCCAGCTTTTTTAAGATTGGAAACTTTTCTGAGGCAACGGTAATATTGAGGTCTGACAATGGCGCGAGGCTAGGATTGAGATCGGTCTTATTGATCAGAGACATCCACGGGCCCAGGTTTTGGTAGCTAGCGTCTGCGACCTGTAAAAAATCGCTGAATGCTGCGGGTGCGAGAGAAATGATATCGTCTCTTTTGTAGATATTGATCCACCAGGCTTTTTCTTTATTTACGTTACTTAAAACGACTCCGTCAAAGCCAGCTTGTTGCAGTAAGTCTGCGGTCCACTGAGTATCAAAATTACTCAAATGGGTCATTTCAGGGAAGAAAGTATAGAGCTCACCTTTAGCCATTCTCAATTTCTTATTGAGAGTGACCTTCACGCATTCACTCCCAAAGCCGTCCGAATTAGTAAAATCTTTTGAAATATAAAATCCGCCGCCGGCCGCTTCATTTTTTCCATTCGTGCGTAGGGTGAGAAATTCACTATCACTCAAGCCCTTCCCGTTTTGTCCTTCCCAGCGAAGCGCATCTTCCTTTGGCGCCCAATGAAAATAAGGACGACTCGCATCGAGCTCAATCACTTCCATTTTGAATGGCGTGGGGATCGGTGTGGCTACAGGAGTAACAGTAGTACCTGTAGTGGTATTCGTGATTGGAGTTGGTGCTGGGGGAACGACTGCATTTGGATCTATGTATGGGTCGCGATAAAGATAAGTTTTCCCATCCGCTTCAACGCCGGTCCAAAGTTTAACGTAAGGAGTGGGTAGGGGCGCAGGTGGGGTTTGCGCTTGGGCAAGCGCTAGCGAAGAAAAGAGGAGGACAGTGGTAATGAGAAGAGCGGGCGTGGGCATGGTAGAAAAAATCCAATTCCGTTAGTTTTTATATTTGTTTTATATAATAAATACCAATGAAGGTCAATTGCTTCGGTAACGCAACTCGCTTCACCGAATTATTCAATGACATTCATTTAAGGAAGGCGTGTTTCTGGCAGGGACTGTTTCAGAAGCTTAGCGAGATTCAACCGTAAGAATCACCGCCGCATGATCGCTTAAATAACGACCCTGTATCGGGTTGTCGAGCGCTTTCTCGATATGGGCGGTAGAGATTTTTTTCGCAAATGCAGGAGTGAGCCAGGCGCCATCAATCGCTGATTTTGGATGAGGAAGCGGTTCGGTGGGGCCAGGAAAATACGAGCGCATGCTGTGGCTTTGAAATGCCGTTTGTTCGGGTTCACCGGGAGTAGAATTGAAATCTCCCATGATCAAAGTGGAAGAGTTTTGATCGTTTGCAAAGTGAGCCGCCAAGTAATTAATCTGGTCGGTTCGTGCTTGTTGGGTAGAGGGATCAAAAGATTGATTTGGAGAGGGGGCAATTGTTGGTGGTTGAACGTGATCGGTAAATGGATCGTCAGCACTCGGGGGATCACTGGTGAGGTGCACGCCAATGAAAGAGGTATCCTTCAGTTTAAAACCTAGAAATACTCGTCTCATTCCACTTCCTGGAAGTGCTCCGCCGATCCATTGAAAATTGGACTGACTTTGTTGATCAGAATAAAGAGTGGCGACGAGGATAAACTCTTTATATTTTCCGTCCCACGCATCGTGAGCGAAAAGAGATTTTGATGAAGAAAGGCGATAACCGGCCGCTTTTAAAATTTGAGGAATCTCCGAAGTCATGGATTGGCCTTGGCCATCACAGACTTCTTGAAAAAATACAACTGCAGGTTGAGTTTGAGCGAGCCACTGACCCACTTGGGCCAAGCGCCATCGCCAATCGTCAAACTGACAATGCAAATTCATCGACGCAAATTTTATGGATGGGTTGCTGGCTTCTGCAAAAGAAGAGGGTGCTAAAGTAACCACACTGGCCCCAGTACTGATCACTACGCAAACTGGAATTACGAGCGTGATGAATGATTTGCAAAGTAAGTTTTTTATGGCTGGCGCGCAGTATTTCATGGTTCATCCCCTCCAGGCTTTAGCGCTTTTAACCAAAATAATTAGCGCGCTCAGGCTCGTTCTCAAGTTTTATTTTGAGAGAAGGGGCATGTCAACTGGTTTTGCTTTCGTAGACAAAATCAGGCTTGGGTTCGATTTGCGTCTTTTTTGAGCAGACTCGCCACATGCTCGCTCAGGCTGATGCCTTGACGATCGCATTCTATGATGGCGTGATTTACCACGCGCTCAGGAAGATGAAGTTCCACTTGAATGAGTCTCTCGCTCAGAGTAGAGCCATAGGCTCTAATCGAGTTATAGGAACTGCTTTTAATTGCACTCAAAATCACATTTTTTACATTTTCAAGCTCATAGGGCTTGTCAAGCATTGCTGTCGCACCGGCACGCCAAGCAGATTTTACGATTTCGGCATTAATATTGCCCGTAATCAAAACGAAGGGAGAAGTGATGTTTGCGGCGCGCAATAATACAAGTAGTTCTAGGCCATTCATTTCCGGCATAGAGTAATCACTGACCACCACGTGGACGATGTGTTTTCTTAGTATCTCAATGGCGCGCATTCCATTGAGGGCATGCACGATATCGGCATCGGGGAATTCGCTTAAGATAATTTCTTTCAATAGATTAAATTGCTCGAAATCATCCTCCGCGATCAGGATTCTGTAAGTCTGTTTTTCAGTTTTTAGTGAATTCATTTTTATTTTTATTCCTGATCAAGCGGTAGGTCTGCTGAGAATCTTTTCGACTGCCGATAGAAGTTTCGCGTCAGCAAATGGCTTAGTGATCCAGGCAAGTACACCCGCATCTTTTCCTTTGGTTTTCATCTCTGGACTGCTTTCCGTGGTAAGCATAAAGATGGGCACTGGATTTGGAAGCGCTTCTTCTTTGAGTTTAATGCACATGCTGAGACCATCCAGGCGAGGCATATTGACGTCACATAAAATTAATTTAATATCGGGTACCGACTTTGCTTTCTCGAGCCCATCAATTCCATCGACTCCCTCTACCACTTGATGACCAGCGGTTTCTAAGAGTGATTTAATCTGTCTTCGAATAGTCTCCGAGTCATCTATTACTAATATAAGTGCCATAACAATTTCCCTTTCCTAAGTTGTTTTTTTAATTCCAAGATTGTTTTCGATATGTAAAATGAATGCAGTTTCCATCGCTTTGTCGGAAGTAGGGATCGCTGTGAATTCCCAAACTCCCCCAGTGTTACTGCCGAATCGCCATTGTGGTTCGCTTGAATGCTTTTCCGTAATCACAATTTCCACCGGAATAGATAACTTTTCGGCAACTTTCATGATTCTGACTTGCTCAGACGAAATTTTTGCCTGATCGCCCGGTAAATTGAGGTGAATTACCATCACTCCAATTTCCTCCTGATCCAATATTCGTCCGAAGGTGAGATTAATAAAATCCTTCTCCGTTGCGCGAACAGTACCGCCGTGTTGGGCAATAAAATCGTCACATATTCCGAGTGGCACATCGTAATCTAAGGAAATGGGCGCAGGATGTGCACGCATTTTTCCAGTATTCATTTTTGCCGAGACTTCAAGTAATCCATCTTTGCGTTCCGAAATGACCACATCCACTGATCCCCGATGAGCCTGACTCACGAGGTAAATGGTAATGGCCATTGAAATTCGCATGGCATCGCAATAAATGAGCCCTTTCGCCTTTGATGCAAGCATGCCGCCTGTGGAAAAATCTATGCTAGTCCCATAGTCAGCTGCCATCGATTGCAATGAACTTTGCAAACCATCTAAGACATTTGCTAAGGGATGGAGATGCCGAACGAGTGAGCTTTCTGAAGAATTTCGTAGAGTAAAAGTAATACACGTTCCATAAGGGGCCCGTGGCTCGACTTTAATTTTGCCAGAGAACTGTTCAATCACCGATTGGACCGCATCCATTCCCACGCCGCGCCCAGCGATTTCACTGACTTCTTCTACAGTTGAGAAACCAGGTGCGAAAATGAGGTTACGGGCATCGGCATCACTGATGAGAAGGGATTGGTCAAATGTAAGGATCCCTTTCTTCACTGCCGCTTTTTTGAGTTTTTCAACGTTTACGCCAGCCCCGTCATCTTCAATCACGCATTTAACTTGGCCAAATCTTTCTGACAGAGTGATGTGAATAGTGCCTTCTTCAGGTTTTCCTGCTTGAACGCGTTCTTCTGGCGCTTCAATTCCGTGAGCGACACTATTGTTGATCATGTGCATGAGCGATTCACTGAGGCCGGAGTTGCAAGACTTGTCTAAGCGAACGTCGCCCGAATCTAGCACTAGTGCCACTTTTTTTCCGAGAGTTCGTGCCGTTTCATTGACTCGTGTGAGCAGAATTGGTTTCTGGTCTTCGGCTTTAATAAAGGAAAATGCGCGAAGGGCGAGTTGAATGCGTTCTGAAATGAGTGCCTTTTGAAATGATTGATCTTGTCCTCTGATTTCAATTAAGCGGTCAAAGAGTTTTTTAATTTCTTCGATTTCTTTAGCCTGAATTGCTATTCCGCCCTCTGCACCTTGGGTAGAGATATCCTTGGTTTGCGAGATGGCTTGGTAGAGACGTTGAATCTCGGTCCAGTCACTAAGCACGCGCTGAATACTGGAGAGATGGTCTTCATTTAAAGGGTCGCTTGCTGTTTTGAGTACTGACTCCAAATGATGAACATCTTCTTTAAATGTATTTAAGCCCGCGACTCTGGCATTCCCTTTAATGCCATGAAGGGTGTTTGCGATATCGCGCGCTTTAGGGTTTTTCAGTTGGGTGAGGAGTCGCTCAGTAAGTAACGCAGTTTCCTCTACCAATAACGGAAGAACATCGGGCGAACAGCGCTTGAGCTGTAAAATGATGGAGATACTTTTCTCCTCCATTTCTCTCATTTTTTCTTCGCGAAGCCGAGCGCGAACGATTGATGTTTTGTCTTCTATGATGACCATGAGGCGTTCGACGATGTCGTTCGTGGTCACAGGGTGAATTCGAATACCCAAATAGCGTTCCACTATTTCACCGCCGGTGTTGAAGGTATACCGAACGTCTTCGGGAAATTGGCCTTTATGAACTTCAAAAATCATCGAAGGAGCATTGAGGCAATCTTGCATGCCCAAAACCGATTCGCGTGCGGCAGGCTTTAGTTCATCCCAGTTCTGAGAGAAAATCAGGGAAAGTAAGTCACCACCGGCGATGTCAGTTCTTCCAAAAATGACTTCAAGATATGCGGAATACTTAGCCTCAATCTTACCGTTTTTCCCAATGGTAAAGATCCCGATGGGAATATTGGCAAAAATCTCTGCTAAGCTTCGTTCCGTTTTTCGAAGTTCACTAATATCGCGACCAATGACGCTAATTAGGCAATCGCCTGATCGATCTGGCAATGCAAAGCGAGTGAGGTGCCAAAGGTAGGGTCTATCTTCGTTGTCATCTCTAATGGCGAGCTCAAACTCCAGAGACGGGACATCGAGAGAACCGCTAATTTTCTTAATGTAGGTTTCGAAAATCTCCCAAGTCTCGGGGCGAAAAAGTTTTCCAAGGTTTTGGTTAAAAACGCGTTCTCGGTTGATGCCGTAAAGGTTTGCCAGTGCGACATTTCCTTTCAGGACTGCGCCAGAGGATTTTCCGGTGCAAATGACGGCAAATACACCGGGAAGTTGATCGAGAATTTCATCAGATTTACGTTTAGATTGTTCAAGCAAGGTAAGAATCTGATGTGTTGCCTGTAGATCATGGTTGATAGTACTCATAGAAACTCTACGTCCCCTTCATCTTCTGCTTCGGCTTGTTGATTGACTGCAAATGCTCCTGCGGTGCTTAACTCCAATAGGGCTTTTGGTCCAAGGATATCCAAATGACTAGTGCAGACGATGGAGTGGTCGTCTAGTTTAAACTCCCATGCATCTTCGAATGAAGTAATAGAATTAGGGCGGGCTGCAAATACTTCATCAAAACCGCGTGTAATCAAAGGCAAGCTGATGCCGATGTTTAATTTTTGATCCTCAAATACCCGCTTTAATTTCCCTGCAGTAAGATTGCAATATTCTTTGATAAAATCGTGAGCAAGGCGTTCGGCGTTCTCAGCGACATCTGAAGTAGCCCCGGCTTTAGCACCGAATGCTTTCGCTTCTTCTAGGAAGTAATGAACCTTTAACGTGAGTTTCAAGTCATTTCCAGAAACGAGAATGATCGCCATCCAATGCGCGAGTACGTTTTGGGTCGATGCCCTATTTTGAGAAAGTTCGGCGAGGATGATTCCCTCATTAGCTTTGGAGTGAAGTGCCAATCGGTCTTTGGCAATATCTCTGATTAAGGGGCTGAGCGATTGAAAGACTTTGACTTCTGCACTTTCGACAGGGGTTTCGAGCGGTGTAGCTGTATTGGACATGATTATAATCGCCTTTGAACGAATTCTGGGTGTTATGGTTAATGTAAATAGTCGTGCTTCTCATCGGTATTCTTCAGGAAAACTTTAATTTTATTTTTAATTGTTAAAGTTTTCTCTCGTTTCTGTCGATACGCCGAAAGGATCTTAATGTTTGGAATATTGGAATATTGGAATAATAGAACAGCGAATAGGAATGCAATATAATGAAGCAGAAAAAAGACGGTAGTACGAATATTCTAAAACAGGTAATTGCACTATCTACGGTGCTCGGAAGCTTGTTAATGATTACCGGAATCACCGGAGTGGTGATTAGTAGTAAAATTTCACAACAAATTAATTTGCTGAATGATCGAGCGTTGGGGCCTACGTTAGCATTTAACGATATATCCATCACACTCGGAAATCTATCTCGCGGTTTACTGCGCATTGGTCTTCCGGCGACTAAAGAAGAAGAAAAAAAGGCGCTCTTGGTTCAAGGGGGCAGGTCGCTTAAAAAAGTGAAAAAATTGGTAGATATACAATTAGAGCTGAGTAAGTCACAACCTTATGAGGATTATTTTAAAAGTTGGGACCAAAAATGGGATCAGTTTGGAGTGAAGCTAGATCAGGAATTAGCCCAGCCGGATGAGATTGTTCAAAGCTTAGGAACCTTGGATACGGGTGCAACCGCACTCGTCGACGACATGACCAATGTAAATGAATTTATTCAATTGGACGTCAAAGAAATTTTAAATGGAGCGACCTCCTTATCAGGAAAGGCTAAAACAATTCTCTTAGCGTGTCTTTCACTGGGGCTGCTGATTGGATTTGTATTTACCTGGAAAATTGTGGGCAGAGTCAAAGTGCTATTGGCCACGATTGATGAAAAAACTGCTGAAGTAGTGAAGCGGAACGATACGATTGAGATGATTTATGGAAACGTAAAATCGGGCTTTCTCTTAATCAACGATCAATGTTTTACTCAGGAAGGGTATACGCAGTCGTGTAAAACTTTAATTGGTCAGAACTTCAAAGAAGGGGCGAGTCTTCCCGAGCTCCTCGGCATGAGTGAGCGAATGGCCGGGCATTACCGCCTGATGGTGGAACAAGTGTTTGAGGACATTCTGCCGGAAGATCTTTCGCTTGAACAGGTGCCCGCAAGGCATGTCATTGAGCAAGGTGAGGGCTCGGAATATATCAGAAGAGTATTGAATCTTGAAGGAAGTGTCATTCGCGGTAAAGACACTAAAATTATGGCCATTCTTTTTACAGTAAATGACATTACTTCTTTAGAAGCAGCTGAAACAGAAAATAAGAAAAATTCAGCACTTCTTAAAATTTTACGCCGTAAAGAAGCATTTGCGAAATTTGTGGCTGACGCAAAAGACATGTTGAAGCAGTCGCAGGAATTAATTGCAGGAGCAACCGACGAGAAGGCAAAGCTTAAATTTCTACTTCATACCATTAAAGGGAATTCATCCAGTTTTGGGCTCAGTGCTATTGCTAGTATCGTTCATGATGTGGAAGAGAAAAAAGTAATTGAGTCTAGCGATATTGCTTTGATCGGAACCAAGATTGATGAGTTTTTGAAAGACTTTGAGGCCATTTTTGGTGGAAATACTTTTGATAGTAAAACAGAGGTGAGAACCTATGCGATCACTGATTCTGATTTCGATCATTTGATTGCTTTAGGGGGAGGTACTCCTAAGTTGCGCGCTTGGGCGAGTGAAATGCGAATGGAAAAAGCGGGAAAAATTCTTGAACTTTTTGCAAGTCAAGCCACTGATATCGCGGAGAAACTACAAAAGCGGGTTGCAGTTCATATTGAGTCACCTCATTTACGCATCGATCACGTGCTACTTGATCCGGTATTAAAGGTATTGAGTCATGCGATTCGGAATGCGCTTGATCATGGCATTGAACTTCCAGCAGAGAGAAATGCAAAATCTGCGGTGGGAACTTTACGGTTGGGAGCATCTGAAAGTGCTACCGATTGGGCAATTTGCATTGCAGATGATGGTCGCGGGATCGATCCAGCAAGAATTGCAGCGATGGCTTTGCATAAAGGATTAGTGAACGAGGAGCAGGTCGCTCAAATGAGTAAGGAAGAAAAAATAAAACTGATTTTTTCCGAAGGGTTTTCGACTGCAATGGAAGTCACCCATTATTCGGGGCGCGGCGTGGGAATGGGCGCATTGAGGGAAGTGGTAGAGTCACTCAATGGTAAAATTGAAATTGAAAGTGAATTAGGAGTAGGTACCAAAATGGTGTTCAGGGTACCAAAACTTCAGGTGGTGACAGATCACCTTCAAAAGGTAGCTTAACATGAAAATTTTGATCGTAGATGATGCTCCTAGCATGAGAAGAATTCTCAAAATGGAGTTCGAGAAAATGGGAATTGCTGATGTTACTGAAGCAGGTGATGGCGTTGAAGGATGGGCAGCAATCGAAGCCGCTTCTCCTCAATTTGATTTTATCGTTTCAGATTGGAACATGCCAGTATGCACTGGTATTGATTTACTGAAGCGAGTGCGGGCCACTGAGTCCACCAGGGATTTGCCCTTTATTATGGTGACTGCTGAGGGTGAAAGTAGTTATGTGATGGAGGCAATGAAAGCGGGCGTAACTGATTACGTGATGAAACCTTTTACTGCCGCAATCTTGTTGGAAAAATTTCAAAAACACCTAAAAAAGAAAAAGCTTTAAGAGGCTAGCGACTTTTCCACAGTTTAATTTGGAAGCGAAGCTGTAGGAATACTCCCGCAGAGGCTGAAATTGCCCCCATCTGGAGGAGCACGAATTCAACCCCCTCGGTATTGAGGACGGAGTTTGGAATTTTAATGAGCCAAGCGAGTACTTCAATCAAGACCCCTAAAACCACGAATAACACACCATAGTTGTGGCATAGATGCTCCATCCTGGGGTTTTGGTCTGGGGTACAGCCAAAGATTTTTAATAGGCTTCCTCGCTCTTCGAGCGCCACTCCAAAACCGAGAAGGATAGTCCCAAAGCCTTCCCATAATTCCACGGCTTCATGGATGTGGTGCACATCACTTTCTTCTGCAAACCATGTTTCCTTCAGTGCAGAGTAGGCGAGTAGCAATATGGCAAAGTTTAAAATCGTGATGGAAAGCGGATGAGTAAGTATTCTTCCAAAAATAGGTTTCATTTCTATTTTTATAATAGAAGTCGTACTAAATAAAAACTTAAATCGGAAATCCAAGAGTTACGCCTTCATTCGCCACATCTGAAACGATAGCGGCTGGTGGGACGGAATAGGGCGAAGATACCTGAAGCGTGCGTTTCACTTCATTGTCGAACTGTTCATTTCCGGAAGATTTGATGAAATGGTATGAGGTCATTTCACCCTTACTGTTGATGAGTATTAACACTTTAGCAGAGAGATTTTTGTCTTGAAGCCATTGAGGTAATTCCCAGTAACTTCGGATGCGTTCTACTACCACATCATAGTAGGTGGTTTCGAGCGATGCCTTAGCGTCCCCGCTCAGGGATGAACCTTTTGATATTTGATTGCCTTTTACTACTTCGCCATCCATTGCTTTGATCCGCTCGAGTGCCTTAATTCGGGCGATGGCATTTTTCATTTTTTGCTGAGCTGCGAGTTCTTTTTTGGATTGTTTAGCGTTCTTTTTCTTTTTGACTGAATAGTCACCTTTATCTTCCGGTTTTACTTCAATTTTACTGCTTTTTTCAACCGGTTTTATTTTGGGGGCCGCTTCGGGTGTTTGAGGAATAGGCAGGGGTTGAAGGGTGTCTGTTTTTTTGCGGTCGGGGAGTGCTACTAAGTCGACTCGGAGTGTGGGAATGTATACTTTTGCCTCTTGAGGAAACACCACGCTTTTTAAAATGAGAAAAGCAATGACTCCCACATGGGCGAGGAGCGAAATCTGGATACTCCGTTTTAAAAATTCATGCTGGGAAGTTGGTTGAATCACTCGCATGAATTAATTCTCAGGTGCAGTGACCAAGCCCACTCGGTGAATTTTTGCTTTTTTAACCAGTGCCATCACTTTGGCCACTACGCCATAGTTGACCGCCTGATCAGCCTGCACCAAAATCTGTAATTCAGGTTTGGCGATCACTAAGGCTTCTAGTCTTTCAGAAAGTGCGCTCATCGAATAACTTTTACTGTCGAGCGAGATATGTTGGTTACTTTGAATCGAGAGGACAATAGGCTCGTCTGCATCAGACAAGCTTCCTGCGTTCGCTTTTGGAAGATTGACTTCTACCCCTTGTTGCATCAGTGGTGCTGAAACCATAAATACGATGAGGAGAACCAACATTACGTCCACCAGGGGAGTCACGTTAATTTCAGACAGTGAAATGCGGCCGCCTTTTTTTTGTCCTACTTTCACGCCTTACTCCTGTGCCTCACTCGCTAAATCATGGGCTTGAGTGTTAGGTTGAACTTTTTCATTTCTTTTATGTGAAAGCAAACTTCGCTGTATCATGTTCAGAAAGTCTTGCGAGAAACTTTCAATATCGAGGCTGATTCGATTCATTTTATTCAGTAGTGAATTATAGGCGATGACTGCTGGAATCGCAGCAGCGAGCCCTACTGCGGTGGCAATCAATGCTTCTGAAATCCCAGGTGCAACCACCGATAAACTTGCAGATCCGGTTGCCCCAATGTTTTGAAACGAACTCATGATCCCCCAAACTGTACCAAATAAGCCAACAAAGGGTGCGGCACTCGCAGTGGTGGCGAGCCATTCCATGTATTTCTCGAGCAAGTCAACTTCGTTCGCATGCGAACGGTTAAGCGCGCGTTCGATGTTTGAAATTTCAGGTGTACCATTCTCCGTACGTTCGTTCGCTGGAAGTTTGCGTAGCTCTTTGTAGCCGGCGCTAAAAACGTGAGCGATGGGAGAATAAGGGATGGTTTCTACTTGTTGCTGGATTTCCTCTAGTGATTTCGCATTCCAAAAAATTTCCAAGAAAAATGAATTCCCTGCTTTTGAAGTCTTGATGAGCTTTATTTTTAAAATGATAATGGCCCAAGTCAGGACCGATGCACTGAGAAGCATGAGCAAAATAAATTTTACGAGCGGGCTTGCCTGTTCAATTAAGCTCCAAGCGCTCAGGGAGTGGGGTGCGGTGTTCATACGGATGCTGCTTCCTTTCGTTTCATTCTCGATACTAGCCGTGGAATGAGTTTAAATGCGACGAGTAAAGATACTAATGTGATTTGAAGATAGTGATTTTCGTAAAAACTATCCTCACCCTTGATGAGTTTGAGTTGGAGAAGTCCTAAAAACTCATTTTCAAAAAACGCGAGACCAAAGACTGCATGAGTCAAAATGAAAAGGGCGGAGAGGAAGCCACTTGCTGACCAAAAATGATTAAATAAGGCAAAGAGTATGGAAAGGGTGAAAAGTTCAGGAAGGGTAGGATTGAACCATATCCAGTAGAGGTAGAGAAAAGTTGCAAGCCCAGTCACCCAGGTACCGTTCAGTACGACCCGAACCAAAAACTCGTTGGTGAGGACTAGAATTAAAATTAAGAAGGACCTAAATACCCAAGCATAGGACGCCAGAAAATTGAGATTAAGCTGAACCGAGAATCCTAAGTAGTCATAACGGTGATTGAGGATGAGGCCCATCATCAGGATCAATCCAAAGAAAGTCCCGCGAAGGAAGTTGTAAAAAAAGCTCACTTTACCCAGTTTGTATTGCTTCCAAAGTTCGCGGAGGTGATCTTTAAAAAAGAATGCACTCCCCAAGCTGCAAAGTGAGGCAAAGAGGATTTGGTTTTCACTCCAGAACTGATTCATCGTGCTCATCCGGCTGAGTTCGGGCACGCGGGTGGAAGTCAAAGACCAATAGAGCAAGATACTCAGGGTGAGAGAGTGGAAAATCGCGTTCCAGATCAGAATAAAGATAAAATGTCGATTGAGCTTAGGCTTCCACATAGAGTAGACTAAACCAAGTACACCATGAAAAATCAGCTCCTGAAAGTTGAAAATTTATCGAAATCCTACACCCCGGGCCAAGCGATTTGGCAAAAGGTGAGCTTTGAGCTCAACCGCGGGGACTTCCTTTACATTTTGGGTGGTAGCGGTGCGGGAAAAAGTTCGCTCCTTCGCGCCATCGCGAGTTTCGAACAACCCACCGAGGGGCAAGTGATTTGCCACGGATTAGACTTGAAAACGGCGAGCTATTCAGACCTAGAGCGCATTCGGAAGCGAATTGCCTTCATTCCCCAAAACTTGGGTTTGATTCCTGATCTCACGCTTCACGACCACATTGAGATTTCGCAAATGGCGATACCAAGAGGAGATCGAGTCAGCGACGACATCATTCAAGGGTATTTGGGTCTCATGGGCCTTAAAAATAAGTTAAATCGAAAAATCAGCATCCTTTCAGGGGGTGAGAAGCAAAGAGTGGCGATCCTCAGAGCCCTGAGTAAAAAGTCAGACCTCTTGATAGCCGATGAGCCTACGGGCGCACAGGATTTTGAGATGACCTGGAAGCTCATGGATCTTTTTGTGAAAATTAATCTTTCAGGAACAGCCGTGCTGGTGGCAACCCATGATCTTGAAATGGTCAGACGATTGCGTAAACGCTGTGCAATTTTAAAAGATGGAAACTTTAAAGTGGAGGACCGCACACCATGAGTCCTCGTTTACTTTTAAAGCTTGCTCTCCTTCCGATTAAACGCTCTTGGCTTCTTCAGGTGTTGCTGGCCTTATCTTTTGCCCAATTGTTAATGGGACTCTGGTTTGCTGGTTCCATTCAAAACGAAATTCAACACACAGAAAAGTACGCAAAAGAAGCTCGTTTCATGACGGTTCAAATGAAAGATGAAACCACGTCAGCGGATGCGGTTCGTTCTGCACTCGAAGGTACGGATGCCGTATTGGAAGATTTAAAAACAGAAGACGTTTTGAAAAAAATGGAGACCGAAGAGCCAGACATTATTCAAACTGTTCGATCTATTGGCAATGAAGGGCTTCAGCTGATGCCAAGGCTTCTCGTCGTTCGAGGCGTGTTCCCCGATGAAGCGATTGAAAAAATTAAATTACTTACCGAAGTATATAAGGTGGAAGTGAGTCCAGTTCAACATGCTAGGCTTTTATCCTTTTATCATCATCTGACTTTTGAAATGAAAATCGCGATTTTGCTCATTCTCTTCTTAGTTCTGGTTCAACTCCTGGTATTTCACCGCATTCAAAGGCGTGATCTTCAAGAAGTTCACCGAAACCTGATTGCTTGGGGGGTGAGTGGGACGACAGCTAAAATTCCTGCTTTTGCATCACTCGTGGTTTTGGCAACTGGTGCATTAGTCGTTTCACTCTTGGAATGGACGATATTTAGACAATGGATTTGGAAGGATAACGCCTTCTTGGGAGTGCTCAGCTTTTACCGAGAGCTGTCACTTCCCTCACTTCTTTGTTTCTTAGTGTTCTTGTCTATTCTTTTTGTGGGAGTGATTCTCAGTTTTTCTGGGAGTGCGGCAGAAGAATGAAGCGCTCGACTGTCTTCATGGCAACGCTCCTGTTCACCGCTGGATATACCGCTCATGCGGCCGAAAAAAATCAACAGGTGGACCCAAAATTAAGCGATAAATTAGAAATAATTCGCAGCAAGCGCATGCATATTGAGCAAGTGCTGATTGATTCTGAAAAAATGAAAAAATCGGCCCAAGAGCAGCTCGGGCGCTTGAAGTCTTTGGCACAATTGCAGCACCAGGAAAAACTCCTCACTGAAAAACGCCTGGATGAATTGCAAAAGTATCTGGATGAGCTCCAAGCCCGTAAAGAAGATGTGAAAAAGCGGATTGATGAAACTCAAACTTCGCTCCGACTAAAATTTTCTAAACTCGTTCATCCGCTTCTCTACCAACGGGATCAATTTATCCGAGGAGATGAGGGTGAAGGCGAAGCCCACTTGCGTAAGCAGGTGCTTTCTAGCGTCACCCTTTCAGAGCTGAAGGAATTAGAAAGCTTAAATGCTGATTTACTCGATGCCGACGATATTGAAAGCCGCATTGAACAAGAAAAACAGCAGATCTCCAGTCTCATCCAAGATATTTCGGAACAAGAGAGTCTCATTCAATTTCATCAAAAGCTCAGGCAGGACCTGAGTCATGAAAAGCATGAAGAGCATTTAAAGCAGCTGGAAGAGTACAGTAAGCTGAAGGGCTCTGAGGTTGAAATTGGTCGATTGATTCTTCAATTTCAAAACAGGCAGAAGCTCGAAAAGGATCAAGATCAAAAACGCAGGCTTCCTCCAGCGCTCACGTTGAAGGCCCGGAGCCTGGTTTGGCCACTGCGCGGGAAGCTCGTGGGGACTTACGGTCAGCACCGTGATGCGCTTACTGGCCTCAATATTTTCAAAAAAGGTATCGAAATTTTGACGATCAATGATCATGCTTCGGTAATGAGTGTCATGGACGGTCGGGTCCAGTACGCGGGTTCGCTTCAGGGGCAAAATAAGGTGCTTATTATTGAACACCCTAGGTCGATGTACACGATCTATGGGGGGTTAAGTTCAATCACTAAAAAAATGGGTGATGACGTCAAGGCGTCAGAAAATATCGGAACCGTAGAAAGTCAGAGTCCACTTTATTTCGAAATTCGCGTCCGAAACGTAGCCATTGACCCCATGAAATGGTTACAATAGGGGGAGAAGGAACTCCTCTCATGAAACTTAAGTGCTCGCATCTGTTCTCGTCTTTCATCATCCTGTATTCGCTTACCCCAGCGACTCCTGTCTGCGCTGCAGCTACAGAACCTTCACCGAAGCCTCCCGTCTTAAATCAAAACGATCGGTACAAAAATTTAGAGCTCTTTCAAAAAGTGCTCCAATTTGTTGAAAAAAATTATGTCGATGAAGTTCGCAACGATACGCTCGTGCACGGTGCGATCAAGGGGATGCTCGAGACTCTCGATCCGCACTCGAACTTTTTAGATGCAGAAGTTTTTCATGACATGAAAGTAGACACGAGCGGAAAATTTGGTGGGGTGGGAATCGAAGTCGCCATTAAAGACGATGTTCTTACGGTGCTCGCTCCCATGGAAGATTCCCCAGCGTGGAAAGCGGGAGTGTTGCCAGGGGACAAGATTGTAAAAATTAATGGTGAAAGCACCAAGGGGTATTCGCTTTCTGAAGCAGTAGTAAAAATGCGCGGAAAAGATGGTTCATCGGTAGTAGTGACACTTTATCGCAAGGGTTGGACCAAATTTAAGAACATTACTCTTAAGCGCGACACTATTAAAATTCGTTCCGTGAAATCTGAAGAAATTGAACCAGGCTACGGATATGTGCGCTTGGCTTCGTTCAATGAAAATGCGGCTAAAGACGTAAAAGCGGCCATTGATCATTTGGAGAAAAAGGAAAAATTAAAAGGTCTCATTTTTGATTTACGAATGAATCCAGGTGGATTGCTCGACCAAGCCGTCGATGTGGCTTCCTTGTTTATTGATGAAGGGGTAGTGGTTTCTACTATTGGGCGCGATCCTCTTCAAAAAGAAGTGCGATCCGCAAAGAAGGGTAATGCTCGCAAGGAATTGCCCTTAGTGATTCTGGTCAACAGCAGTACTGCGTCTGCCGCTGAGATTGTGGCTGCAGCACTTCAGGATCATCATCGCGCGATGATTTTAGGTGACGCCACTTTTGGTAAGGGGTCAGTTCAAACCATTATTGATCTCGGCAATGAAATGGGCCTGAAGCTCACGATTGCTCGCTACTACACCCCTAACGGCGTGAGTATTCAAGAGAAGGGTGTGGTACCCGATATTTTTCTCGATGAGTATGATCCAAAACTGCTCGCCCAAGCAAAAATCAAACGAGATTCAACTCGAGAACGTGATCTGAAGGGGCACTTAGTGAACCCTGCTACCAACAAGGATGAGTTTTCGATTCAAGAGTTCAAAGACAAAGCTAATGAAAAACTGAATGAAAAGACAAAACCTGGTAAAAAAGATTCAAGCAGCATGAGTGATGATGATGATTTCAACGACATGATGCCGATTCAATTTAACCCTAAAGACGACTATCAAGCACAGCAGGCCCTTCGCTATTTGAAATCATTTGAGGTCTTTAAAAAGATCAAGCATGAGTGAACAAATGGGATTACCACTTACGACTCAGGCGCTGACCGTAAGTGAACTCACTGCGAAGATTAAGTCGAATCTAGAGTCTGAGTTTACCGAAGTGTGGGTTCGTGGTGAAATCAGTAATCTAAAAATGGCTTCGAGTGGGCATGTTTATTTTTCACTCAAAGATGATGATGCCACCATGACTGCGGCTGCCTTTGGGTGGGGCCGTAAAGCAAAAACTGCTACCTTTGATTTGAAAGATGGCCTTGAAGTGCTCTGCCACGGAAATATTTCTGTTTACGCTCCTCGTGGTAATTACCAGCTGCTCGTGGATGCGATCGAGCCTGTGGGCGCAGGCGCGCTACAGCTTGCTTTTAATCAATTGAAAGAAAAGTTGCAAAAAGAAGGCCTTTTCGATCAGGCGAGAAAACGTCCGATTCCGAAATACCCCGCAAAAATTGTAATCATCACTTCTCCGCAGGCAGCTGCACTGAAAGATGCGCTTACCGTACTCAGACGTCGAGCACCTTTTGTGGAAGTGGTGATTGTGCCTGCACTCGTGCAAGGCGAAGATGCTCCCGCAAAACTAATTCAAGCGCTCAGAGTTGCCAATCATTATAAACTAGGTGAAGTCATTCTCCTCACTCGCGGCGGCGGAAGTATGGAAGATTTATGGGGCTTCAATCATGAGGAGCTTGCCCGCACGATATTTAAAAGTGAAATACCGGTGATCTCGGCCGTGGGCCATGAAGTGGATTTCACGATCGCTGACTTTGTTGCCGATCTTCGTGCTCCCACGCCCTCGGCGGGTGCCGAAATTCTCTCTCAGCATTGGGTAGAACTCAGAGAGCGCTCCTCGCAATTGAAGCAACGTTTACAGCAATCACTTAGACGTGAGCTGGTGCTGAAGCGTCGTACGCTTGAAACACTTGCAGCAAAATTGAAAAGCCCTAAAGATCAGCTGCGCGAAAAAATTCAAAAATGTGATGAACTTTCTATGACTCTCGAACGTGCTATGAAACTCATCATCGAGCGAAGACAGATGGCGCTCGAGCGACATGCAAGTAAGCTTCAAGCGCTCTCCCCGCTTAATGTACTCTCTCGTGGATATGCGCTGGTGCAAGCGGGCGACGGTCAAAAAGTAATTCGAAGTTCAAAAGAAGTAAAAAAGGGCCAAAAGCTTTCGCTACGCTTTAGCGACGGTGAACTCAAGGTGGTGAGTGAATGAACGTTCTCTTTTTAATATTGATGTTTTTGTTCAGTGCTGTCTCCGGAGGTCAGTCATTGGCCGCCCAAGTAGGGAAAGTCATTGTCGATGAAGCTACAGTCTATGAGTTCCCACAAGGAAAATCACGCCCCTTACAAACCATTAAGAAAGATGAGTCAGTGGCGGTGAGTAATAAGCCTACTGAAGGTTTTTTTAAAGTGAGAACAAAGTCGGGTACCATTGGTTGGATTTCAGGGAATGATGTTTTGGTGGGGGAAGTGGCGGCGACTGCAAACCCAAGTGCTACCCCAGGGGCAAGTGACGGCGTGGTGGCGACACCTTCAGAAGTTCCTGCACCTGCCAAAAAAACAAAGCGAGACTCTTACTCAGACAGAAAAAATTTGAAAAAAGCGGATATTCCATTTAGTGAACGATTTCGTTTCATTGCGATGTATGGAATCCAAACGTTTAGTTACGGAGATTTGCTCACTGTTTATACCGCAAACTCAAGCGATCTTAATTCAGGAACCGGAGAAACGTTTGAAATTCAATACGGTTCAAGCTCATCGTTCATGTGGGCTGCGCGAATTGAAATGTATTCTTTCACGGGTACTGCTCGCAACATCGGGACTGCGGCAAGCCCTAATATGCAAAGCTTCACGGAATCATCGCTACCGATGATGCTTGGTGCAGTATATTCGCCATTCACATCTGAGCGATTTCGTTTAGGGATTGGGGCCTATGTGGGATTGGCACTCGCTACCATTAATAATCAAACTACCGTGACTCAAACCGGTGGCGCGGGTCCGGGGGTGGTGACCTATAGTTCTACCGATCTGTGCAGTGCTTTAGTTCTACAGGGCGATATTGGAATTTTTCGTCACCTGGCACTCGCTTACGAGGCCGAGTATCATTACCAGAAAACTGCGGATCAAAAAGCGACAGCCTTCTTTGGTGGTAAGCCTTCGTTTCAAATTAATTATTCCGGACTTGTTTTACGAGGGGGCTTAGAGTTTCGGTTTTAGCCGCTCTGCTGGTCACCGACCATAAAAATGAAAAGCTGATAATCGTGAGAGCGATGAAAAATCGTAGTTTGGTCATGTTGAACTCCTCATTACTCTTATCGACATCGTCATTAAATTGATTGAGGGAAAAATGGGCCGGAGAATCATTTTTTACATATTAACAAACCTATTGATATTTAAGGGATTTGTGTAAGACCTTGAGGTTGCATTTGTCTAGAGCGGAGCGCAGTGAGACACTCTGAGCAATGAGCATCCCAGTATTGTCAGAGGAACATTCAAGGTGAATGACGAGAGCATCAGGATGTTTCAGATTTCAAAAATCGATAATGTTGCCAATACCTGCTTTGAAGTTCGCTTTCGTAAGGCGCGAGCGGCAAAAAAATCGACTGAACTTAATCAGTGAGCGACACAGGAAACTGACCTTAATCGCTTAGATTCAGTATGATTCTCAAAAGCCTTCCAAAAATAATTATTAAGTTGTTTTGCTACACTCGGTCTGTGTGGATTGTGGTTCCAGCTATGAAAGATGGGGTTTTTCTTATCGTACTCCATGGCCCGTCCCTGAGAATGGTCTGCTGAAAAGGAGGCAAATTGGTTCAGTTGAGCCTTGCCGAATATTTCACATAACTCATGCGCACCGAGCCTTCTTGGTTCATGGTAATAATAGAAATGTTCCTTAAGAATTCCAAATTTAACAAATTCTTTAAAGGCTGAAATATCTCGGTCGCTTTCATCCCAATATTCCGTATACCCATAATTTGAGAAACCATGGATTACAAATTTTTGCCCTTGATCTCCTTTTTCGCCTAGTTGAACGAGTGCACAAATTTTGAAAGCATCGTTACCAGCGTCAGGACTGAGACAAATTTCCCCAGCTTGAGCGTGCGAAATAAAAGTGATGCAAAAAAGCATGGACAAGGCAAACCTGATCATTTTCACTAACCGATCGTTGATGTAATTCATGACCTATTCCTCGCTTGTTTTGATAGTATAAAATTAGGTTAAAAAACTCTAAGTTTTTGATTCAATACTTATATCACGGAGTTCTTAGTTTATACACTGTGTTTAGATATTAAAGGTGGCATTGAATCGTGTCCGTCTGAAATGAATTTCGTTTAATTCACTAGGCGAATGTCATCGGGTAGTAGATTAAAACTCCAGATCAGCAAGGATTTTAAGAATCATCGCTTCATCGGGCTTCAAAATCGGCTGAAGCAGGAAGATCTCTTTAATGAGCTCGTCACGAGGAATCGGTTTTAATCCACGTTTGGTAATAAGGTATTCCACATAGCGAAGCGTGCGATCAATGAGCTTGCCATTGCTGGCACGCACCCAAGTCATCACATTACCTTCGTAGCGACTCAACCTACCCATCACCATCAGTGAAAGTGTATTGAGAAGTACTTTAATTAGTACCTGCTCAAGCAGTGGCTGTTGAATCAGTGAGCAATGGAGTGATGTAGTAAATAAATGAGTCGTTGCCTGAATCAAGTTTTCATTTTCGACCCGATCGATTGAGATGATATTTTGTTTCTGGGGTGCAACTCGCTTTGCTCGTGTTGTGAGTGCATCCACTCCAAAATTGAAATCCAAAATGGACTGAAATCCGAGTCGACCTCTGAGTTCATCCCATTCAAGACCGATGGGCGCACGATTGAGAATGCGTTTCCATGAATCGAGAGCGGTACTTGCGCTCGGAATGCTTAAGTAACAGAGCGAGTAGGGACCGCGAGTTTCATTGGATTTTTCAAAGGGCGTGAGGCTGAAGGTGGGGGAGCGCTCAGTGGTGTCGGTCAGTACTGCGATGGGGTAAGATTCGGTTTGGTACAATACCGTTTCGCCTTCGAGGTAGCAATTGCTCTCCCACTCAATCATAGGAATGAGAAAGGGAGGTAAATCTAATTTTGAATAGGCGTCCAAAAACTGATCAATGAGATCCGTCATCTCTGTTATATTTGCACAAAGCAGGGCGGCGCCTACGGCCAACATTTGAACGGTCGCAGCTTGTAGTCGAGTGCTGCCAGAAAGAGCCATTGGCCCCACAGCAAGGCAAAGCGAATTCACTCTGCTGTTTTCGATGACTTCTCGACTGCGCTCCACTGTTTTACAGAGAAGTTCACGGGGATTGCAGTACACAAACCAAGGATCCACCTTTGAAGTTTGAAGCGCACCATGAACAGTTCCGATTACATAAGGTGTTTCACCCCCTTCAGTGATTGCAATTAGAAGGTCACCTTCTTTGAAGCCTAAATCGCGGAGATGGTGTTCGCCATATTCGGGGAAGTCTTCAAAATTCTCGACCGATTTTACGAGCGCGAAATCTCCGCCCGCCATCAGCGCTTGGACTGATTTTTCT
Source organism: Oligoflexia bacterium (assembly GCA_903845155.1). Taxonomy (GTDB): domain Bacteria; phylum Bdellovibrionota; class UBA1018; order UBA1018; family CAIMNF01; genus CAIMNF01. Next base: position 48,206 of record CAIMWN010000047.1, read on the forward strand.
TGCGGAGTGCCCTGGTGAACTTTTCTATAAGTGGTTTCCAATGCCAAGGCTAAGCGACCCGTAGCCCCGCACCCGGACAAGAAGACGCGATTACCGCTTGCCATTGTGGTTTGAATGGCCTCGCGCAGTGACTCCATAGCCTTCATTTCAGTTTTGATGAACGAAATGGCCTCGAGATCAATCTGTTGAATAATTTGGATGGCCCGAGGCAGGTCATTTGAAACCTCATCAGAGAGATTCTGCGTAAGTGGATGAAAGCCTTCAGTGGGCAAGTGTCCGAGAGAAAAGTAACTTCCGTGTTTTAAATATTCTTCAAGTTGCATGTGAACGAAATCAAGTGTAACACGGATTCTATGTCTAAAACAAAATTAGCGTTCCTCGTTTTTGGTTTAGCGTTTGGCGTCAATATCGCTGCCTTCTTGTTTTCCAAAAAAACCTTTGTAGTAGAAGAAGTCAAAAACGTTTGGATTTATGAGCTTCCCGCCACTGCTTCTCCTTTAGATGCGTATTCATCGCCAGATATGGGCCCTGAGCAGGGTATTATCGGCACGCTCTTTATTCCTACCTGGGAAACCGCCACTACCCACGATGCTTTTCCGCCATTTTTGGCAAAAGATTCACACTGGGATGAGAAAACCAATACTTTTACCGTCACCCTCAAAGAGGGGCTCACCTATTCAGATGGATCGCCCATTTTGGCTGAGCATTTTGTGGCATCGAGCGACTGGATTAAGAGTAAGATGAAAATGCTCACCTGGAATGGTGAGTGGAAGAACTGGCTTGAGAGTAAAATCACGGCTCCCGATGCGAAGACTCTCGTATATACCTTCACTGGCTTCTCTACGGTTGCACTGCTTTCTCATCCTTTTACGGGTGTGATTCACCCGGGTATTTTGGCGCGTTTGCAAAAGGGCGAAAAGATCACTAAAGATTGGATTTCTTCTGGTTCGTACAAAGTAAGAAAATGGAACCCCAAAGAAATCATTCTGATTTCACGGGATGATTTTCCGGTTATGCTCCAGAAAGAATTCTTCCGTACGCTCAGGTTTCAGAGTGCGCCGGTAAAGAATCCGTCTTGCGAGTTTATTCAAGCTGGAAAGGCTGAGGAGAGAGTGAGTCCTGAACATCAGCTGATCCCCGTCAATGAAGCACTTCATGTGTTTTGGGTCTGCAGATCTTGGTCACAACCGGGAACTTTTTGCTCTAACGAAGCAGATCGGAATTCGTTTTCTAAAGCATTGAGTGCAACGGAACCAAACTCTACGCAGGCGCTGGCGGGTAAAACCTTACGCTACCGAATCCCGTTTGGATCAGATGCATTTAGGAATGAGATCATCAAAAAGATTGAAACGAGTATGAAGGCGGAAGGTGGTACGACTCAAGAAGTGTCGTATTTCTTTAAGGATTCTAGTGCTGCTGATCTTGAATTATTGTTTGTAGTGGTAGGTGGGAATGAAACTCCAGAAAACATCAGTAACTTTGCGATGCTTTCTTCACGCGTAGCCCTTACTGACCATCTAGAGCCTGCTGTAGTGGGTGAGGTGACTCACTTCCCCATTCAAATCATGATGAAAAACATGAAGGGGAAGGTATTCGAGAAAGTGTTTCTCCTTCCTGATCTGGATGAAAAAACCCTTCCAATATAGAAAAATGACGCTGCTGCGCCGCAGAAAGCGTTGTTGAGGTCAAAACTTCGGGTTAATTACTTTTCAAAACCCCTTAAACCTTACTAAACTATCTTCCATGAGAAAATTAGTTCTAATTTTAAAGCTTCTTCCCTTTCTCGCATTCATGAATGCACATGCTTTGGCAGCAACACCGGTTAAAGCGGTGGTGAGTGCGCCGGCTGTGAGCAATGTACTTCTTGAAATGAATGGCAATATTTATCCTCAGGATTCGTTTCCGGGTGCATGTAAGGATTTATTCAAAGGAGTAAAGTGTCAGGAAGCCTCTTACGGTCATTATCATGTGGAATCGGTGAGAGAGGAGAATGGAGAAGTTTATTCAAAATGCGCGTTCAGCGGTCCTGAGGGAGATCAGGTATTAGAGCAGTCGTGGGAAAAGAATGGCCACGTCAGAAAAGCGATCATTGAAAATAGGGCGCTCGGTAAAAAATCCGAACTTGAAGTTATCAATGGCAAAGTGTTTTATTCGGTCACTGACAAAGAAGGTGTGGTTAAAAAATCGGAAGAGAAGCTTGAAGAGAATTTAGTCGTACCTTCAACCGTGATGGCTTATGTTCGCCCGTTCTTTCCTTCGCTGATGAAAGGTGAGGATGTTCAGCTGAATGTTGCGGTGCTCGATCGTAAAGAATCGTTCCATTTCAATATGAAAAGAGAGCGCGTTGAAAAGGGGCTCGATGGTGAAGATATTTTAGTAATGAAAATGGAGCCTGCTAACTTCGTCATTAAGGCACTAATTAATCCGATGTATTTTTACGTGAAACCTAAAACCGGTGAAATGTTTGCATTTGAAGGCCGTAGTTCACTTCGTAGAAAAGTGGATGGCCAATATAAAGAAATGGACGTTCGCGCCGCTTATCAGTACAAAGTAAATGCCTATTCTGAGCAAGCAAGCGCTCAAAAAAGCTCATGTTCGACTGGTGACTTTAAATTAAACAATATGAAATGCGATATCAAAGGTGAAACAAATGAAATCAAAACGTCAGTACAAAATTAAAATTTTTTCAGATGGTGCAGAAAAAGATTCGCTTTTGAAGATGAATCAAAATCCACTCGTGAGTGGGATGACTACCAATCCATCGTTGATGAAAAAAGCGGGCATCAGTGATTATCGTGAGTTCTGTAAAGACATTCTCACGCATATTAAAGAGAAGCCCATTTCATTTGAAGTGTTTGCAGATGATTTCGTCACCATGGAAAAACAAGCCCGTGAAATAGCAACTTGGGGTAAGAATATTTACGTAAAAATTCCAATCCAAAACAGTAAAGGTGAGTCGGCCATTCCTTTGGTTAAAACACTCACTCAAATTGGGATTAAACTGAATGTCACTGCGATCTACACCGTTGAACAAGTCGTGGAAGCTTGCCAAGCACTCCGCAATGGTGCTCCATCTATTGTATCGGTATTTGCAGGGCGTGCGGCTGACTTAGGCCATGACCCAGTTCCTACCTTGACTGCTGCGGCTCAAGTTTGCGCCGAGTACGGTGATCAAATTGAGTGCCTTTGGGCATCGACTCGCGAAGTGTACAATATTCTTCAAGCCGAGCAATGTGGCTGTAAAATCATTACGGTTCCTTTTGATGTGCTTGCTAAACTCGAAGGCTCTTTTAAATCACTGGCTGATTTAAGTTTGGATACGGTTCTTACTTTTAAGAAGGATTCTGAGGCGGCGGGGTTTAAGCTGTAAGAGTTGCTGCGTCAGGTACTCGATGCCTTGGTAAGATATCACTTTCATACAAGGGTTTTAAATCATGTGAGGTGAGGGGGCGATTTTTGATATCATCTTTATTTCAGTGCCCCAGGAGTATTCAACTAAATATATGTAATTTACCCAAGTGAACTCACTCGTAATTATATAGTACTTGATTTAATTGGTCGTAAATTATACACTCCGCACAGATTAGGAATATTCCAAAAGTATGTATTTTATAGAATGGTCCAAGCACAACTTTATTCTGCTACTCGTTGGGATTCTGTTCACATTGAGCAGCGAAGCGAATGGACTTTCCCATTGCGAAACGGTGGAAGAAACGGTGATTGCGCCTTGGGGTGAGGTCATTCATTATTTTGTTTTTTTGCCAAAAGGGTACTCACGGGAACGGCATTATAGTACCCAATATTTTTTGCATGGATTGGGTGGAAATCGTTACTGGCTGAATGATTTTGGCATGTGCGGTCTGCTGGATCAGTTAGTAGACGAAGGCAGAAATCCCTATGTCATTGTTGCGCCTGAAGGTGGCAATACTACGTACTGGGCAAATGGGGCTCAGAACGGCAAGAACATGGGTGATTTTCTATCAAAGACGCTGATTGCCGATGCGCAAAGTAAATACTCTCTCATTGATCTCGTTGAGGCACGTCAGATCGCAGGAATTTCTATGGGTGGAACATCAGCCATACGCGAACAGCTCCGGCAACCCGGCATTTGGGGTTCTACCGTCGCCCATAGCCCCATAGTGAGAACCTTTGAGGAAGCAACCAAAGATTTTCCAGACGTATTTGGCACACTCCGTGATTTTCAAGGACTCGATCCATTTTCCCTGATTAAGATTCATCATAAAAAACTTTATGGAAAATTATTCATGGATGCAGGTGGCGGTGATTTTGGTTTTTGGAATGCAAATAATCTCGCCAATTTATTAAAAGAAGAAGGGGTTCAGGGCGAATTTCGCATGGGTGAAGATGTGAATGCGAAGCACGACCCTGGCTATTGGAATTTTCATTATCACACGCGACAAGCGAAGGATGCCCCGTCGACGGATTATATTCCGAACAGTTACAATTATATGCTTTGGGATTGTGAGCACATCATCAAACCCATTAAGTTATAAGCGTCATATTAAGTAATTGAGTTGATTAATTACATAAAAACTATTTATTGATGTGCTAAATAGCCTTAATGTAATAATCTAGTCGCAAAATTTGTGAGCACATTGTATTGTTCGCTGATGTTGAAACGAGCTAGTTTTTTTTCCCTGTTCGCTCTGCTCTCCGTTCTCTCTTTGGATGGCATTCCTCCTGCTCATGCGCAGGAAAATCCCACACCTACGGATCTCACATAACTTCCTTCACTGCAGCGCTTAAGACAAAGATCTACGTGGACAGAGAATGACACTCATACTGCCGTTTCTTTGGTGCGCAAATATCTGACGAGTACTAACCAAGATTGGCCCATTGATTGTCGATTTGATTTAAGTGCTCCCATTCGGTCCGAGTATGAACCATTAGAAGAGCGAACCACTGTTGAAAACCATCTGCGTAAGATGAGCATTCCATTGGTAATGTTCGATCAAGATGGTGTTTGGAGCGATTTGATCAATCCAGTTGCGTTCCAGCTTTTAAAACCAAATGCTCCCGAATGGAAAAAATTTCAAGAAAAAGAGCTTCCTCGAATTGATGCCTTTTTGAGAGCGGGCTATCAAGCGAGTCCGCCTTATGGTCCTTATGGTTTTAAGACGTTGCGGATCGAAGGGTATGAGGAGATTTGTCCCGACATTCAACGCTATCTTACCGCTCGTTATAAGGCCTATCCATCCGGAATTGAGTGTGGTGTAAAGCTTACCGACGAAGAGAAGTCAGCGGCATTTCAGCAAAATGGTTCTCCCACTTTTTTCATCTCTGCGTATAAGCTCAGTTACCCGTATGCGTCGGGGTATCATTATCAGGTTCTTCGGTTGTTAGACTGTACCTTTCCGGTAAAGGCGCTCGCACGGGAGGGCTCACTCAGGGATGATCGAAATCTAAATACCCACACCGCTACAACGCGAGCTGAAATAGGGGAAGTAAAAAGCACGCGCTATCATGAAAATCGAGTTCGGCGACAGGCCGCGAGAAAGGAGAAAAACGAAGATAAGCTAGAATCTCGAATTGAAAAGAACAAGGAAAAGGTTGAAGCAATTGAAAATAAGAAAACCTTAGAGGCGATGGAGCGATTTGAGAAACAATTTGAGACACGTTGGATTCCCCAGGATGATCAAAATGAAAAACCCACGCCTCTTACTCAACCTGGCCACGAGTTGGTGCGGTTTTTTGGCAAAATAAATCAACATTCATTAGATAGTAAAGCCCAGCTTGCCTCAGACGAATTCCATTTGAGTACTCTCCTCGACAAGGTCACCGTGGAGGAGAAAAAATATCAGGACATGGTTAATCATAAATATGGCACGAACGACCATGTATTGGATGTGAGACTTTCGTCTGATGAGCCCTTTACCATCGCTGAGGTACCGCTTGATTCACCCGTATCGACTTCGGATTTGGTCAAGATAGTAAATTATGTTTCCACATTGACTGATACTTGGTTAGTAGGTTGCCGTGGTTATTCGTTGATTCAGTCAGATGAAGTCGGAGGGCAATACCCAAAACGCAGTAAACTTCGCTGTATGGTTCCTCATATTTTAGTTAAGACGAAGCTGGGTACACCCGGCTTTCATGAAGTAAAAATACCTTATCCCGCGATCATGAGAGCGCTCAAGGCGATCACTAATCATTGCAATGTATTAACGGGGACTAAAAACATTCATCAAGTTGGCTTTAAACGGTTTACGCTTTTCAGATACAAGGGAAAAAGGACTCAGATTGATGACAGTTATTATGCATTAAAGAACAAAGTCATCGGTCGAGAAATTGAAGTCGGCGGTGGGATTCGCGGCCGCATTCTTGATCAGTATACTAAGCTTCCAGTTGTTAATGCTCATGCTTCTATTCAAAGTATTTTTGGCCGACAAAGTGTGCTGACGGATGCAAGTGGAAATTACTTATTTCAAACTGTTCCTCATCGCGGTTTGAAAATGGAAGTGGATGGAGTGCATTCCAAATATCAGGATGGGAGTGGACCGATTACAGAATTGAAGGTTGCCGAGGTCGCCAGTCAGCCTGATTTTTATCTTGAGCCAAGACGAGTTACCGTTCGCGGAAAGGTGAGTGAGACTTTTCATCCCAAATACGGGAGTGGTTTGAAGGGAATTCGGGTTGCCTTTGTTGGATTTGAAACCAAACTCTATGCTGACACGACGACTGATGGGTCTTATGAAATTAAGAATGTCCCTGCCTCCCTCACCAAAGTCATGAGTCACGATCCCACTCGTGGTCACGACGACGGCGCCTTAACCGTTGACCTCGATCCAGAGCATGACAACAATTCAGTAAACTTAAGCATGGTTCCTCGTCTCACTGTGTTGACGGGTAAAGTCACTATCCCGAACGGGCGCGCATTAAGTGGAATGACTGTTCAACTGGATAATGGAGCTGTGTGCACAATCATTACTGATAAAAATGGAGATTTTGAATGTAAGGATATTCCGGTCACCACGAAAACAATTACCGTCTTGCCTGACGCGGAGAGGATTTATCTCAGTAACTCAGAACCCCTGGATCACATCACCGCTTATGAACATAATGTTAAAAATGTCATTGTGCCTTATTCTCGAAGCGATGTTTCTGGTCGAGTAATGGACATTGTGAGTAAAACTCCTATTGCAGGAGCAATGATATGGGTGGATGGAGGCAAAGAGCGATACCACGCTACGAGTGACCAAAACGGCTACTATCTCATTACCGAAGTGCCTGAGACCGCTCGAGTTCTTCGTATTTCCACTCCCGGAAATATCTACATTGATCACCCGAGGAATATTGATCCGCTTCCAGCGCCTGGAAAGGATGTGTTCCATCAAAATTTCAATCTGGTTCCCCGTTCCTATACAAAAAGCAGAATCGTATTTATTCTTACTTGGAATGAGCGTCAATGGGATTTAGACTCACAGCTATTTTTCCCCAATGATATGCACCTCTATTACAAAACTTTAAATGATGCATCTATTCCGCTCAGCGGTGGAGCATCGCTTGATCGGGATGATACCGGCAATAATGGTCGTGAGACGACCATTGTGAATCTACAAGGAGGAAATACTAAACTTGCAGGAAATTATTCTTTCCTCGTCTATCAATATCAAGACCAAGGAATTCGTTTCGTCGACGCTGATGCACAAGTTGATGTTTATCGGGATGGAGAATTTTGGAAGCAAATCAAACCGGGAGCAGGAACCGGGCGCCTTTGGTATGTGGCCGACGTGAGTGGCACCGATGTTCGTGAAATTAACCAATTTCCGACTGATATTCAAAGTGAAATTGCAAAGATTACCGCTAGTATCACTGACCGAGAAAACGCATTGAAGGAAACAAAATCGTCACTGGTCCAAGATGCAGATCACATCTCTCAAATGGCCAAAGACAACGAGACCAATCTTCAATCGCTCAATGATGCCAAAGACAACCTGGCTCATCCTCAAGGTGGTGGCGATGTCTATACCGCGCTCGAACTCAAGGCTCGTAAAAAAGAGTTAAGAGATTTGATAAAAGCGCTGAAGGACAAGATTGCCTTATATCCAATCCAATTACAGAAGGCGAAACTTGCACTTCAAGACAAAGAAGATCAGATACCTAAAACAGAAGAAAAGCTAAAAGCGGATAAGGAAGCATCGCTCCAGCAAATCAAAGATCTAGAAAAGAACATGGCCATGAGTCTGAAGAATTATCGTTAACCGTGATGATGTTCATGGGCCTGATGTAGGGTGTTCGTAGATTTTAGCCTCGAAATTAAATGAAAACCATTCACAGATTGGGCGGATGAAGATGATTTGCAAGTCTTTGTTCACTTGATTAATGTGCTCAAGTAATGTATCATTTCCGAAATGAAAATGAATAAAATAAATATAAGTTGCGTCGCTCTACTCTTATCACTCTTCACTGCACCTTCGAGTCATGCATCCATTCACGGTAGTCTAAAATTTATTGTCGAGCCAAATGCCACGAGCAAAACTGATGAGCTTTTCGCTACACAGCCTCAGGTAGAGGCTGTTGATGAGTTGGGGAGTCGTAATAAAGATTTTAATGATTTGATTGTATTTAAGTTGTATTCCAGTTCCAATTGCAAAGGCGTATTCACCTATGATGGTATTATCGCTACTAATGCGGTGAATGGTCTTGCTCTATTTCACGACTTTAAGATTTCACAGGCTGGAACCTATTATTTAAGCGCTGAAGATTTCTTTGGTCATAAAGTTTGTTCTATTCATCCTGTAGTAGTGGATGCAAGTCGTTAATTCATTCTCTATTTCGCTTGCTGAGCCGCTTTTAATTTTTTCTGCACATCCAGCAGCTCGTTCCGTAAAGCCTTCATTGTTTTCTGAGCATCCGTTTTTGCTTGATTCAGATTCACGAGCTGCTCCTTCAGGAATGCAATCTGTGATTCTGTTGAACTCTTCATGATTTGAAAATTGTTTTGAGAATTAATCGCCTCATTACCGAGCGCTGCAGTATCGTTGTAGCTTTGCTCATTCAAATTTTCTAAGTTTGAATCAATGGCAGCAATCTCATCCTCTGTTTTTTGAATAGAGTTTTGAATTTGAGCTTCCTGATTGGGTTGATCGGTATAGGTAGCATTGAGTGATAATTCGTAAAGCGTCCGTTGGGCTACGCGCTCTTGTCGTTCGAGTGCCCGTTCTCGCGCTTGAAGGTGGGCAATCGTTTGAGCTGCAAGTGACTGTTGGAGGTGCATTCTCATGCTCGCCGTTTTTTGCACAGAACTCTGTGCGCTTTGATATTCCTTGAGCTGGTTCTGTAAAACGACCAACTCTGACCTGGTTTCTGCGATTTGTTGAGCAATGGCCGGCTCAGCCGCATCAGTGATCTGCTGTTTTAAGGTTTGTTCATCTTCAATAAGTTCATGAATAATATCCGCCTTGGTCTGAGTGGGTGAAGGACTGGCGCTGTTGGTGCCGATTGCTGCTTGAGCGGCTGGAGTTGGTGTAGTGGCGTTCGGCGAAGCGGTCGGTGTGTTTTCAACTGTCGGAGTGGTGATGGTCCCTGAGTTGCTCAGGCGTGATCGGAGTGAAGTGTTCCAAAAGAGCAGCAATCCGATTAAAAAGGCCAATACGGTAATGATTGTATTTTTCACTCCTCCAAATTAGGGCAAAGCCCGTGGTACCGCAAGTGCTTTTCGCGGTAACTATGGTGAATTTTTAGTGTTTTAGCTCGAAGAAATGCAGTGATGACTCAAAGCGCAAAGATTTGATTGTCAATTAAATTTATTTAGTATATAAAACCCGTACTATGATGAATCGAAAAGTTGTGTATTCACTCGCTCTCACTCTAGCACTCCAAAATACCGCTGCTCAGGCTGGTGTTTACTCCTTCGGAGGCAGTTGCCCGACCCAAGGGTCATGGACGCAGATGGCACTTCAGCAGTCGGCATCCATCGCTGCAGCGATTGAACAGATTAAAAACAACCCTGATTGCAAGGGCATCGACATGGTCGCGAAGGATTTGGAATCTGCGCAGTACCAACTCTCGGCTGGGCCTGACACCAGTCAACAGCAAGATAGAATGGAAACGATTCCTGCAGAAATGACGGCGCTAAAAAGCGGGATCATGGCAGGGGGCAAAATTAATGAAGGTGCATCGAGCCTCTTGGTTCAAAGAACCATGGAAGCGGCTCGTATTAGTTCCAAGATCCGCGCCACACCCGTATCTTCAAACAGTCCTCCGACTAATATCGATATCGGTGCGATTTTTGCTAAGTTTTCCGAACCGGCCAGAAAAGGTCTCGATCTTGCGACGCGTGTAATGGAAACCCTCCCTCAGTATGATCGTTGTTTGATGGGGCATCCTCAGCAGGGGATGATGATTCTCTCAGGCGCAGTGAAGGTTGCGGCAGCATTCAGCTCTGCAGGAAATGGAATCGGCGAAAGTCTTGGCAATGCGATTTCAGCATTTTCTAATATGGTCAGAGAACAACAATTTACAAAAGTGCTCAGTAAGTTAGACGAGACAGAATTTTGGAATTCCATTTCTTGCTTATTGGAAAGTACGGCTAAAAATTATTGTGATACCGATAATGCAGAAGACATGCGCGAATATTTCTTGAGAGAACGGAATCGCCAATATGCGGACGCTGCAAAACAAAATGCACTCAAGCAAAGTGACCCAAACTACGATAATCCACTCGAAGGTTATTATGTTTTAGCTCGTGAATTGCCCCTGATTTCAAATTGGATCCAACAGGTTCAATTCGGTACTACTCCAAAACTTTCTACCGATGCCACTTTTAAAAATACGGTATGGCAAAATGTGACCGATCTTACGAAATCGATTAATACGATGTCTGGTCAGTTCAATGAAGACTTGAGTGTAATGAAAGAACAGCCAGATCTCACGTCAAAAAAGAATCAGCTCAAAAAAGCTCTCACCAATGTCACTAACGCAATGGTGGGCGATTTTTTCACCAATACCGTGAACTCAGATTTATTGCCGTTCTACTTAATCGGACTCGATACCATTCCACCTGAATGCGTTCAAAGTAGAGACAATCCAATGAAACAAGCGTGGGATGATTGGATGACACGGAGTAATGGTGGAACATTTATTAAAGCTTTTGATGATCCTGAAAAGTTAGCTTTGACTATTCAAACCAGAATGCAAAATGTGATTGATAGTGCGACCTTGAAAGCGAGTGCGTTTTTTAGAAAGCGCCTCGTTCTCGATAACCAAGATTTAGTGAATCAAACGCTCACCGGCAGCAATCTTACCGTAAGAAAAGCATTCAAAAACATAGCCGACTACCTCACTCGTTTTGAAAACAGGCTTAACAAAGACGATGATAGTTTGGATTTGATTCTACTTTCAACTGTAATTGAAACGAAAGGAAAAATCGCAAAATTCTTAGCGTCCTATGATGATTTGAGAAAGGTAGGCAAGAAGCTTGCGAAAGCAACAGATAAGGAAGAAAGGGCTTCATATATTGCGCAATCGAAAGTGGCTGCCAATAAAGTGATTTCAACCCTATTTGATGAATTCGATCTTCTTTATGAAAGAGATACCTATTTAAATAATCGTCTTTCGACCATCATTGATTATGATTTTTCTGCTCGGATCAAAAAGAAGGAAAACATGGATTCCCATCAACAGGATATCCTTGCGATTGCCCAAAAGCATTTGCTCGAGAAAATGATTTCCCTGAACGGAATGAATGTGGATATTGATTTAAGTACTGCGCAAGTGATCAATAAAAGAAATCTAGACATTATGGAGGAGGCGTTCAAGCGTCCCATGTATAGAATTATTCTTGATATGAAAGCAGTTGCAGACGGTAAGGCAATTTCAGAAGTTCAAAAACAACTCGATAGAAAATATGAGATGGAAAAGAAAGCTGCAATGAACCGAGCGTACACGATGCCAAATGGAATCGCATCGATGGGTGCAAGTCTGACTTCATGGTTGTTTGGTGGCATGATGATTAAAAATAATAACTCCGATTTCTATCGGGTTAACAATGACCCTAACGCTGTTCATGGACGTGATGATCGTCATGG
>CAIMWN010000048.1 GCA_903845155.1 Oligoflexia bacterium
CGCGACCTATTCCCCGACTTGAACCTGTGATTAATATATTCATAGTTCTGATTTAAGCGTAAAAACTTGAGAATGCAATTAGCACTCATAAAAAAAGCTAGGCTCGGCAAATAGCGTGTTAACATTTTTTAATGTTATTTTTTTTGAATCTCATCAACGATGACAATGTCAATACGAGTCGTCAGATATTAGATGTTTTTGACACGCAATATCGCTGGTATGACTTAATCTACAGCCCCACCGGACGGGTTTTTCTGTTTTTTGTCCTTATTGTTTTCAGTCTCATTCGAATGAAAACAAAATTACCTACGCCTTTGGAGAGAGACCTGAGTTTATTTGGCATAGAGCCTGGAGATGATGAGTCTTACTTCAGGCAACCCCCTATCCAACTCGACATGGCTGCCATCAGAAGTGTGGACGAATCATTCGAATTATCAAACTTAAAGGAATTTATTGAAACGCTCTTTATCAGCACTCATCCAAAACGATCCAATGTCGATCGAATCGAGATCCGAGAATATCAAGTGAGTGAACGACAATTATCTTTCCAAGTCTTCGTGCAAGGAATGTACGTAGAACACAAAGAACCAGGAAAAGATGAGTTCTATCAAACACAAGAATTGTGGACGATCGTTAAATCTATCCCCACGACACCTCATACGCAGTGGGTTCTTCAAAACAAGACAGTTAAGCGTTTTTTCATAGCATAGCTCGGGCCCGTTGGCCTACACGGCGGCCGTCATCAATTGAAAAGCCCGTTCCAAAAACTGGAAACGGGCTTTTCGATTTTTTCAATTAAAGCGTCACCAAGAAATGGTCTGCACGCAGTCACGTATCAGGATTGCTCCCTATTTCTGACGTCCTGTCGGAAATGCCCATCATATGGGCATGGTCCGCTACCCGCAGAATCACCTCACGTGATTCTACTTCTTCGCTGATTTTTTCTTTCTAAACGCTACTTTTTTATCAGTGGCACGTTTAGATTTTGCTGCAAAATACACTCCTGCAACTTCTTTACTTGCTTGAAGCTTTGCTTTGCGTTTTGCGCGACCGAGCTTACGAAGTGTTCTGCGTCCGAGTTTTGCTTTTGGAGTGGTAGTAGTCGTTGGAGTTGCCATTTATTTTTAAGTCCTTTCAGGGCTTTAAGTTTGAGAATGAATTATTTTTTAGATAAAGTTGCTTGGCCTGGTTTCCAGTTTACAGGGCAAAGCTCGCCAGTTTGAAGTGCTTGTAGGGTGCGGAGAGTTTCATCTACCGAACGTCCAACACCTAAGGCATTCACAGTCATTTGTTGAAGGATTCCGTTTGGATCAATCAAGAAAGTTCCGCGAAGGGCGATGCCTTCGTTTTCCATCAATACGCCATAGTTGCGTGACACTGAATGATTGGTATCTGCAAGCACTGGAAACTTTACTTCTGGAAGATCTTTTTCAAACCAAGCTTTGTGTGAATGCTGGCTATCAGTAGATGCCGCAATGATTTGACAATTTGATTCTGCAAATTGTTTTTCAAGTTGAGCAAAACCACGAATTTCAGTTGGGCATACGAAAGTAAAATCGAGTGGATAGAAAAACAAACATACCCATTTTCCTTTAAAATCTTTAAGCGCTACTTCTTTAAATTGTCCTGCAACATATGCTGGTGCTTTGAAATCTGGCGCTGCTTGGCCCACTTTTAAATTCCACATAATGATCAATCCTTTCAAAAGTACGGGTTCAAACTCGACCACTCTTCAGCCGGGTTCCGCACTTGTTAATTTTTTTCGTTCATTTAACATAAAGGGCAAGTTACACTCTGACAAGGGAAATGAAAAAAAGCTCAATAAAACTGCTCTTATCACCGCTTCTATGGCCAAGTTTACTCTGGCTTTGCCTCTTTTTAGCGAGGCCAATCTTTTATTCCGCTTGGTGCGCAGTGAACCCTTCACCCTGCATTCCGAGCTCTGTGAATGCTTTCGATCAGCCCGCGTTCCACTACAATCTCATTCAGGCCGATTTTCTGAGTAACTTACTCCAAAACACACTGGGTGTTCTCGTGTTTTTAGTGCCGTGGATTTTGTATTGGAAACGAAAGGACACCGCACTGAGAGAAACGCTCGCCTTTGCTCAAATCACTCTTTGGAATGCCGCTTTCGTAGAATTAGCCCACGCGCTTACGCAGCGACCGAGGCCACTCGTATTCAACGACCCGATGGGAGATGGCGCAAACATTCATCAATACACGTCTTTTTACTCAGGTCACACCAGTTTCATTGCGGTAGCTACCCTCAGTTGCTTTTTCATGGCGCGACGATTTATGGATGACCAAAGCAAGAATACGCCCCCGCTTCGGTTCTCGATGGCGGCAATTTCAAGTGCATTCATTGTGCTTTATTTAGGCTTAAGTATCTTAATGGGCTCTCTCCGAGTTCTCGGAGGACGACATTACCCGACCGATACGCTCGCGGGCTTCATTGCTGGAAGTTTAATCACCATTTACTTCCAGCTTCAAAATGACGCAAAGCGCTAAGCGCCTAAAATATTAAACCCTGAATCCACATACATCACATTTCCGGTCATGTGCCGCGCTTCCTCGCTACATAGAAATGCAGCAAGTGCACCTACATCTTCAGGCGAAACATTCTCGCGCATCGGCGCACGGGCTTCGATTTCGCCTAAGAAATCCCTGAAATTCGGAATCGCACCCGCAGCAGCCAACGTTTTAATCGGGCCTGCAGAAATAGCATGAACGCGAATCTTTTTAGGCCCAAGGTCGTTTGCTAAGTACTTTACCGAAGTTTCAAGAGCCGCTTTTGCAACCCCCATCACGTTGTAACCTTGGATCACCTTTTCGGCACCGTAGTACGTAAGAGTAATAATGGTTCCGCCTTGATCACCCATTAACTTCTCCGCTTCACGGGAAGTCGCAACGAGAGAATAGGCACTCACATCGAGGGCAAGCCTAAAACCAGCGCGTGAAGTATCCACAAACCGTCCTTGAAGATCTTCCTTATTCGCAAATGCAACTGAGTGAATGAGAATATCAAGCCCACCCCATTTATTTTTCACTTCTTGAAAAATATTGGTGATTTGATCATCGTTTGAAACATCACAGGGCGCAATAATGTCAGCATTTAAACTCTCCGCGAGTGGGCGCACGCGCTTTTCGAGCGCATCTCCCAAATAATTAAATGCGAGCTTTACCCCCTTTGCATGAAGGGCTTGTGCAATTCCCCATGCAATCGAACGTTCATTCGCCAGACCTAAAATTAATGCCCGTTTACCTTTTAAATTCATATCTTTTAATCCTTATGTTTTATTGAAATTTTAAATTTTCTGCGATGACTTCGAACTTTACTGGCACGGGGTCCAGTTCGTGAGGCCTGCTCTACCTGCCGCACTCATATATGAAAGTGGGCAAACGGCCACACCATCCACCAATACCTGGAATGCAACTTGAGAGCCAGAATAGAAAGTACCAATGGTTTGCCCAACCACCACGCTGTCCCCCACATGTACGGTTGGCACTTGAAGCCCAAAGAGCCGACTCATCAATCGACCTGAATGGATGATGGAAACATAATAACCCGAAATATTTTGCAAACTCACTACTCCTGTATCAAAAACAATCCCCGTTGCAGGAGCAACTGCAGTAGAAAAGTAACTTGCAAATGAATTTTGAAAAAGCCAGTAACTATTGCTCGCACTAAACCCCCCAATTAAGTAAGAGGAATAGGAGCCGCCCGTGCTGACGAAAGACCCTAATGCCGGAAGCGAGTTATCTAACACCGTGAGCGGATCAAGACCAGTACCACACCCCAATAGCCCCATCCCTAAACTTGACACCAGGGCCAAATTGAGCAGCATTATTTTAATTTTTTTATTCATAAAATTTTTCATTTCTTGATTCCTCAAAATCTCATCCGAACACCAAGCTCACCCGCAATATAACTCATGTAGGTTGAGGCCATAATAAAGGTCAAAGGCATTCTCCCGACCAGTGCAAAATCATTACTCATATCCCACTCGAGCCCCGGCTTCACTTGCGCAGTAAAATAGCCCCCCACTTTGAGATTCGTCGCGTTTGGAATATTCAAGAAACCAAATGAACCACCCGCAGCGAGAGCAAGCGTGCTTTTCAGGTCTGAATAAACGCGTCCACGAACCTCCAGGCCCAGCAATACAGGGACGACGCGAAAACTGATACTCGTGTCTGTCTTCACCGCAAAGGTTTGAAAACCCACACTGATAAAATTATGAAGAGAAGGATCTAAAAGCTGAGGGAAATAAAATACTGCACTTCCACCTAAACCTGAGTTAAAGCTCTGAGCAAAAGTTCCCGTCACGCTTGGGATATCAAAACTCAATTCCAATTCTGGAGCATGGCTGGTCGTTGGAACGGGAGTGGCACTTGGTTGGCTATACGTCTGGCCTACAGCCCCATAAGAATTAAGTGAAAAGAGGCTTAATACCAATAAGAGGATTCGATGCTTCATATAAGTTTAGGTTATGGAAAATAAATGATAAAATCAAAAGAAATGCACATTCTTTTTGAAGATGAAGTCATCATTGCGGTTCTTAAACCTTCGGGCTTACCGTCGCACTCACTCAACAACGAGGAACATGAAGCTACCGTTGAAGCGGAACTCGCAGCACAAGTTGCTCCCCAAAAAATCTTCCTCCTTCACCGCCTCGACACCGGGACCAGCGGCGTACTTCTCTTTGCTAAAAATGAGAACACTTTCAAAGTCATGCGCGATAAGTTTAAACTAAAAAGCATCAAGAAAAACTACCTGGCCTGGAGTAAACTCACTCCAGAATCACTTGCACGCGCAAAATCAACTTCGTATCCTGTTAATTTGAATTTGCCTCTTGCCCATCATCCCAAAAGCAAGAAACGCATGGTGCCGCTACTGGCAGGTAAGGCCATTTCTCATCGGGGCAACCCACTCCCTGCAATCACGATTGTTCATCGTTTTCGGGAAACGGTTTTCCAGGGAGTCCCCGCACTTCAATTTGAAGTGGAAATTATCACCGGAGTCATGCACCAAATCAGAGTGCACCTTAAGCACCTCGGTTTTCCTTTAATCGGCGATCACATTTACAACGATCTCTATAACCCAGACAAAACTAAAACCCCACCATCAGCCGATGAACTATCAGTACGAATGGGCCTTCATGCGAGAAACGTGGAATTTAAACTAGAAGGGCGCAACTACAAAATAGCTGCGCCCTACGGCACTTAGAAATTTAATTACATTACCTCAGCAATGCGGGAGAATCCCGAGCGATTAATGAAACAATTTACAACCCGGAACGGTTGCATCAATTTTTCCGTTTTGATCCAAACAAGTATAGAAAATATAAGTTTGTTGGCCGTATGAGATTCCTTTTTCAAAATAAACTTGTCCATCAGTAGAGACTTCGCAAGGATTGTCCATAGTGCAGCGCTCACCATCATCATTGCCTGTATTATTAATTCCCACTACTTTATGAGTATTGGCAGAAATGATCGGTGAACCGGAAGTTCCATGAATAGTATGACAACCCTCTTTTGAATAGCGAAGTGAATCGCTCCAAGTATAAGCATCTTCTTTTAATTGATAAACAAAGCTATCGATATTGCAGGCATAGCCGGTATGCCAATAACCAGAAAGAATTTGAATCGCATCTTTTGCCACTGGGTGCGCGGACTCCACCATGATCGCTTTAGTTTTGAATTTGTTTTCAATCTCAGCGTAAGTGTTTTCAAGTTCATAAATAGAAACATCAGTTCCAGTCATGGTTGCATAAACGATCTGGGTCGATCTCACCACCGCGCCAGATTTGTTTGAACCATCTGCATTGAGAATGGTAAAACTGCGTCTCATTGGTTTTCTTGCTACATAAGTATTGGGTTTAATAAACCCGCCCAAACCTTCTACACAGTGACCATTAGAAAGCACGAGTGCTTTATCCGTGTCCTTCGCATTTTCAAGTCGGATAATGGCGCCCGAACAATTGGAAAGCTGTACGATCCCTTCAAAATTATAATTCGCAGTTGCTGATGCTTGAAACAGGGTTTCAAGTTCAGCGAAATCGACTTTACGATGAATCGGTAAAGCTTGTGCAGAATGGATCGCAAACACGGATAAAAACAGAACAGATAATAACTTCATGAATTCCCCCCGGGGACTAACTGGTTAAGCAAACAATGCCGAGAACATAGTCTAGACTCGGAAGGTATTGCAAATTAAACTTACCCAATAAAACAGAACGATGCCAAAAGCGGCCCATTTTTCAGCACATTTGCGTGCTTCATTCACTTTCACGCCCTGTGGGACCAAATGCGCATCGCGTCACTCTTCGGTAATACTTTACCTCGTATTTAAAGGAAGGCTTCTCGAGTCCATGTTATTTTAGAATCATGAAGAATCTCACTCTCATTCTTTTGCTTGGTATTGTTGCCTTTCTCACCTACCAAAACCATGAACTCACCGTTCATGAACTAACACTTCTAAAACAAGTAAAGGCCTTAAACGAAAAGATTGACCAAGACGAAGCGGCGATCGATGAAGACAATAAAGAACTTCAAGCGAGCGAACAATCTCATGAGGCAAAACTAAATGACCTTAAAACAAAATTAGGAATAGAACAGGGCAAGTTAGATGAACTAATTGAGCAGCGAAGACAATTGAGCGAGATTTTAAATGACCCAGCTCGAGCGAATTCCATCAAAGACTCCGCGCAACTTTTGCAAGATAAACGAACCGAGCTACAGAGTCTTGAAGATCAATTGAACGCAGTAATCAACTCAGAAAAAAATGTAGATCAAAATAGCGGACTCGAGAAACGCTATCAAAGCATTACTAAAGACCAAGCGGTTGCCGAACTGAATGTTAATATTACGGCATCACAAGCGCAAATCAAAGCAACTCAAAGTGCAATTGATGCGCAACGAAGATCCACTGATATCAACCGAGTACAGAACGTCCAAGCCCTCAATGAGACCATTAACAAACAGAAATATGATCTTGCCCAACTCATCAATCAAAAAAACCTACTCACTCAATCTTCAAACTTACAAAATACGGAGATCCAACGACGGGCAAGCTATGAAAAAGGTAGCCTCAAAGTGAACGAACAAAATCTACGTGACCAAATTAAAGCGCTGAAAGAGAACATCACCTTCCTTGGTCAACAAAAAGGGAAAACGCAAAACTCATATGGCGACACTAAACAGAAAATCACCAATCTTGAGCAACAAATACAAACTGAGCGCTCACGCGTAAATGAACTCCAAGAGCTGATTAAAAAACAGTAGAAGCCCAAGTCTGTTAATAGAGAATACTATACTGTGGACTAGCGGACAAACTCATAAAGAGAGCAAGAGAATTACTCGCGTCCTTTTTATATAAATGATCTAACATTAACTTAACGATTATAAATTTGAGCATTTCCATCAAAAGTTGCAGTTGAACCTGTGCCAGTAAAAATCTCAACTTTTATCTGGGTGTCAGAGATCATTTGTACTGCTAAAACTCCATATTGTACTCCTGACACAGAATCATCACCATTGATACTTGGATAAAGTTGATAGTTGATTTGACCGCTACCAGGAGTAATGATCTTAAAGTCAGGAGCATTGTCTTGAACTGCGTAGGTCATTGCTCCACCGGTCAGGGTTCCTCCTACCGCAATTCTTAAGCTTGATGACCCCACATGGTAAACAAAGGCGAGCCCAACTGCATTTGATTCAAGCGCTTCATGACCACTAAGTGCCCAGTCACCCACTAACTTGCCTGCTTCATCATAGTCAATTTTCCCATAGGTTGAACCCGACAATTCATACAGTGTTGCTTGGGTAGAACCAGAATAATATTTAATTGCTGAGTCGGCATAGCTTTCCGATTCTTGTAAACAGCGATCAAGAACACCTGCAAGGGGAGCATTATTGTAATTATAAACACCAAAGTCAATCGCCGCGGCATTACCACTATTCGTGCCCATGGCTTGCCCCACAACGATGGTCGAACCTTTTTTAATTCCTGGAGCGATATGAATGTGATCATAATAATAATAAAAACTTTGATCGACTTTAATCACTACTTTCCAATCGGTTCCGCCAGGCTGATAAAGATCAACTACAGTTCCGCTTGCGGCCGCTAGCACTGTATTCACATCAACATTGCTATTTTTAAGAACAAAATACATGTGATCAGTAGGATAAGTATGGCCGGGAGGATTTAAATTTCCCAAAGGAATAATAAAATTAATTGCTGAGGGATCCACTGGGCTCAAGGTGAAAACTCCGAGAGCGTTAAATTGAGGATTTGCAGAACCTGAGAATGAAAGAATGTTACAAGAATCACCACTACTTCCAGGTACGCTTTTCTTCCCGCAAGCGATCAGTGTACTTACCATGATCAAAACTAAAAGAACTTGTGAAGTGGTTTGTTTTAAAGTGGTCATTTTATCTCTCCCTGTTGATATAAGTAATTGCAAAGAGTTTGCCAAAGCCCTCGCGCAGTAAGGGCAAAAACTCTCTAAATTTCGTAGCTTTTTTTGCTTACTTTCAATGCAATTCGTTTACTTGTTCAAAACAATAGTTCTCATTCCAGGATCTTGGATCGAGAATCTAGAATGCTAAATAGTATTCCGCATTAGCAGGCCCTGCCTCATTTCCCACCACCAGAAGATTTCCATTTTGGAGTATCACGGAAGCTCCATTTCCATGGTCAAAGGCCATGGTTGCTGCGGGCGAAACAAGTGTCTGACTTGAAAGATCATAAATATTCAATGCGCCATAATCGGCATCCACCAACCATAGTTTACCGTCTTGAGTTTCTTTTACAGGAGTCCCACCTGGGGTTGGAGACTCTTGGCTCACTGTAGAGAAGGTATGAGCACGTGAATCATAAATTTGAAAATATTGGGTTCCATTAGAGTAATCACTGAAAAATACATTTCCGTTATTGAGAAGGAGAGATTGACCACGAGAGGGTGCTGAGCCGTCATAATATTTATACGAATTTCCAACTGTTGTAGACATTCCACTCATTCCGATTGAAGTGTCAAATATACTTGCTTTTCCGCTAAATACATTGTTGTAACCACCGACTACATCGTTAAAAACGCAGCCCTTTATTCCTCTAATTAAAATGGTACCGTCTTGAAGGAGCGTGGCCACAGTTCCGCCCATGAAGCTTTGAGCCGAAACAGTTTTAGAAGCAACATGATAAAGCTCTGCTTGATGATAAACAATATGACCATCATCACTACAGTTATCACTTCCTTCTAAGAAGAAAACATCGCCATTTTGCAGTAAAACAGCGCTAAACGGGCGACTAGCGAGCGAAGCGCCAGATAAAGAAAAAGTACCTTGATTAGGGTCGTAAAGCTCAAGAGCAAGATTAGCAGGGCCACCATTAGGACCTAAAAAACCACCAGCAATCAGGACGCTTCCATCTTGAAGAACAGTCGCAATGCCCGCACTATAATGAGACATAGATCCCGTTTGTATAAATTTTCCCGTTTGGGGATCGTATACTTCTGCGGTCTGCAAGTAGAGTCCATGAGACGAGCCACCTGCAACGAGCACTCTCCCATTTTGGAGTGTAGCTGCTACCGGTGAGTTTCTATTGCTGGTCATCGCACTGGTAGCAGTAAATTCTTGTTGAGCCGGAGTTGCACTCAGTGTTGGGGTTGCAAAGGGGGCAGGTGTGCTGGTTGGAGTGGTTACGGGTGTTGGCGAAGGAACCATTACTACTAATACACCTGGAGTTGCAGAAGGGGTCACACTAGGAGAGCCTACTGCAATAGTAATTGGTTTTACTGAGTTGCTAAAAGAACTACTAGACTGATTAGTACCACTCGGCGCATTACAAGCGCTTGTTGTTAAAAGAATAGCACTCGTTAAAAAAGTTGTTGAAACGGTGATTAAAATATTTTTCATGTCATTCCCTCTTACGGATAGATCATGCAACCGGCGGGCCAAGAGGATCATCAATGGATTCTGTTTAATATTTATGAATTCTGATGTGATTTCGTAATTTTTTTACGAAGAGTTGTCTTTTTTAAGTCTGCTCTACGTCCAGATTCCAGGATTTTTTACCATTTTCCAAAAAATGGGATTTTCGATAGTGCATTCAAACGATCAATCAATTAAATTTTAACCGTAAAAAACGAGTTGAATAGACTGCTAAAATAGTGTTACCGCGGTTTAATGGACGTGAAATGTTTCATTATTGAGGTCAAAAATAAAAAAAGGCCTACCATTTCTAGCAGGCCTTTTTTACCCTTTTGCAATCAATTCATCGGTTGGTCGCTTCGGGTGACATCTATAAAAAACAATTCCAAAATGGTGTTCAAAAATGCGGAGATGCGAAGTTTGAAGACCGCAAGGGCCGAAAACGCAGCAGATTTGCGTTTTTCAATACCATTTTATGAGCAACCCATACTGTTGCCACAGTTCAGGCATCTGTAACATGCTCCATTTCTCACAGTAGTATGCCCACAAGAATCGCACGGTGGTGCATCCCCCATCATCTCAGCAAGCTGACCATTTACAGGATCAGAAGCATTATTGAAGGCGAGCTCATCTTGATAATCCATTCCAGGAAGTGGCACACCACCCTTGATCGAATCAGCTGGAGATTTAGGGTAAACAGAATCGACTGCGCCCTTCTCTGCGGTAAGGTCAACCGGTGGTTTCACTTGTAAAAAGTCAGTGCGTCCCAAGTATTCCATGCCGAGCACTCGGAAAATATAATCGACAATGGACGTCGCCATTTTTACATTCGGGTGACCAGTCACTGGGCCACTTGGTTCAAAACGAGTAAAGGTGAATTTATCGACGAACTCCTTCAAAGGCACTCCGTATTGAAGGCCTAATGAAATAGAAATCGCGAAACAGTTCATCATCGAGCGGTAAGCAGCACCTTCTTTGTGCATATCAATAAACACTTCTCCCAGTGTGCCATCAGCGTACTCACCGGTACGAAGATAAACTTTATGTCCTGCAACAGCAGACTCAATGGTTACCCCCTTACGTTTTGCAGGTAGACGATGACGAACAGGAGCAAAGGTCATCTGTGCTGCCGCAAGCGGAGCTGCCGTCTGTGAAGCTGCTGCAGCAACTGCGACAGTATCGGCCTTCATCTCTTTCGTATCTTCCTTTTTATCCGATTTACTGGAGAGTGGTTGAGAAAGCTTACACCCGTCACGATAAAGCGCGACTGCCTTTAAGCCCATTTTCCAGGATTCTAAATGAATTTCTTCAATTTCTTCTACGGTAGTTTCATTTGGAAGGTTTACGGTTTTTGAAATCGCGCCTGAAAGGAAGGGCTGAGTGGCACCCATCATGCGCACGTGCCCCATCGGAGCAATAAAACGCGTCCCTTTACTTCCACATTTATTGGCGCAATCAAATACCGGTAAATGCTCTGCCTTCATATGAGGCGCACCTTCAACGGTCATGCTACCACAAAGAATCTCATTCGCTTTTTCAACCTGAGAATGCTTGAGCCCTGCGTAAGTTAAGAAATTAAAAGTGGGCTTTTCATACTCACTTACCGGAACGCCAAGGCGCTTCAACAATTCCTCGCCTAAGGAATAACGATTGAATGCACTTGAAATCTCAAAAGTGCCTGGAAGAGCTTTTTCAATTTTTGAAATGTCGTTTGAAGTAAAACCCTTTGCTTTTAAAAACGCTTCATTCAAAAATGGCACATGCTCACTGAATTTCATCGTTCCTAGAACGTAGGTGAGAATGTCTTTAATTTGAGATTCAGTGTATTTTAAATTGCGAAGCGCACCTTCCACCGATTGATTCACAATCTTGAAATATCCCCCACCCGCTAATTTTTTAAATTTCACGAGCGCAAAATCCGGTTCAATGCCGGTGGTATCGCAATCCATCAGAAGGCCTATCGTGCCAGTAGGTGCAAGTACGGTCACTTGCGCATTTCGATAACCGAATTTTTCGCCGAGAACAACGGCACTTTCCCACGAGTCTCGTGCAGCTTTCACGAGTTCTTTTGGTGCTTTTTTATCATCAATTTTATAGGCTGCTTCTTTATGTTTCCGCATGACTTTTAGCATCGATTCACGGTTTTTTGCATAACCCGGGAATGCCCCTAATTTGCCAGCTTCTTCGGCACTGACCGCATAAGCTTCGCCACACATGATTGCAGTTAAGCTTGCAGCCCAAGTGCGACCTTCGTCTGAATCATAAGGAATACCCTTTAACATCAGCATCGTTCCTAAATTTGCGTAACCTAGTCCGAGCGGGCGATAGTCGTGTGAGTTTTGCGCAATTCTCTGCGTTGGATAACTGGAATGATCGACTAGAATTTCTTGCGCCACAATCAAGAGACGTGAAGCGTGCTTGTAGCTATCAATATCAAAAGATCCGTCTTCTTTTAAAAATTTCACCAAATTCATTGATGAAAGATTACAAGCAGTATCATCGAGGAACATATATTCAGAACAAGGATTGGATGCGCGAATTTTATCAGTGCCTGCACAGGTATGCCATTCATTGATCGTGGTATCGAATTGTAACCCTGGATCTGCACATGACCACGAAGCCACTGCAATTTGCTTCCAAAGATCGCGTGCTTTATAAGTTTGAACCACTTGGCCGTCGATACGCGTGGTGGTGTGCCAGTCTTTATTTTCCAACACCGCTTTCATAAACTCATCGCTGATGCGAAGTGAATTGTTAGAATTTTGACCCGCAACTGTTTTATAGGCTTCACCATTAAAATCAGAGCTGTACCCTGCAGCAATGAGAGCGGCCACTTTGCGTTCCTCTTTCATTTTCCAATTAATAAAATCTTCAACTTCAGGGTGATCCATATCGAGGCAAACCATTTTTGCCGCCCGACGAGTTGTTCCACCTGATTTAGTGGCGCCTGCGCCGCGATCTAATACTTCTAGAAAACTAATGAGGCCTGAAGAGTACCCGCCTCCAGATAGCTTCTCCTGACGACCGCGAATTTTTGAGAAATTAGTGCCAGTTCCTGAGCCGTATTTAAAAAGTCGCGCTTCATTTTTGATCAAATCAAAAATAGACATCAAATCGTCATCAACCGATTGAATAAAGCACGCTGAACACTGCGGACGCTCATAGGCATTGTTAATCTCTTTAATACTATTCGTCAGCGCATCATAAGCAAAGTTTCCGCCGGAGCCTTCAATTCCGTACTCATGAAATAAACCCAAGTTAAACCAAACCGGAGAATTAAATGCGCCCTTTTGATGAATCAAAATATGTGATAGCTCTGCTTCAAAAGTATCTGCATCTTCTTTATTAAAATATCCGCTTGCCTCACCTGCATCGCGAAGAGTGTGTGCAAGACGCTTTACTACCTGACGAACAGAAACTTCGTGCCCCGTACCTGGCACTCCGGCTTTACGGAAATATTTCGATACTAAGATATCGATCGCCAGTTGGGACCAATCAGCAGGAACTTCAACATCTTTCAGCTCAAACACCGTTTGACCGTCTGTATCTTTAATTTTTGAGTTCGCTTTTACGTAACGCACTTCATCCAGTGGGTTAATGCCTGCGGTAGTAAATCGACGATTCATTGCAATGGACACCATTGGTTTTCCTGCTCCAGACATACTTTTCGACGCTAATGGAGCGGTCTTGAGTACTTTCATTGGATTTTTTTTCGATGCAACTGATGTTTTTTCCATTATGCCTGACTTCCGTTTCTGCTATTTCCAGTTAAAATTCCTATAGCCTAAGAATCACTATTCCTAGGGACTTTGTAAAGCACACCACTACAGATTGTGGCACATCATAATACCGCACAAGATGTGCGTGGCATTGTAACGCGCGTTAGGTGCTTTTACCGATTGAGGTTTTTGAGTTAATGCGCTGCACTTAGCTGTTTTTTGACGCTTTTGGACAGCTGCAATAAACGCCGAATATCATAAATGATGTCCCCCAAGATTTCCCTAATTCCCAAGGGGGATGTAGCCGAAAAGAAAGTGTCTAGCAACGAAAAAATATGGCTGAAAAAGAGCTCTTTCTGAACCGCGATTTAAGCTGGCTTGAGTTTAATGCACGAGTCCTCGATGAGGCACTCGACGAACGCACTCCCTTGTTCGAACGCATTAAGTTTTTAGGAATTTTTCAAAGCAATCTCGACGAGTATTTCATGAAACGGATGGGATCACTCTACAGTCATGCACGCCTTCGTTTTCGTGAACGCTTACTCCCACTTTTAGAAATGCAACACGATTGTTACAATCATCAACTGTTAACTGCGCTCAAAAAGGAATCCATCGAACTTTGTAATTGGAAAGACTTAAGCGACGAAGAAAAAATCCGCGCGGGTCAATACTACCAAAGCAATATTTTTCCGGTCCTCACCCCACTCGCTGTCGACTCCGGACACCCCTTCCCCTTTCTTTCTAATCTCTCCATCTCCCTCGGTGTACTTTTAAAACACACTGATGGTGAAGAGGAGCTTTTTGCACGGGTAAAAATCCCGGCTCATTTCGCACGTTGGGTCAGAGTGGACGGAAAACGAGACGCCAAAAAAGCGCGATTTATATCCATTATCGATATTATCGTCGCTCACTTAGACACCCTGTTTTATGGAATGGAAATTCTCGACATCCTCCCCTTTCGAGTGACCAGAAACACCAGCATTGAAAGGGATGAAGAGGACATTGAAGATTTACTGGAGTTAATCACCGAAGAAATTAAAGAACGAAGATTTGGCGACGTAGTGAGGCTCGAGCACACCCGAAAACCCAATCAACGCATTCTCGAGTTTTTAAAAGAAGAACTTCACCTCGACGAAGATCAGATTTACGAAGTGAATGGCTTGCTCGAATACACAACCTTGAAACCAATTTGGGAATTAGCTCGCCCTGAACTTAAATTTGAGCCGTGGATCCCGGTGGCTCCACCAGCCCTGAGTGATCCAGAACGCGACATCTTTCAGGTGATCAAACAACATGATATTCTAGTGCACCATCCTTATGAAAGCTTCACCGCTTCGGTAGAACGTTTTGTACGTTCAGCCGTCGACGACCCAAAAGTCATCGCCATCAAAATGACCCTATATCGCGTCGGTGCCGATAGCCCCCTCATTCCCCTCTTAGCAAGAGCTGCTGAACTTGGAAAAAATGTGGTTTGCCTCGTCGAATTAAAAGCCCGTTTTGACGAAGAAAAAAACATTCTCGTTGCACAAACTCTCGAAGAAGCAGGAGTACACGTTGTATATGGAGTGATCGGACTCAAAACCCATTGCAAACTTACCCTAGTGATCAGGCAAGAAGGCGATGAGATGAGAAGTTACGCGCATATTGGAACCGGAAATTATCACTCGGTCACCGCAAGACTCTACACTGACTTAGGACTTTTTACTTGCAAACGCGACATTGTGGATGATGTGGTGAATCTCTTTCACTACCTCACTGGCCGCTCGACCAAAAAAGATTATAGAAAGTTACTGGTTGCACCGGTAACCATGAAAGATCATTTCTTGAAAAAGATTGCACGCGAAGCTGCACATGCGAAAAAAGGTTTACCTGCAAGAATTATTGCAAAAGTAAACAGCCTGGAAGACCGTGATATTACTCATGCCCTCTATGAAGCGTCACAAGCGGGGGTTAAAATTGATTTGATCATTCGTGGCTTTTGCTGTCTACGCCCAGGAGTAAAAGACCTCAGTGAAAACGTAAAAGTAGTTTCGGTAATCGGGCGGTTTTTGGAACACTCTCGTATTTATTACTTTCAAAATGGCGAAAAAGACGAAGAAAAAGGTGAGTTTCTCATCGGTTCGGCAGATTGGATGCAGAGAAATCTTGCGGCTCGAGTGGAAGCCGTGACCCCCATTGAAGAGCCTGCTCACAAAGAACGCCTTTTTGAATTTTTAAATATCCTAATCGACGATCATCGCCAGGGATGGGATATGCATGGAGACGGAAGTTACACCCGCAGAAAAGTGAAGAACGCCAAGAAGGAAATCGGAACGCACGCGATCCTCATGCAAAAAGCAAGAAATCGCGTCGCTTACTAAGTCACTTCGAGTTACAAAGTCGGTGATTGAACAACACTTTCAAAACAAAAAATGAATGAATTAGCGCTGCTGAATGGGCGTTGGCGATGCTTCTGGATTCACCTTCGTCTCACCTTTTTGCTTGGACCAGCGTTTTCGCTTCAATGTTACTTCACTTACATTGAGTTTACGCATTTGCTCCTCGCCCTGCACTTGAGCAGGAGGAAAATCAGGCGGTGGATTCTTG
Organism: Oligoflexia bacterium; assembly: GCA_903845155.1. Taxonomy (GTDB): domain Bacteria; phylum Bdellovibrionota; class UBA1018; order UBA1018; family CAIMNF01; genus CAIMNF01. The sequence continues at coordinate 16,233 of CAIMWN010000048.1, forward strand.
GTGGGCAATTCCGGCGGCTGGGTACCTTGCCTCATATCCACCGAAAGATTCGTTTTTCTGTCCTGGGCCAACGCACTGCTGACGGTCATCAGTAATGCGAAAAAACAAAATATAAGTTTACCGATCATTGAATTTCTCCTCGTTGTTATCAATCTTTTGCGACAAATTCGTGATTATGATTGTAAGTAAAAAGTCGTTTTCTGCCTTCGAGTTCAGTTTCAATATGAACTGGCCTGCTCCACATCAAATAAATGGAGCGCATCGTCTCACGCGCATATTTCATATCTAGATCCGTACCCAAATGCTTATGGGACAGGAGGATCTCTCCACGATTCTCAAAATTTCCATCGCTAATACTGATATTAGGCTGCCCCTGGTTAGTGAGGCCTGAAAGAAGCTTGTTCTTCACATTATCAAAGTTACGATCTACAATTTCATGTTGGCCTGTACGTTTGTTATACTCATAGGTATAGAGCTTAAAACGATCGACAAACTCAGGCGTGAGATACTCATCAATAAAGGTGATGTCGTTGCATACTTTTCTCACTTCAAATATTTTCTTACGCCCCAACCCGAGCTTCTTGTCCCAATGCTGCCGTTCTTTTAAGTTGGTACACTCTTCATATTCCTTACCAAAACGGCCGCGATTCCAGCGATCTTCAATATCTCGAAAAAGCTCGATCCCTACCTTGTAAGGATTCACTTTACCCGGTTGCATGACGAGCACGCCGGCATGGTGATCAGCGAAGTCAATAATTTCGTTATCCTTGAGTGCACGCGTGGTCATGATTTCCGAGTGCCAGTAGGAAGCCCATCCCTCATTCATGATCTTGGTTTGCATTTGCGGGAGAAAATAATAAGTTTCATCCCGAATCATGCGAAGCACATCTTGCTGCCACTCCGTCAGCGGAGCATGCTCCATCAAAAATAACATGATGTCGCGTTCGGGGCTCTTTGGAAATTTATGCTCCTGCTTACTTTGCGCTGCCATTTTCACTCTTTGAGCTTCAATGAACTCAGGCGGATTGATGTATTTTTCCATGTATCCGCGATCAACCTTCAGGCGCCCAGGCTCGGGCGTGACGATCCGGGCATCATCAGTCTGGGTATTGAATTTTGTTCCACCCTTGGGCTCATTAAATTGGGAGTGCGGATCAATGAGATTATCCAAGCTTAGGCAAAGATCGATAAAGTTTTCGACATCGTCTTGCCCATATTGATCCATATAGCGACGGATCCGAACTGCGTGATTCGCCATACTGTCGAGCATTTTACGATTCGTCTTTGAAAACCAATAATTGTTTTTGAAAAAATCCACGTGGCCATACACATGGGCCATCACGGTTTTCTGATCCACGTATGAGTTTGAACTCATCAAGTAAGCATAAGCAGGATTGGTATTGATCACCATTTCATAAATTTTTTGCAGACCCCACTCATATCCTTTAGAGTACTGGTCATAATTCATCCCGAAACGCCAATGCGGATAACGCACTGGAAATCCTTCTTGAGCCGCTAAACTATTAATGGTGTCAGACGGAACCATTTCAAAAATGGTTTCAAAAAAATCGAGCCCGAAGCCTTCAGCATAACCGCGAATCTCTTCTTGGAGACGAGCTAATTCCGGCGATAGTGCAGTAGATTGACCACCCTTCATCTCTATTTTCCCTTCCCTAAGAAGTCTTTGATTGACTGGAGAATTCCGTCCTTATTCTCAATTCGAGAGCAGATGACGGATTCATCCTCAGGACCAAAGCTCTCCATTAAATCTTTATAAAATTGGCCAGATCCATAACGGGAGTCTACTTGGCCGTAGCAAAACACATTTACTTTTGCGAGTAAGGAATTTTTCATGAGATCAATACACACCTTGGTATCTTCTGTAGACCAATTGTCACCATCGGAAAAATGAAATGGATAAATATTCCAATCACTCGGTGGGTAATCCTGATTGATGATTTGCTCACATAATTTATAAGCGGAACTAATGAGAGTTCCCCCACTCTCTCGAGTGCGAAAGAAAGTATCTTCATCTACTTCTTTGGCAGTGGCATCATGAATAATATAACGAGCCTCCACTCCCTTATACTGCGATTTCAACCAGGTGTTGATCCAAAAGGTCTCAGTCCGGACGATGTCCTTTTGCTCGTCACCCATTGAACCTGACACGTCCATCATATAAATAATGACCGCTGAGTTTTCGTGATTAATATCCGACTTCCATGAGCGATAGCGCATGTCTTTTTTAATCGGAATAATGATGGGTTTATCAGGATTATAAATTCCTGAAGCAATCTGACGCTTCAGTGCTTCTTTAAAAGTACGCTTAAAATGCCTGAGACTGTTTGGCCCTTGCGATGCAATCGCCGTGTACTTATCTACTTTTGATTTTAGATTCTTCTGTCCGCGAGGTTCGATCTTTGGAAGTTCAAGCTCTTCAGCCAGAATCTCCGCCAATTCCTGCAGAGTAAATTCGACTTCAAGCCCGTGCTCACCGCCTTCTTTCCCTGCTTTTTGACCTTCTCCAGGTTGATCACCATCAGGATCACCTTGGCCTGGTACCGGATCACCGGAATCACCCTTACCTTGCCCTACGCCACCTTGGTTTGAGCCAAAACGGAAACGAGGAATATCAATTTGGGGCATAGGAATAGACACAGTGTCTTTTCCCTTTCTCCCAAACATCTCAGAATGCTGGATGTATTTTTTTAGATCCTGCTTGATCTTGCCTTTGATAATCTGGCGAAACCTAGCGTGATCTCTTTTCACTCCACCTATCATAGCCCCTCTTTACGTCGGGCCCACCTTTTGGTTCAGC
>CAIMWN010000049.1 GCA_903845155.1 Oligoflexia bacterium
AGAAACTGACAACTATCCTGGTTAAAGAGAATATCTACGTCGCATGACGCAATTTGCTTCATTTCAGGCACTTGAGTTTTAAGCCAGGTTTCTAACTCAGTAGCACTTAAATCGGGAATGACGAGGTGTTCGTGCGAAGAGCGCATTCCGAAAGTGCCGCCGGTATAAATGACTAAAATCTTTTTTAATTTATTTTTAGAGTTTTTAGAATTATTGGATGTTGTTTTCATGATTTAGTATGACAGGCCCCGGTTTTTATGTGACTCTAGCACGAAATAAAACGAACGAAAGGTGTATTTTATGAGCACAACTAATACGAATTCAGGATCAGGTACGGGTAAACGCGTTATTTCTTTTCACTATACATTAACCAATACTCAAGGCGAAGTGATCGATACTTCTCGTGATTCAGAACAACCTTTTTCGTTCTTGGAAGGGACAGGACAAATTATTCCTGGTCTCGAAAAGCCGATGGCACTTTTGAGCGTGGGCGATAAACGCAAAATTGAAGTGGAAGCAGTAGATGCTTACGGCGAACACAATGCCGAGCTCATTGTTGAAGTTCCACGCACTAAGCTTCCAAACGCCGACGAACTCAGCGAAGGCGATCAATTTCAAGCGACAGGTCCGAACAACGAAATGCTTTTATTTCGCGTGATCGAAATTAAGGGCGAAGATGTGAAGCTCGATGGCAATCATCCGCTCGCTGGCGAGAAATTATTTTTTGATGTTGAAGTGATTCAAATGCGCGATGCCACTCATGAAGAAGTTGCTCACGGACATGCGCACGGAGAAGGTGGACATCACCACTAGATTTGATTAATTCAACGAATAGAGTTGAATTATTCGCATTCAATCGGACAAAGTGGGTTGGTGTTATCACTAGACTGACCCACGAGAATATGCTAGTATTCTGGTCAATTATGGTGCGAGTTTCGGTTATTCAAAACACATTTGTTTTTTTGCTCGCACTTTCAATGGGTGTATTCTCCTCGTTTGTATCATTCGCTCAGGACACGGATTGCGAACATATTATTGCTCCACCCAGTGCTTTTGATCGGGTTCTGGAGGCTGCTGAAAATTATAGCCGCGACGGACTTTTACCAAATTTAACTTACTTACCGACAGCGATGGATGAGTTGAAGCTCACGAGCGAAGAGGATCGGGCAGTATTTTCAAAAGCACTTGCCATCAAACCCATGATCGATTCTGGCATTTTTTATGAATCAGTGGTCGCAGAGGCTTCAATGCTGGGCTATCAAGATGAGAAAAAGATCGCAAGCATGATCAAAAGTTTTGCGTTGATCTCATTGGCGGAGAAAAAATCACTCGTGGACGGCATTCTGGAAAGCATACTTTTTGCAATAGGTGGAAAAGTTAGTATTACCAATGTGGATGTTTTAGCTAAAAAGGCCAAGCGATTCCGACTCTCTGAAGAGGAAATGGTGGTCGTGTATAAAACCTTTCAGTCCTTGGAGAAAACTGACTACGATGAAGTCAGGATTGTCATTCTCGATATGCTCAGACAACCGAGCCAACAGCTGATTAAAGAAGTGTTGAAGTATCGAAATGTTTTTAGTTCAGGACTTTTTAGAACCCCGCACCCGCTGCGACCAGGGAATGTTACCGTACGTATATTAAGAGCTAAAAATGGCGTAAATCCTGACGCTTTGGTCAAGTCCTTCACAGCCATCGATGCTTTGAAGTCGCAAGAAAAGACATTTCATGCCGCAAAAGCGATCTGGACGGAGAATCAAGATAGCTTAAGCAGTAAAGGATATTTAAAGCTTGGTCTTGCCACCGTTCAAGTTACGGAACGATTTAATGTCGCTTATTGGTATAGTGCGGTCCTGAAGGTGGCAATGCCGGCGAATTCATACTTGATGGAGGAGGATGATTTTTTAAAGTTGGCACTGGCCATACTGAAGCAAACTCGAAAGATGACCGATCATCAGGAGACTTACAATGTCATTTCCTGGGTCGTGAAAATCGCTCAACAAAGAAAGTCTTTGTCCACCAAGTCGGAGACTGCCATCAAAAATGAAATTATTGATCACGTGAATAAACTATTCAAAGATGATCAGGTTGCAGACAAAACATTAAAGTTAATTGCAGCGCCGCTCATCGACTGAACAGCTACGAATTCTAAGGACTAAGAATTATAGATTGGTATAAGTAAGCCCAACGAAAATTCGAGCCGAATTTTGATTTGCATACATGAGATAGTCGGACTCAAGAGTGAGTCCTAGTTTCTTCACCAGGCGGATATCAGCTCCACCAAAGAGTGCAAATCCCGGCGATAATCCTACCACGCCGTCGCGTGAACCTAAGTAGGCGCCGCCATCCACGCCTAGAAACGGTTGGATCGGTAATTCATCGCGAGCCTTCCATACAGGATAAGCTGCGACTCCCACATTGACTTCGCCACCACGGAGGCCTGATCCCATGTCGAGTGTGAAGCTAAATCGAGGTGAGAATAGAGTTTGAACTTGTTCGATTTGAAATCGTAAAACATTATATTCGGCAGTATGTTTCGCAGCAGAAGCTGGCATATCGAGGCCGAAATTAAAATTGGTTTGAGCTGCTCCCAGTGCGTGCGCATCTTGAGAATAAAAACTGCAGCAGATCAGAGTGAAGAGAGCAGAGATTCTGAATGAAATGTATTTTGACATATTTCCAATTCTAATGAAGAAATGGGGCTTTGAATAGGTATCAAATTCCTGACGCCTTTTTTGATTTTTGTGCGAAAATGGCTCCCAAGATCAATAAAAAACCAACTCCAAGCATCTGCTGATGCATGACCTTGCCCTCCCAAAACGTCACATTGGTGAGTCCGTTGAAATGCAAGAGAACGAGCGCGGTGAAGATGCCCCATGCGAAGTCGGCATATTCGTGGGTGGTCTGGTGGGCGAGTGCATATTCGTCATGTTGTTTCGATAATTTGCGCGCAAGGTTGAGGGTGTAGACCATCCAGCCAATAAACGCGATGAGACCGAGTAAACCCGTGCCACCTAACATTTCAAAAAAATTATTATGAGCATGGCCCCAAAAATACTCGTGGTAATGATCAGGAAATTTTTCCTTAAAATAAAACTCACTCATTTCTTGAGTCTTCAGCCAGCCGATCCCGGTAAGAGGCCGATGTTTGAAAAAATCGATATTGGCCTCCCAGAGTCTGAATCGATCCTGAATGCCCATGCTGTTACTGATGCGCTCTTTAGTGAATGAAGTTTGAGAGAGAAGAGCTAAGCATACGGCCAAGGTAGCAAGGCCGGTGATCAGTTGTTTGCGGTTTAAGTAGCGGGCGAAAATAATAATAATGCCAATGGGAATAGCAAGCCAAGCGGTGCGCGCATAACTGAGAAATAAAATGAGAATGCCTGTGAGTCCGACGACCGATTCAAAAATGAGAATTTTACGGGAGCGAGTGAGGCTACCTAACGCACATGCCAGTGCAGTGAAAGTCGGGAAAATAAAAATGCTTGCTACTGAAAGATGGTGACCTTGAAATAAAATTGCGTGAAAACGCCCTGGATTTGTGGGAATAGCCTGTAAGAGTGGCCACCCTGTATAAAACTGAACGATAGCGACAGGCCCCATGATTAAAGTCATGATCCACCATGCTTGAGTCATCTTTTTAAATTGCGGCCCTAGATCGTCCGTTTGTAAAAAAACGGAAAGTAAAATGAACGGACAAATAAGATACCAAATTTTATTGAATCCATGGATCGTGATTTCTGGAGCATGGTCGGCGTAAACCATGGGCCAAAGCAAGGCTGCAACCAAACTCACTATACAACTAAAGAACAATGCAAAACCCCAGACTCGATAGCCTTGAAAAGCAGAGTGAAAATTCAAGGTTTTTTGAGCGAGCGCCCGACCTGGATTCCAGGGTTTCTTAAAATAAAGAACATTGATCAAGTAGGCCATCATCACCAGGAGAAAACCGATATTGGCCGGGGCCATTCCGATCAAGGTGAATACCGCATACAACGGAACAGCCCAAGTGATGATTGTTTTCATACTTTCTTCTTGATGTCTTTTTCTAGTTTTCTAGCCAATCGGACAAAGGGGTACCCAATGCCAAAATAAATGAGCGCTACCAAAATCCCCAAACCCAAATGGTCAAAGTAAGTGGACGCCAGTTGCGAGTAAATAGTAGTGAGTTCCACCATTGTAATCACCGACACGAGTGAAGAATCTTTAATGAGCGAAATGAAGTCGTTCGTCATCGGCGGCAAAATAATTCGGTAGGCTTGAGGAAAGATGACGTAAACAAAACGTTGAACTGGGCTCAAGGCTAAAGCTTGTGCGGCTTCGAGTTGGCTTTTTGGAATCGCCTCGATTCCAGCTCGGTAATTTTCCGCTTCATAGGCCCCATAATTTAGGCCTAAGCCGATAATGGCGGCGCAAAAGGGGGTGAAGTGAATGCCCAAATAAGGCAATCCGAAGAAGATCAGGTAAAGCTGAATCAAGAGTGGAGTTCCACGAAGGAGCTCGATGATCGCTTGTGCGGTGATGGCTAATGCACGGTTACCGTAAAGGCGGGAAAGCGCAAGCAATAGCCCAAAGGCAATGGCTAATACCATAGAGATCATCGAAATCTCAAGTGATGTGAGGGCGCCCCTCATCAGAATTGGCAACAAGGTTGCATAGCGGGCGAATCGATCAGGAAGTGAAAGTGATTTTCCCTTCATGTCGGTTATTTTTTGATATTCAGCCGTTTCGTTTTCGTTGTGGCCTTTGATTCCAAGCTCTCTTGCCGTGAAGGGGTGAAGAAGGTTCCACTTGGCGAGAATTTTCTCGAGATCACCAGAATCAAAAAGTTCCTTTAAGCCCTCGTTGATTTCTTTAAGGAGAGCCGTATTCTTTTTGGCTACCGCGATCCCATAAAACATTTTCCCAACCGGTTCACCCACGAACTTTAATTTCTTATTAGAAGCTGCATAGTAAAGCGCGATGGGATAATCGATGAAAAATGCATCGATTCTGCCATTTTCTACGTCCGAGTATCCAGAGTTTTCTTCTTCGTAAAAAACGATTTCGGCTTTGGTCTTCTTTTCTAGAATGTAATGGCCGAGTGACGCTTTCAGTGTTCCTGTTTTCTTACCGGCCAAATCATCTATGGAATTAATTTGAGTATCATCGGCCCTTACGACCAGTTGTTCAAAAGTGGAGTAGTAAGGAATCGAAAAGAAAACCTGTTCTTCACGTTCAGGAGTGATTTCAATTCCGTTCGCGGCAACATCATAGTCGCCGCGATTCAGGCCTGGTACGAGCGAGTCCCATTCATTTTGTACAAAGACAAGCTTGCGATCCATTTTCTCTGCAAGCTTTTCCATAATATCGAGTTCAAAGCCTTGCATCTTTTTAGGATGGCTTGGGTCAACAAAAACATAGGGCACGCCCGATTTCGCATCGGCAGCCCAACGGAGTTCTTTTTTCGGAACAGAAGCGTGAGAAAAGTTTGAGAAAGCGCAAAGACTGAACAAGCAAAAGAGTGCAGACGAGTAGGCAGCAAGGAAGGCCCGGGAGCGTGATTTCATGAGTACATAGTGAAGTGAGGAGGGGCGGGTTGCAATACTATTTAATTACTATTTTACAGTGACTTGCAGGTTAATGATCATGTAACCTGCCTCGTTTTCGATATAATATTGGTAGGGAGCCCCAGTAACTCGTTGATTTGCTACACCCGTGAGGCTCAGCTGGTTCATGGAGAACATCATACCAGTGGGTAGATCAGTGGGGGTCAGCAGTTCCACTTTCCTAGGCACGCCATTTTCGCAAAGAATGGGGTTGGCGGCGATCGTCGACTGGAAGGTATAGGTAGGGCTTGGATTTTGAAAACGACAATTGGTAAGTTTACCCGCAGTGATTGGAAAAGTTTCAACGTCAGGAATGGGGGTGGCAGTATTATTTGCAGTAGTTGCCTTTGAACACGACGTCAAGGCAAGCAGTAATGCCAGCAAAGCATTGTACGTATTGGCTGTGATAAAATTTACTTTTTTTAAATTAAACATTGGTCAAAATCCCTCTCTTTTATTTTGTCAGCGAAGAAGGGTAGATTCAAGGTTTTAATTTATAGTGCGGGTTTAAAGCGATCCGGATGAGATTTTTGAAGGCTAACTAAATTTATGCAAGAATCGTAAATACGAGAAATAGTGGGAAATACCCTAAAATCGACCTCATATCGTTCAGCATTGTAGCACTGAGGGATCAAGCATAAATCGGCGAGCGTCAAGGTGTTGCCGTAAGCGAAACTCCCTGCTTGTTTGGAGCAAAGTGACTCATAGACTTCGAGCCCGTGCCTGATCCAGTGTTGCGCCCAGAGTTTTTGAGCGGCAGGTTCAGAGGAGTGAAGTGCCATGACCGGAATATTCTGAATGGGCTGAGTGCCGGAATTGATCACTTCTGCAAGTGACCAAATATGGGCGCGATCGAGCGGGCTGCCGGGAAGAACTGCAGGCTCCGGGAATAAGTCTTCAAGGTAGCGAATAATACTGAGTGATTCGCTTAAGAATTCCGGTCCGGCTAAAGCGTTTTCCGGATTTACAATTTCGAGTACGGGCACAAAACCTGCGGGATTTCGCGCCAGATGAGCTTCACTTTCAGACTCACCATTCAAGAGATTCACAGGGATTGCATCGTAAGAAATCCCCTTGATTTCAAGTGCCCAGCGCACGCGCCAGCTACTAGACGATCGCCAGTAATGGTAAAGTTTAAATTTAGGCATTTTCTTTTCGGATGGTGTTTTCCAAGCGGCCGAGTTCATCGACTTCAATCGCGAATTCGTCTCCGGGTTTCAGCCATACAGGCTGGTCTTTCAACGTGGTGAGATTCAGTTCCATGTAGCATCCCGTTCCGACGGTGCCAGATCCAATTACTTCGCCTGGTCTCAGGGTTACTCCGTATGAAGCGCGCTCAATGATTTGTGCAAAGGACCAGTTCATGTCCTTTAAGTTTCCAAGACTAACTTGTTTCCCATTGTGAAACGCTTTCATGGTCAGATTGTATTTTTCGCCAGTGGTATTTGCACCAGACGTTCCCGAAACCAGTTTTGCTTTCAACTCATCGCGAGTAACTAGGTAAGGTCCAAGAGAGGTCGCGAAATCTTTACCTTTGGCAGGGCCAAGATTGAGTTTCATTTCTTCGGTTTGAAGGGCGCGTGCTGACCAATCATTCATGATCATGTACCCAAAAATATAGTCATCGGCTTTATTGGCAGGAATATTTCGGCCTTCCTTTCCGATCACAATTGCGACTTCAAGTTCGAAATCTAAGCGTTCTAGCGCCTTTTCCATTACGAAAATCTCTCCGGGGCCAGTGATGGCCAAATGATTCGTAAAATAAAAAATTGGAAAATGGTCGAACTCTTCAATCATGGGGAGGCCGCGGCCACGCCGAGCGCTTTCTACGTGTTGACGAAACGCGTAGCCATCACGACATGAAATGGGTTCCGGAATGGGCGAAGTTAGGAGCGCATCCCTTTCCTCAATGAAGCAGTTCTTCGGAAGGTCTCCGCTTTTTGCTTTTTTGATTACCTTTTCGATTTCAGGCAAGGCGCGCTCTTGGGCGCGAATCAGCTCCACCATATTTTGATGAAGGGAGCAGGGTTCATATTCATACAAATCAATAATTTGTTTGGTATCGGGGAGGAGAACACCGATGTGGTAAGAGCGGTCTTTGGCGATAAGGGTAACGAGTTTCATAAGCCAGACCTTAACCCAGGAAAGAGCCTAGGTGAAGCGGAAATCTAGATAGAAAAAGTCTTGTTGCGCCCGATCATTTGCGTGTCAGTGGTTTGAAAATCGCCATTTTTTCGGAGGTTGCTAAGGAACCGCGATGCAGTTTCAGTTCGGGTACCGACTGCAGAAGCGATTTCAGATCGGGTCAGGACAAATGGCAGGGAAGTTTGCTCGGGCGTGAGTTTTTGCCCAAAGGATTTAAATAGGCCCGCCAAAAAGCTCATGATTCTTGAGCTTACTTCTCCTTCGATAAATTCTAAGTGTTTTGCCCCAATGGTAAGTGCCATGTTTCCCGACTGTAAAGCAATGGACTCTAGAAAGTTGGAGGAGCTATTTTTGAGTTTGAGATATTGGTTTTTTGGAATGAGCAGAATTTCGGAGTCAACCAAACAGGTGGCAGTAGCAGGGTAAGGACAATCTACAATTAACGCCACTTCTCCCACCGACTTGCCTGGTCCAAATAATAAGAGGAGGTTGGTTTGTTGATTTGTATGCTTCGTCATCTTGATGAATCCATGTTTGATCACGCTAAAGCATTCAGGCTGATTACCCTCTTGGAAAAGACAATCGCCCTTCTTGAAAGATTTTACGACCCCGGATTGTGCTAATAAACGAAGGTCTTCATCGTTGCATAAAGAAAATCGAGAGAGGGCTTTGAGGCTGTGAAAATCTTCTGTCATTTAAAGTCCTATCTGTACTTGGTCCAGAACAATCTCTTTCATTATATCCCTTCGGCCACATTCTGAAGAGAGAATTCGTTGATTAAAATCAACGTGAGCTATATGGGACAAAACGTCTCGGGGTAAAAAAAAGGGCTGAGTGAATAATCACCCAGCCCTTTTTATTTTTTTGTGAAATTCCGTTTGCCTCGCAACTTTGTTGCTCAACTCGCGGGGTTCACTGCTCTCGCTCTTGTTGGTCTCCGCATCCTGCTACGGCCTGCTTCGCACCTCACGCTTCGGCTCGTGCCTCAGCGACGCTCACTCGGAACACAACGTGTTCCCGCAGTTCACCCATTTTTTACGTCACGTAAAAAAATTACCAATTCTTCTTATCGCCAAAAGTTTCTTTAAGAGTTTTTGGGAAAGACCAGCGTGGTTTTTTAGAAGCTGGACGAGCTTTCACGTCTACTGCTTCACCAGTAAAAGGGTTAACGCCTTTTCCTGCTTTGCGAGCTTTTACTTCACGGCGAACTAATGCACCAATTACTGGAAAACGAATACGCTCTCCACCTGCTGCTAGTTTCGCGCCTTTATTGAATACGGTCTCTACTAATTCTTTTAGTTCAGCACGCTTCAGTTTAATCGCGCCGTTTTTGCCTACTTCAGTGATACCAACAACACCTTCGTAAACTTCGTTAATGAATGAGTATTTTTTCTTAGCTGTTTTTTTAGCCATTGTGTGTCTCCTTTATGTTTTTCATTTTTAATGATGAAACTTTGTTCGGCAAGAAAAAAATGTCGTAAAATAAGCTATTTTTTGAGAAAGTGGTGTCAATGCAAAAATTAATTAAAAAAAATGAGAAGAGTTTCCAAGATCAGACTTCTAAAGAAGTCAGAGTGTCGGATAAAATTACAGATGGAATCATTCTATTTGATTTCGATGGAACGCTCGTGGTGACTGAGGTTCTTGCGAGAGAAGTAATAGAAAATTATCTTGTACAAAAAAACATACCAAATCAAGAGCAATTTTCACAAATGATTGTGGGTAGAACTTGGAAGGCTGCGACAGAGCGAATGGTGGAGCTTGCCGAGGAGCAAGGATTCACGGTCGATCCAGCCCCAGTATTGGCTAAAATATTCAAGGATGAGTACCGAATCCGCTTTGAAAGTGGCGTGAAGTTAGTTCCCGGAGTCCTTGAAAAGCTAGAGGAAATAAAGGGAAGAGCGCGTTTTATGGGCATCGTGACGGGTTCGGAGCACCATGAGGTGCAGACCATCATGAAAATGCACGGGTTTGCCCACTATTTTGAAAAAATATGGGCCTATGGCGACTATGAAAAAAGTAAGCCTGACCCGTCCCCTTATTTGAAGGCAATGCAGGATCTTTCTTGTAAACCAGGCGAAGTGCTCGTTTTTGAGGACTCAAAGGCCGGAATGCAGTCCGCGTTTGCAGCAGGTTTGGAGTGGGTTCAGGTGGCGCACGAAGAGCATTCTTTAGATGTAGATCCAAGGTCTTTACTGGTTATTCATGATTGGCATGAATTGGTCTTGAATCCCTCGTCGTCTGGGCCACCGATGAAAAGTCAAGGCTGAGGCCACCGAGGGTTTGCAAAGAGCGAGTGTAGTAGGTGTCATTTACAGCATTCGAAAGATTCGTAAAACCGTGTTGGTAGCGAGCATCTAAGATGAGGGATAAGAGTGAGGTGATTTCAAAGCGGATTCTCAAATCAAGTAATGCTCCTTTATCAGTGCTCGTGCGGCCTGAATTCGCAAAATCTGCGCTGGGCTCCGCAAATCCATAATAGGCACCTGCGCCAATGCTTACATTGCGATCAAAATTATAATGAATGAGTAGTGGAACCTGAATGCTTTGAGTGTTGTCGGTAATCGTTAAACCAGCACCATTGTCCCGCTGAGATTTTTGGCTTAAAAAGAGAGCACCACTTTCAAAATCAAATAAGGGCGTGAAAAGGTTAATAGAAGCCATTAAGCCATATGCCATACCAGAATTGCCAACCCAATGAAGATCATTTCCACTTACTTGCTCAGTAGGTGCTGAATAGTTCAGCCCCAAAAGGGGAGTTACTTCAAACGCGTGCGCGGCGTTTGGGGTCAAACTAATGAGAAGCAGGGAACATAAAAACCGAATGAGGTAAGTAAGATGCATCTCGGCTCCTTTCTGATTTTTAGTTTACGTGCATAGTTGAAATTAAAGAAGAGCCAAAACATTGGCTGATGTTAGCTGCTTTGAAGCTCCAGTGCCGGCAAATAATACCTATTGGGTTTTTATTCTATTTCATGGAGAATTGAAGGTAAGGAGCCTGATACACTATGGCAAAAAATACTGAAAATCCTACCCATTTAAACCGACTTACCGATATCGCAGGTGCGATTGAAGGTGCCCGTAAGGCCATTCAAAATTGGGAAGATAAGCGTACCGAAGCGTTGATCGATCTCGATGCGCTTTCTTACGACATTCGTTTACTTGAAGATGAGAAGGTCCGTGCAATTGAAGTTTCGGAACAATACAAATCACAATTTAAAAATCAAGAACGTATTTATCAAGCGCACGTAGAGTCTTTTTCTGATCAATTACAAGAAGCAAAAATTGAAAATGAAACCTTACGCAGTGATTTGAGAGATGCAAAAACTGAAATTGAAACTGCACGAAATGAATTGCAAAATCAAATTCAGATTCAAAAAAGTTTTGAGCTCCAGCAAGGAAACATTATTGCGCAAGCGCGCGCAGAACTAGAAATTCAACTTTCTGATCTTCAGTATAAGTATGAAAATCAAATGCAGGAAATGACCCTGCGTCTTCAATCTACGTACAATCAAAAGAGTGAGGCTGAAGTAAAAGCGAAAAAGCTCGAGCATGATCTTCAAGCCATTCGCAGACAGATGATGAGTGCACTCAATACGGGCGATGTGGTGACCAACAGTGCAGTCGTTGCCGCAAGTATTGATACCGTTAAAAATTCGGGCCGGAATTCAAACGCGGTTTACGCTGAGCAAGCGACGAAACGTGCGGCTCAGAATGCATTAGCCAGTAATTCTGGGAATCAACAGGCTACTCAAGGTGTAGCGGCTACCAGTAATTCATCTGCAAATGAAAATAATCAATTGGAATCCACTCCAAGTGGAACTTCGGCTGGGCCAGAATTACTTCAAGACTATTTGAAACGCCTTGGATATTAGTCGTTTAGTGCTGTTTCTAGCGAAGGATTTACTTTGCGTCGAAATGAGGGATCATTTGAACTGAGAAGCGAACGCCTGGCCAGAGGCTCGATTTTCCATCTACCAGATTAGCGGGCATACTTAAAAAGTTCGCCATTAAATCAAATTGCAAATCAAGTCGATGGTGAGTGACCCATTTATACGCCGTTCCGATAAATGCGCCCGGAGCAAAACCTGTCCAACTGAGTGTAGAAGTGGGGTAGAGGTAATCTGCCGACCAGTGAATCCAATAGAGTTTTGGCCCGGCATAGATTTGCCAACCATCACTCCATTTCAACCCGAAAGAATTTGAAAACCCGAATCCGTTGACTGAATTTCGTTCAAGACTGGATGATGCCTGATTTGGGTTTACGTCGCCAAAAGTTAACAAGGTTTCAAAAAATCCGCCAAATGAAATTACAGATGCGAATTCAACGTCTGACCACTGCGTTTCAAGCCATTGTTTTCTCATTCGGGGAAATGCAGATGCGGTCAAGATTAAATAGGATGCATCTAATGTGGCTTCCCATCCCGAGCCAAAACCAAACCGCCCGTTCAAAAAGAAGTCTGGAAGAGTGCCTTGTGAAGAATTCGGCGGATTGTTCTGCGCCACGGATGATGCGTTGGGTGCCATTCCAATTCCTGCACCAGCAGCCCATTTTTTCGTGGGTAAAACATCTACTGATTCAATGGGGCCGGTCCAAGTCGCGCATGAACTGAGGAAAAGAAGAAGGGCGGGCATCAAGAGTGGTAATCGGTCCATTTTGCCATTGTCGCTTTTGGCTGCGTTTGCTTGCAAGAAAAAAACGGTGAGTTGTATCATACTGTTCCTGATTTGGATCATTTCTTTGACCGGCTCAAGAGCGCATTTCTTTATAAGATTTATTTCACGAGTAGCTTTTAAAGCCCATTTAACATTAAACTGAGCTTCGTGCTCATGTTGAAAGCGTTTCAGAATAAAGCAGTTTTCAAACTCTGGTTAGGCCAGGTGGGCTCTTCCGTTGGAGATGAGGTTTACCGAGTTGCCTTGATCTGGATGGCTGTGCAAATGATGGGCGCGGATACTGGCTATCTTGCTTCTTTACAGCTTTTGGCCGTGCTTTTATTTGGAATTTTTGGTGGAACCTGGGCGGATCGCTGGAGCCCATACCGCACGATGGTGAGTGTCGATTTGATCCGGTTTTTTATTACGCTGATTCCGGTCACTCTTTTCCTATTTCACATTCCTTCCTTTGCTGCATTGGTGGTGTCCTCGATTGTGCTTTCAGGTTTGGGGGCTTTTTTTGAACCTGCGCTTCAAAGTGTCTTACCCATTGCCGCAAAAGATTTAAGCACATTAAAGGCGGTCAATGGTCTCATGAGTACGACACTCCGGCTCGCACGCGTACTGGGTCCGATGGTGATTAGTGTCATGTCATTATTTGTTCGAGAGATTCATTTTTTTACCTTGAATGCTTTGAGCTACCTCTATTCTAGTTATTGTGTTTTTTCAGTTCGAAAAACAATTGCTCATGCGGCGCCTACTACTCACCATGAAGGCGAACATTTTTTGAGTCACCTGATTCACTCCATCAAATTCCTTCATGGAAAGCCTGAAGTCCGCCGTGCCCTGATTCTGAAGTGCCTATGCGGCGGAGCCTGGGGGCTCGTATTTGGACTTGGTTTTGCATTGCTCGTGAATCAAGTAGAGCCAAAAAATGTAAAGGCCTTCGGTTTGGTAATGGGGTCTTATGGCTTGGGAAATGTAATCGGGGCCATTTTGCTTGGAAATCTACAGCGGAAAGGTTCAGAGCGGATGATTTATCTTGGGCTCATTTGGCTGGGTGTCTTTTTTGCAGGCATTGCCCTAACAACCAACTATGTAGTCTTGTTAATCTTGGTTGCATTGAGTGCGGTGGGTGGGCCTTTGAATGATCTCCCTTTTACAGACCTGGTTCAAGAAAATTTTTCGGGTAGGGAGCTTACGAAAATAGTCAGACTGAGAATGATGGTAGAGAATTTTTTCACGCTCGCTTTCATGTTGATCTCGCCTCTTTTGTTTCGCTTGTTTTCAGTCCGCGCCGTCATCTTGAGTTGTGGACTACTGATTTTTTTCATGGGAAGTTATGGTTGGGTCAGCAAGGATCGCCAAGAAAAGCGCAGTAAGCAATGACGCTGCGCTGAGATTTAAAGAATGCATGATGGTGTGATTTCAACTGTTTTGGAGGATTGGTGGAATTAAAAAATAATACAGTGCTGATTACGGGCGGTGGAAGTGGAATCGGATTTGCGCTTGCAAAGAGGTTTACCAAGGCGGGAAACCAAGTGATTATATGCGGAAGACGTAAGGAACAACTTGAGATCGCGAAGATTAAATTACCAAATTTAATTTGTTATCAGGTGGATGTATCACAAGAAAAAGAAAGACTAGATTTTGTTGCACGAGTGACGCTCGAACATCCTGCGCTTAATGTACTCATTAATAATGCCGGTGTTCAAAACCGCCCCGCGCCCTTAGTCGAGCCTCAGGATTGGTCCAAGCATCGGCTTGAAATTTCTACAAACTTGGAAGCGCCGATTCATCTTTCGCTATTATTTATTCCGCATTTACAAAAGCAAACTCATCCTGTCATCATCAATGTATCGTCTGGACTGGCCTTTACGCCGCTTTCTTTTATGTCGACCTATTGCTTAACCAAGGCGGCGCTTCATTCATTTACAATGAGTTTGCGTCATCAACTGAAGGCGACTCCGATCCAGGTGGTGGAGCTCATCCCTCCAGCAGTCAATACTGATCTTGGTGGAACGGGTTTGCATACAGCAGGGGTTAATCTTGATGAATTTGCAGATCACTGTATGTCCAAATTGGAGCAGGGCGATTTAGAGTTTGGGTTTGGTACGTCTGAAGAGCGGCGACATTTCTCGAGAGAGCAGTTGGATCAATATTTTTTAACTATGAATAAATGAGTTCATTTTTTTACCGGTAGAACAGCGACTGATTCGATTTTGTGCGTCTAAACTGGTTTGATTGATGAGGTGAGTGCACATCACTTGAGGTGATAGTATTATTTTTATATTAGGAATGAAAGGCCAATATTTCTACTAGATTTGGTAGTCGATTAGTCGGCGTTCTTTCTAAGGCCCTAATGTTTAGATACAGATGTCATGTGAAGGATGGTTTTAGCTTGTTCGTTAATAGCAACCCAGGTCTTTCTATCGGGTTCTGAGACAATTACTTTTTCACGCATATAAAAAATGGTCGGCAAATTTTCTCCGAAACATTCTTTCGGCTTGATGTCGTCCGACGGTTTCTTTTCTGCCCATTCATGACCGTTCTTTAGTGCGTAATCGATTTTAGTAAAGTCGCGTTCAGACAATTCCAGCTTTCGAGCGAGGGAAGCCAATAAGAATCGCTCCGGACATCATCGCAAATCCCATGATTGGAATCATGATGGAGTCGTCATCGTACGGAAATTTTCCTGCTTCAAGGTCCAAGCTAAGTGACCGAGCATTTAAAAAATTCAGAATGAGCCAAGCCACACATGAGAGCCCAATCCAAAAAATGGGTCGCTTCAATAATTTTATCATCGAAGCAGCGTAACAGATTATTCAACCATTTCAATGAAAAGCCCAATGACCGAAACAGTATAAATCATTGAAATCATTGCATTTTAATTGAGTGCGCAGATGCTGATGGGCCAAAGTTTAGTGACACACAATCGCTAAATAACTCGATCAAGCCTAACAAGAAACAAATGCCAATTGCGAAATTGCCGTAATTGGCAATAAGTTAACAGACTTGAATTTCTCTTGATTAATGGTGCATTATAATGCACTATTAATATATGAGGCTCAAGCGAACACCTGAATACATTGAGTGGTACGAGTCTCAACGACCCAAGGAAAAAGCGCAGATTGCCAAACGGCTAGCTAACATCGAGGAACACGGGCATTTTGGTAGTGTTAGAGATTTAGGCGATTTTTTGTCGGAACTAAAATGGGTTAACGGAAGACGAGTTTATTATTCAGTCATGGAAGATGATGAAGGAGATTTAACGTTGTTAATCCTGGGAGGAAATAAAAATGGGCAAGACTCAGACATTAAAAAAGCAAGAAAAGTCCTTAAAAAGTTCATCGAGAGCTAAGGCCGCAGCCAAGCCGAGATTGAAATCTGGTAGCCAGGCTTACGATTATTCCGCAGCCTCAGAGCTGGCTAATCGTAAATTCATTTCCGATGCCATCGCAGACGCATTGATTGATGGTGATGCTGACGCAGTTCGCGAAATACTTCTTTCTCATCTTGAGCAAGTTCACAAGGATCATTTTTATAAAGATGCAGGCATTTCAAGACGGGCAATGTTTAAGCTGATGGAACCCAATGCAAATCCAACACTAGAAAGTCTGGCGAAGGTTTGTAAGGCTTTAGTTGCGGCATAGGTCTATGAAATAACGTTCAAATCGCGCCCACGATTTTGCCGGATTTAAGTGCCATTATTTCTGGTCTTATAACCTGAACTTCCACGCAACAAGGGCCAGTACGGATTTACCTCAGACATTTGTCAGTGTAAGTAATTTAGTGAAGGAGATGTCTTTTTGATGCGACGCATATGGTTTCGTTCTGTGACTCAGAAGATCAACCGTCTTTGCCGATTGCTTCTACAGGGCACGCTGAGCAGCACCCTGCGTTCGCTGGCGCTGGCAAGCGTGGTAAAGGAGGGCCGGGAAATCGTCATCATTGGCCACACAGACTGCCATGTCTGCCAGACGACCGCGCTGCAGTTGCTTGATAAATTATCCCAGCTGGGTGTGGCGCGTGACCAGTTGCCGGAGAATCTCAATGAGTTTTTTGGGATGTTCGCCACCGAGCGCCAGAATGTCATTAAAGGCTGCGGGTATGTCCGGCAAAGCCCGCTGATTGGGCCCAAAATCCCGGTGCATGGGCTGTTGGTGGACATCCACACGGGCAAACTGGAGTGGGTGGTCAACGGCTATGAAGTCTGGCAAACCGCGCCCCCGTCCGGGGTAATTGATCTCCAGCGAACGGCCGGCAGGGCCATTGGCGCGCTGGGTTCGCTGGCCGATTTTGACCTAGGGGAAATGAAATTTCCCGACCAGAAAATCGGCGATGCCGCCGGCCAGCGGGACTTGGGGGCAATCCAGCCGATGGTCGCCAGCCTCCCGCCATCCACACCGTCCGTCCCGCCGGCGATGCGTTTGGAACCACCGCCGCCCATATCGGGGAGCCCCTCCAAAAAGCCTCTGCCACCGCCGATCCGGCCCCGGATTGTGAAGCCATGGTGAGAAACGCGGGAGCGTTTTAACCATTCCCTAAATATTGGGTGCTTGGTGACCCGATGGCGGGTGGTGTGACCCAGCTTGAACTGGACAGGTAGTTAAGTAGTTTTTGTTTGGGGTTGTGTCAACGATTGTTGATAGAAAGTGGTTGGGGCGGACATGTTGAGGGCGCTGTGGGG
>CAIMWN010000050.1 GCA_903845155.1 Oligoflexia bacterium
AAATTCTGGAAAAAATAAAAAATGGCGAAAAATTCAAAAACTTTTTTCTAAGAAACTGAAAAGTCAGCTGTTTTTTGAGTTTTTCTGGAGCCTGTTAATTGTTTCATCGCTTTCGCCCCTTTTTAGAAAAACACGCTCACACTACCAGATATAAACCCCTGTGCAACCCCTGGACCCATTAAATCGCCTAAAGAATCGTAGCTGGCGTCCTGTGTGGCATTCAACAGAAACCGCCCCGTCACCCCTAAGACAACATTATGATATCTGTACTGAATTTCAGGCCCCCCTGACAAAATACGGTAGCGACCCGGATCGTACTGAAAAGCCCCCCCGGTCACCTTGTAATCGTCACCCAAGCTTAACTCGATGAAACCACCCAAGCGAAATGGCCCAAGCAATAATGCCGGATGTGAACTCACTTCCACCACTCCGCCATATTCGTAGTGATAGTCGATGTTCCCAATTCTTTGAGTCGACTGACCTTCAAACATATAACTGATGAAATTCTCAACCGAGAAGAAATCTAAGTCTCTTTTAATAGAGATTCCGAGTTGATAAATATCGCGACCAAACTGCGACTGCTTTAACTCTTCATTCGAAAGCGTATTGAGTCCGGCCAAGCCCCACACTCCGACATCAAAACCACGCAAGGTCCAAATCCGGGCATTCGCAGTTAAACGAAGGGGGCCCATCAAGGAACTCGTCGGGCGATTGATCATGGAAAGATCGATTCCAAGACCAATAGGTCGCTTTGCAATACTAAAAGGATAAAGTTCCGAGCGCAGCAAATACATGGAACTCACTTGATAGGTGCTCGGTTGTTTGGGTGCACTAAAAGATCGATATTCGATTCCAAATTCGGAAGGATTTTTCGCACGTGCCGTATCGCTCATCGGCACTCCAGCTTCCACCACCTTTGCTGGAACTTCAGGACTACTCCTTACGGTAGCGGCTTCGGGGATCAGTCGTTGCGCGAGTTTTTGAATGGTGTCAAAATTTGCACCCGGCGTAGTGATTGCTAAAGTCAAACTAGTCACAATCGTTTCATCTTCGCGAACACTCGGGGGTAAACTGCGATGAAGGGCCTCATGAATATGAAGGGCCACAAGCTGATCTGAATCGAGCTTCGTCGCCACTGGGAAAAATCGCGTCACCGCATTCGGCTCTGCAAATGTTCGCGCATAAACGCGCCCCTTCATGTCGGCGTGAAAGGCGCCTGCATCGGTGTGATCCACCGTCTGTGAATCTTTCTTAGTGAGATAAAGTAAATTTCCTTTCAACTCTGGCAACAAAGCGCCCAAGCCAGGAACTCCTGGAATATTGAGCGACTTGAGCAAATCCACTGCATCTTGCCTGGAATCAAAAATAATCCCGCTTTTAATTTCTGTAAATCCTTCCAGATCAGAGCCGTCATCCCCATTCCCAATTTTAGTGACCTCTGCAAGACTAAGAAGTGGCGTAATCGAGACCGCAATGACGAGCGCAATCCAAAACAATAAAAAACCTCTCATAGCTGATCTCCTTTTTTAGTCAGTCTAAATAAAATACTTTCCAAATGATAAACTTCTGTTTTGTTTCTCGGATCCAGTGACGAGACATTCTCTGCCCAGTCGTCTAAAAACTTCTTCAATTCTTTTTTAAGCGCGGGGATCCTCTTCGGATGAACTGCGAAAGTAATTCCTCCCACTTCACGTTCACTAATGTCTTGTTCATGAAGGGCCGTTTTCGCCTTATCCAATAACTGCGAGTGGCAGTTTCGAACCGCTTCACTTGAAATTTCATCGGGCGAAATCACATAATCGGACGTAACTTGCAGTTTGCCATTCACGCGCTTAATCAGCCCCACGCGCTCCAAACGATCGAGCGCAAGTTTTGCCTCTGTCACCGAAATTCCCAGACGCTTGCCAATCAAGCCAATTTCAAAACTAAAGCCCTTCGTTTCGGCCAAACTCAAAATGGTGAAACAGCTCCAGTCAGAAACGAGGAAAAACAAATCATCGCTCAGTTGCTTCTTCCTGAGTTTGTCGTCGGGATCAAAATGTGGAAGCACCATTCCTGAATGCATCGCCTCGGTCTCTTGAATCATCTTCAAAAAGTCTTCTATCTCATGGGGCGAGAGCGAAAGCGCTTTCAAGATTTTAAGCGCGCCCTTCAAGGAGAGTCTCCGCTTGCCGCGAATAATTTCTGATAATTCTCCGGGCGAGAGTTTCAAGTACTGCGCGAATGAGCGCAGCGAATAACTCGAGTTTTTCTTAATTCGTCTTTCCAGTTCTTCGGCTAAAAATTTGGCTGGGCCATTTAACATCATGCTTTCCATGAAGCATGAATCGCACTGTTTTATCGAGATGGGAAACTATTTTGGAACAAAGTGTTTCGATTTTGGAACAGACCAAATCCAAGCCGAACGCTGCGTTAGTTTGTGATTTTTATTGAACTAAACACTGCCAGAAGAGTACCATCAATGTATGAAATTTCTAGGTTACCACCATGAGAAACCCCATGCAGATTTAGCAAAACAACTCTCTCGCTATCATCAAACCGATCACAAGACCAATGTTTGGAATGCCTTTGTGGATTCGGACTTGCCTGGGATTACGGATGATGATTTTTCGATTATCCCGCGCGTATTGCCCATGTCTTACTGGCCTACCCTAGAAAAGAATGTCTATCTGGTCACAAAATTTGCATTAAAGCTACTTTCCCTCCCTGAGAAGGAAATCAGGGCCATCATTCCAAAAGGCCCCACCCGTGATCATTTGTTAGACCAGCTCGAAGTGCTCAAATTTCGACGAGGCCGGATTACCGGTAGTTTTCGTTACGACATGGCCATCGTCGGGCCTCCCGACAAACACCATCCTCCAGTACTTCTTGAAATTAACGAAATTGGTTTTGACGGATTAGCACGTTCCAGTTTCTTTCAGAAAGTATTACTCGACCTCATGCCTGATCTTCGGGGCCGTTTAAAGAGCTTAGATACTGCAGCGGCCGAAGTCAGAAATATGAGACGGCTCGGAAAAAAAATAATGCGCATCCAATACGACGAGTACAATTGGGATGAACAATATCTTTACCAAATCGCGCAAGAGATGGGATCCGAACTCAAGCTCGTTTCTCCCTCGCAGTTTGGTCAAAAAATCGGAAAAGAATGTCCCTTGCTTGAACAACATCGAGTGAAGGTCATTAAAAATAAAGTGACCATCGGAAAAAACTGGCAACCGGATGCAGTAAACTTTAGTTTTGCCTATGGCTTAAAAGACTATCAAGAGTGTCACCCCATGTATCGAAGTTTGGTTGAAGCGCGCACCCCTCAGTACGGGCCATTTCTCACTGGTTTAGTGGCTGCCAAAACTATTTTAGTGCTGCTGGATGACCCCTTGCTTAGAAAAAAATTATTGGGAAGCTCAAAAGCATTACAAGCGTCTATCTTGCCTGCACACATTTTATCTTCTCCTGAAGCTCAAATCATCCTTAAAAAACCCCACGAGTGGGTGATTAAGCACACCGATGGTTGCGGAGGATCGCAAGTGTTCATGAATAAAGAACTGGATGAAGAGCTTCGTAAGATCCCATCCAAACGTAGACACGAATGGGTTTTACAAAAGAAAACTGAATTAAACCTCATTGATGTAAATGGAATATTATCGCGGCCAAAACAAGCGATTTCTGATCTTGGCGTTTTTGTTCAGTATGACTGGGCAGATGGGCGTTTTCAAAAATTTGAGATCGGGGGACTCATGTGCCGAGCCACCAATAAAAGTTTGAAAGTGAATGTAAGTAGTGGCGGATCTCAAGTTGCAGTTTTATTGGATCGTGCGACCTAAGCTTGAAATGCCCGTGACTTAAGAAAATCGTTTTTCTAGATGAGCAAGAATATCGCTCGATTCGTAAAGCCAGCTCACCGCACCACTGGAATCTGTAATTCTCAAGCATGGAGCCTGATCGAGCTTGCCGCCCGCCATTAGTTCGGCATGCGCTTTTGCGTCAGTACCAATATCCTTCAATTCAATCGTTACTCCTAGACGCTTCATTCCGCGTCTCACTTTTACGCAAAATGGGCAGGCATTCAATTGATAGAGAACGAGCGATTTCGCTTCTGCATCCACCTTAGCTTGCGCCTCAGGGGATCTCTTCACTGATTCAGGAACGAATGCTGCATCAAAAAATAGAATAATTTTTCCAAGGACCAAGCGAATGAGTTTCATGGTTTGATCATAGCCGAAACGGAATCAATCCTCTACCCCAAACTTCCCCACACCTCTCCCGGTGAGTTACAACTTGCATCCTTTGGATGCACACGGCAAAACCCTGGAGCTTCATTGATCCTTTTCATGAGTGCAAATTAGCCAAGAACTCATCATTATGAAATAAATGATTATTTATGAATATGATCAAATAAGTAATGTTAAAATAGCCCGCGTGAAACAGAATTTCACGCAGGCCTGAAACGAGTCTGGGTATTTCCTCGCTCAAAGTCCTCTTTTTATCTCAACACTCAACAAAATCGATTTAACAAAAGCTCTCCAGGCTCTCGGTGCGTAAATGGGGCCTTGATTTATAGTTGACTAATTTTGTCTGGCGTTTTGATGCGAACCGTATTACTATTCCCGCCATGTATCTTTTAAAATCGAAATCCGCCGCGGCCCTCTTTAGCCTGATGTTGGCAATCTGCACTTCCGCATCGATCAAATGCGCTCAGGCGCAGCCACTGAGCCTGCCCAGAGCCCAAGAAAAAGAACATACTGAGACCGGCAAGCGTCGCGAGTTCCTTAACAATCTTGGCTTTAACGATATCTCCAAAGAAATTCAGTCTCGCTTAGATGCTCATCACTATTTATCTGAACTCAATCGCAGACAGATGATCAACAACATTAAATCCTACGAGACGGTTAATGCTGCACGAGATCTCTCGCTTTTAATTCTCGATCAGGCTGCCATTAGCCGCAACGACTTGCATTCTGAAAATGTGCGAAAACATTCTCTGTTCGCAGCAAAAATGTTAGCAATGCAGCCTCTTTCTCCTTCCACTGATTTCCCAAGTGAGATCATGAGCATGAAGGAAGGCAAACCAAGAGATGAAGCGCTCGTGAATTGGATGAGCGAACAGCGCATCCGTCAGATGAACACCCATAAAGATCGTCTGCTCTCGGATTTGGTCACTCTCCTTTACGGCACCGACGACCAAGAACACAAAGCACAAATTGAAAAAATGGACCAGTACTTAAGCACCATTGTTGAACGCATGTATATGGATGATACCATTGGTAACGCCCGCTACTTTGGACGAGCACTGACCGCCCTCCTCATCCGCGAAGAAAAATTGGCAAATATTACCACCAGTCCGATTAAAGACACGCTTTCTCGCGAACTCACCGCGCGCTACAACCTACACTTAGAAAATTTTATCGGCGATACGCTTGTCATCGACTCGTCTAAAGGTCCGATCAAGCATACGGTTGAAAATGGCACCATGATGCTGACCCAAAATCTAACATCAGGATCTCTCAATATTTCACTCGCGGCGATTCCGGCAAATTTAGGCGACCGCTGGCGAGCAAGACTCAAAGGCATTGTGGGTACGCCCTTAGCAACGCCCCTCTTTGTGGAGCCTGAAGAAGCAAAAGACGGAATTACACTCGCAATGCGAATTCGCGATCGCATCGCAGAATCAAATATTTTACGTGAAGGGTTTTCACACATCGTCTATTTTGTAGTGAAGGAAGATGAGGCCACGGGCATTAAAATGGCTCGGATCATTGATAACTACCCAAATCGCTTGCCCGACGAAACCAGCATTTACACTAAAACAGGCGGCACTCGCTTCACGTATCTTGAGGAATTTACTTACGACCATCAGGCGCTCTATTTCGCGGAGCCAAAACCGAATGCAGTAAAAGCCTGGTCACAACAAAATTTAAAAGAAAATGGATACCAGAGCGAGTTTTTTCCTTCGATCGAAGTGGAGCTTGATGAAAGCGGCACTATCCCCGTGAAGAATGCTAACGTGGTGAATTGGCAAACTGCGATTTCAAAGGATGAGTTTTTAAAAATCCATTCCGAAGGGAATGCAGAAAAACTTTCGCGCGATATTTGGAGTCGTTTTACCAAAGGCCTAGAACAAAGTGTCGACGATAGTTGGACCTTCCACTGGCCCGATCCTTATGACTTCTATTTGATCGGATCAACCTATTGCTCGCAGCTGGGTGAAATGGTGATGCGCATGTATGTGGGAATGCCACTGGAGCAGCATCAGTCGCAATGGCATTGGTTTTTAAAGGGCCTCGCACATATCGGCGACGTAGGCACTAAAATGACCTCGAAGCCTGCACTTAAAAAGTGGGGCGAAAGACTTCTTCGTTTGCCGGGCGTGCAAAAAGCGATGAAACTGACGAAGATCAAAATTATCTCGCCTACTTCGCTTGTCATGCAGCCCTACATGACAGGGGAGAAAATTGTCTTAAAATCAGGAACGCTCGAGCAACGCGCACAGTATGCTTACATGGCAAACGATTACCTCGAAGCCGATCCTAAATTAACTCATTCCCTCAAGCAGGATTACACCCTTACAGAATTGGGCAAGGGCCCATTAAACTACGTCGACATCTATGCAGCTGGCATGCGAAATCTAGAGTACTCCTTCATCAAACGCGGTTCACTCGGAATTACAACTGAGGGCTTTAACGTTACAGACTTAGCAAAAGTGGGCTCAGAAAAAGCAACCGAGACCTTAAATGATATCTGTAACGATACTATGCACGATCGGGAGCAAAACTAGCCAGAGGGCTCTTTGGAAGAACGGCCAGCAGGTGCACACAAATTAACTGATGTATGAAAGTGATATCAGAGTGATATCACTTTCATACACGGCAAAAAACAACATCCTCGCGCAATCAATTGCTATTTTTCTTCTTCTTTTCAAAAATCAGGAAAGCGCCGAATCCGAGTTTGACGATGTGATTTTTGAAAAAAAGAATAAAAATGGTGCAGGCGAAAAGACTTGAACTTTCATGTCTTGCGACGTACGCCCCTGAAACGTATGTGTCTACCAATTCCACCACGCCTGCACTGAATGACGACCTAAAAGGGTACAAATGAGAAATATCAGGCATTTAGCTGTAAGTCAAAAAGGATACATTGACATAAAGCAACATAATCAGGTACCTTAAGTCTTCGCAAAAAAACCCTCCCTTAAGTGTGGAATATTAGCGGACTCTTTCGAGCAATAATTCGATCTATAGTCTGCAAGAAAAGAGTCCCTTTTGAAAACACCAGTGTCCCCCAAAAAACATCCAAAAGATGTCGTTTCTCCTATTATCCCAAAAGCTCATGCTTCAAAACATTCAGCACCAAAACATGCTGAAGTTAAACCTACTTCACCAAAAACTGACATCGTGAGTTTCGAAGATTTCAATTTCAGTCCTGAGCTCATGAAATCAATCAAAGAAGCGGGCTTCGAAACCCCTACTCCCATTCAAGCAGAAACGATTCCACTTTTACTCGCAGGCCAAACCGATTTCTTAGGTCTTGCAGCTACCGGTACCGGCAAAACGGCCGCCTATGCACTTCCTTTGCTTGAAGGGCTCGATGGCCACGCTAAAGGCGTACAGGCTCTTATTCTTTGCCCTACTCGCGAACTTGCAAAACAAGTTTCGGAACAAATTAATTTACTCGCTCGCTACAAAAAAACGAAATCACTCGCCATCTACGGTGGATCTGATTACGGCGGACAACTTCGCGCACTCAAAGAAGGCGTGAGCATCGTTGTTGGAACCCCAGGCCGCATTATCGATCACTTAGAACGCGGCACACTCAATCTCGATAATTTAAAAACAGTCATTCTCGATGAGGCCGACGAGATGATTTCAATGGGTTTTAAAGAAGAAATTGAATTCATTTTAGAAAAAGTGAACCAAGAAGAAAAACATCAAACTTGGTTATTCTCCGCAACCATGAGTCGCGAGATTCGGAAAATTGCAGACCAGTTTTTGGATTCTCCGAAGCAAATTCAAATCAACAAGACTGAAGTGTTGTCTAATTCCGTAAAACAATATTTCTACATGGTGAGAGAAGATGAAAAGCCAGATGTCATTGGCAAACTCATTGATCAAGTTCCAGGATTTTACGGCCTCATTTTTTGTCAAACCAAAGCACTGGTTACCGAACTCACTCAGATTTTAAAATCGCAAGGTTACGCAGCTGATTGTTTACATGGCGATATGGAACAAAATGCCCGTGAGCGCACGATGAAAGCTTTCAAAGCAAAACTCGTGAACATCATGGTTTGTACCGATGTGGCTTCACGCGGAATCGATGTAAAAGACCTTACCCACGTGATTAACTATTCTCTTCCAAGAGAGCTTGATCTTTATATTCACCGTATCGGTCGTACTGGCCGCGGCGGAAAAGAAGGCATTGCATTGAGCTTAGTGACTCCAAGTCACAACGGCCTCATCTATCGCATTGAAAAAGCAACTCAAAGCCGGATGATCAAAGCGAACCTTCCTACTGACGCTGAACTCATCACGATTAAAGTGCAAAAAGCCTTAGCTGACTTTCTTGCTCCTGCAGCAGAAGGCGCGATGGGAATTGGACTCGTTCAAGAGCAAATTGCGAAGACAGAGTGGAAACGCGCGGTAGAGCAAATGAGCAAAGAAGAGATTATTGCTCGCTTTCTAGCTAAAACCTTAAAAGTCAAAAAGAAGAGCACACAAGCATTAATTGATCATTCGGAACTTCGTCGCGGTGGTGGCGGTGGTGGAAGAGACCGGGACCGTGGCTCACGTTCCTACAGTGATCGCGGCCCACGCTCCTACAGCGATCGTGCAGCATCAACCGAACGCAGACCAGGCGACCATGCTCCTCGTGCAAGACCGAGTGGCGCGTTTAAAGCCAAAGCTGGTTCTGGCGAAAAGAGTTCAAGCCCTCACTTCAAAGGCAAGCCTTTTAGAAGCCCAGACGCTTAATTCATCTGAAGTGCATCTATGGCTCAATTAAAAGAACCCATTCATACTGACGTGCTCATCATAGGTGCCGGAGGTGCCGGGATGATGTGTGCGATCCATGCCGGAAGGCGTGGCCGTCACGTCACTTTGCTTGACCATGCTGAGAAACTCGGTGGAAAAATACTGATCTCAGGTGGTGGACGCTGTAATTTCACTAATACCGGTGCAAGCCCAGCGCAGTATGTGTCTCAGAATCCGCATTTTTGTAAATCCGCTCTCTCTCGCTATCCCTCGTCTGAGTTTGTAGCAATGGTGGAGTCCCATAAGATTGCCTACCACGAGAAGAAACTCGGACAACTCTTTTGCGACCATTCCGCACAAGCGATTGTCACACTCCTCGAACGTGAGTGCGCGAACGTGGAAGCCAATTTTGAACTTGATTGTAGCGTGCAGAACGTCGAAGTTATCTCAGAGACCGAATCACCTCGTTTTAAAGTTCAAACTTCAAACGGTACCTTCACTTCAGACTCACTCGTGATCGCCAGCGGTGGTCTCTCCATTCCAAAAATTGGCGCGAGCGGCTTCGGGTACCAACTCGCGAAGCAATTCAACTTAAAAGTGGTAGATCGAGCGCCCGCGCTAGATGGATTCGTACTTCAAGGAACATCGGTTCAAACTTTTTGCGCACTCTCTGGCCTTTCCGTCGATTGTACGATCACCTGCAATGGCGTGACCTTTAGAGAGAATATCCTCTTCACGCATACAGGTCTGAGCGGTCCTGCGGCACTTCAAGCTTCCCTTCACTGGTATACAGGAAATGAAGTAAAAATTAATCTCACTCCAGACGTACCCGATTTATTCGCATGGTTCATGCAAAAGAAAAAAGAAGGAAACAAATCGCTCGTAAAAAACCTTCTTTCGGAGATGATCCCCAGCCGTTTGGCGGACCTCATGTGCGAGCTCCACTTCCCAAGCGCCCTTCCCCTTCCTGATGTTTCCGAAAAAGCACTAAAAGTACTCTGCGAAAAGATTCAATCGTGGACATTCGTCCCCGGTGGTACTGTAGGTTACAATAAAGCTGAAGTCACTCGTGGCGGTGTGGACACCAACGAACTTTCTTCAAAAACCATGGAGAGCAAAAAGGTAAAGGGCCTCTACTTTATAGGGGAAGTTGTTGATGTAACCGGCTGGCTAGGTGGCTACAACTTTCAGTGGGCTTGGGCTTCTGGCTTTGCAGCCGGGCAAGTCGTTTAAAACTGGTCCGAATTCCAACTGAGGTGCGCCGGACGCCCTTTCCTATTACCTTATCAAAAAGGCTGCCATTATTACATTGTTTATATGTAAAAATAGATTTACAAATAACCCCTCTCTCAGTAATATTCGATACTTCGATGAAATCACCCATCGCACTTCTATTGCTCCTTTTTTCTGTCGCACAAGCACATGCGGAAATTCCAAATGTGAGCCAGTCCGTTGCCTGTGTTGAAGAGGCTATTCAGTCTTTTCCGGAAGACGGCTTAAGTGCAGGCGATGATCTCGGTTGGCATAAAGATATCAACGAAATGATGAAACGCACGGGTGGTAAACTCAATGAAGCGGATCCAAAATTTGCGGCCGATTGGCTTTTGCAAATGGGCGCAACCGGCGCAAAATCAAAATTACAAACCATTTATGAAGTAGCAGACGCAAATGATATGCCCCCACAAATTCTAGCGGGTGCCCTTTCAGAAGAATCTTCCATGGCTGACTTCGGTCTCTCGCGCGACTATGGGAACTGGTCCTGTGGCATTGGACAACTCAACTTGCTTGAATGGTGCGTGTGGGCTAACTCCGCCACTACCAAAACAAAAAATGAAATTGCTTGGCCTACAGCAGAGATCGAATACTATTTGAAGGAAAATCAAAATCGCGATATTTGCTCGGCCGCATTTATTCGGTCCGCACTTGCAAAACCCTTTTACGTTCTGGCGATGAAGCGCATGCAAGCCGGGGATCTTTCACGCCCCGAATTCCTCCTCACTTCCAAATACATTTCAGAACCCACCACTCTATCATTTGAAGAAGCCGCGCCGATGCTCGACTGGGTTCGTGATAAGAAGATTCCTTGCAAGCGCCGCAATCGGCAAAATGATGAATGCCTAGAAATCCAACCGAGTCTCGATGAAGCAAAAGCGACTCATCTTCGCTATTCTATGGCAAAAAGCTTTACTGAACACTGTGGCGAACATCAGTATGGAATTCCAGCCAGGGGCCGCATTCTTCGAAGCATATTTGACTCTTTACCCGAAGAATACCGATTGAATAAACAAAACACGGATAGCGGTACCTATTCACGAAAATGTCTACACGAACCGAAGTTTAAAGGAACTCCACTTGCGGTGGGCTGGTTGGTTACAGAAGCTGTCTACAACGCTGGTGAAGAGATTCTAGATGGCCTTGCTCACTATTGGCACACTGAGCACAGACGAATCGACGACGTCACACCCGATGGTTTTCTACTCGCGATGGAAAACACCATTGAGAAGGAAAAATACAAAAAACGCCTTGATCCTGTTGGCCGTTGTGAAGGTGAATTCCACACGCGCAATCTCATTAAGGATATGTCTCTACCGGGAGCCACGCTGATTGATCATTTATTTCCACCCACCGCCGAATGCAGAGATATTATTGAAAAGTACCATGCCTCGGCCCAAGCGATTCTATAAAAGGCCTTCGATTCATTTTTAAGTAAAACCAAGCTTTTTTTCAACCAATTTTCGTCCGATAAATGATGTGATATTTGTTCTCGTCTTGATCTTTCTCTGACTTGAACAACACCAAAGAATTCACTTCGGCAGCGATAGGATGAAATGGATTTTGCGCGATTCCAGCTTGAAGCTCATTGAATTCATAACGTTGCCAACGTTTGATGGTAAGGTGTGGTACAAATGGTTTTTCACCGCGCTTCACCCATTCCGAAAACCACTCATCCACCCGCTGCTTCATCTCCATTAGCTCCGGAGAAGACTTAACGCTCAAATATAAAATTCTACTTTGAAAAAATTGGGGACCTGCCAATTCTATACTAAAGGGAAACAGGGAAAACAGTTCCATTCTTTTTTGAATTGCCGAAATATCCCCGTCTTCAACATCGCCAATAAAAAGCAAGGTAAGATGATAATCATGCTCCTTCATCCAGCCTTTTTGGTTTTTTTGCAGAGACTTCACATAAGCGGTGATTTGCTCTTTTGCGCTAGGAGACATTTCAATTCCGAGGAAGACTCGCACTTAATACCTCAACTCAGCAAAACGCTTATTCTTCTGTATCTTCGGCGTCATCCACATCGTCATCTGAGTCTTCATCAGGAAATTCATCGATCATTTCTTCTCGAATTCTAGCAAGCTCACGCAAGCGTCTTCTCAATCGAATTTCGATATCTAGACTTTGAAGCACCGGAAACATCCGTTCCGCAATGCGTTCATCCTTCACAATTAAGAACTGAGGAATTCGCATTTGTTTTTCGATAGAGCCAATTAAAGCCTCGACTAGCTCTTGTTCAGGATTCGCGTGCGCCTCTAAGGTCACTAAACCAAGAAGCCCTGCGCCCCTCTCTGCAATTGCCGCACTTTGAACAAAAACTTCTTCATTACCTTGAATGCGGGTGACGGGGAGATAGAATGGAGCTGCTTCCCAGACGCCTTCTTTCAAAAGCCCAGCAGCCTTGATTCGCTTAATTCTAGCTTCACTGATTTCTATGGGTTCATATTTCACAAAACGCTCATCCGGAAATTCACGAATATCCGCGCGCCAAGCATTGCCCGGTGCCGCCTTTTCAATCGTCCACAAATGATAACAAAGGTCTTCAGTTTCCCCTAAGTTAGGAACCTTATCTTCATCCATCATTTTAACTAAAGAATTGATAGCATCCAAAACTTCAAACATGAGTTGCTTCTCGTCAAGTCTGAGCGCCTCCGGGGGTTGCCCTGGTTTGCAAGACACATAGGAATCAACTTCGTCATCAACGATGCTCATTTTGATGCCATCAGTAGTCGCGAAATCAAGGCCGAATTCAGGTATCCATTCCCCTGCACGATACTGAAGGTAACGATCTGAGGGATCGGAGCCACGTAAAATCAATAATTTGAAATCGGCTTCTTGATCTTCACCAAAAAACGCGCATACAAAGTCATTCGATGTTTCAATGCAAATCCCACTCCACTCATCAAAGCGATTCCAAGGAGCAAGATCGTGAAAACGACTTAAAATTTGATCGGGGTTATTATTCATTCAGCTGAATCAGGTGTTTCAAAAATGCGGTCAGCAACAGGAACTTTGTAGTAGTCGCCTGGCTCGTAGGTCACTCCGGTGATGACGTTTTTCACTCGTTTATCCATTGAGCGATTCATCATGGCACGTCTCCAAACATAAGGGGTTACCACACAGCGATCACCATGCATTCCTAGTTGATGAAGCTCCGCATTTCGATACGCGGCTGCAAATTGATCACAATAGTGCAGATTAGGCGCAATACAGTAATTAGCAGCCATTCCTCTTTTCACTTGTTCTAGATTAATATTTGTACTTCCTTTAAATATATGCACTAAGATCCGGCCGTATTTGTCGCATTTAGTTTGGTCGAACTCAGCGCGAACCACATCACCAGGCGCCACCATTTTTGCAAGTTCATCACGAGCGACCGCTCCCCATTTGGGTTGCGCTTTACTGTAAAAATGAAGTTCTGGTGTATCCATTCCAAGCATTCTCACATCAAAAATTTTCCCATTGATATCGATGTGAATTGTGTCGCCATCCACAATTCTATAAACTTTTGCCATTACAGAAGTAGTGGATTCAAAGTGGCCATCTGCACAGAGAGTTGCTTTTTTGAAAGGACTAGTGTTGGTATTGGCATCTGGAGTCTCCACCAATGAACAACTAGATGGAATATTCACGTGAAGATTTTGAAATCCTGCCGGTAAACCTGCAACTGCTGATTGGATAAACATGAGAAATAAAATCATTGATGAGCTCCCCAGAACTGTTTTTCGGACTATTTTTGTTTCGGGCAGAATAGCCAAAGCATGACTCGTTAGGAAAGATCTTTTTTGTGTGTTTTTGGTCAACTCGATTTTACTATTCACGGTAAAAATTTTGAGCTAAAAAAGCGTAATGATTGCGCTTCCCCTACCCATTCTAATCCTTCAACACCCCCAAGAACCATCTCGCCAGGACAGTGAAGTTGGTAGCGCAATGCTCCTAAAAGAGCTTGTTGCGCCATGTCATTTGACGGTCGGGTTGTCTTGGAGAAATTTAAGCCATGCTTTAAAGGGGTTTTCGCCGATTGAGTCGATTGAGGAGCTAAAAAAGCCTGCTCTTTGGGCTACTTTGTACTTAGGTACCCGTGCGCACAGCGGAGAAACGGAAGACAAACCTGAACCAGGTATTTATTACTTAGATAAAAAGGGGAATCCTCGGGAAGCAAACGAAAAGAACGAAGAGCCGATTGGCGGACTCATTTTACTGGACGGAACTTGGGCACAGGCGAAAACCATCTGGTGGCGAAATGCATGGCTTTTGAAAACCAAGCGCATTCATGTAGTGCCTAAACAGAAATCACTTTACGGCAACCTCCGAAAAGAACCACGCCCCGAATGTGTATCCACACTCGAGGCGGCGGCAGAAACATTCAGTTTTTTAGGACTCGATCCTTCTATTGAAGCAACGCTCAAAGCGGCATTCAATGAAAGACTCAAGAGTGCTCGTCTCAAACACTCTAAAAAGACAAATTAAGCAGCGTTCGCCCACTCTTCCGTACTTTGCCATACTTCATAAAGTGTTTTTCCGTTTTCAGCACGGAACCAGCGTGTTGCATGATCAGGTGGCTCGGTGCCTAAACATTTTTGTGCGAAAGCGTGAATCGTAGTTGTACCTTCGGCAGTCACTACCTTAAATTCTCCGTTAGGTTGTTTTTGTACTTTACAGTTTTTTGCTGGATCACTTACAAAAAATAGTGTCTGACCATCCTTAACAAAACCATCGTGTACCAGTTTAGTCAGATCAAACTTACCTTTTTTCTTGCTCATGCGTTCTCCTTTTTAAATAATTCGCAGAAATTAACTCAAAAATTAGAGCCATTTTACCGCGATAAAATTGACACCTCAGTTGTTGAAGCTCTCCTTTAGTATCGACAGAAGACGAGAAAGTGTAAAGCATGATTTATATACAAATCATGTGTAATCGCTCAGTTCAATTTAATGAATAGCTGATGTTTAATTAAGTGATGACTCACAGTGAATGACGGTAAAATGACTCATGTTGTGTTGAGTTTGGATTTTGATCGCTTTGAGACAAGAAAAGGTAAATCACCAATAGGCGTCCAGACGACCTAAGATGCGAAGATATAGGCGCGAAAGCGATTGAGCATGAGTACCGAAAACGCAGCAGATTCGGTGCTTCCCTAGGTATCTCGCTCCGACATACCTGTCGGCTCCGCAGGCATCAGCGCCTGCTTCTACGTCAACGCCTATTTGCGTTTTTGATTGTTTTGCATTTTGGCGAGCATATCCATCGCCGTTTTCATCTGAGCTTGCATATTGGGATTATTCATTTGGCTCATGAGTGCACCGAGATCAGGTTGGCCTTTACCGCCGCCCATGCCGGGTTTTCCACCCATGCCGCCCATACCACCCATGCTGCCCATCATGTTTTGC
This sequence comes from Oligoflexia bacterium, assembly GCA_903845155.1. Classification (GTDB taxonomy): domain Bacteria; phylum Bdellovibrionota; class UBA1018; order UBA1018; family CAIMNF01; genus CAIMNF01. Next base: position 15,630 of record CAIMWN010000050.1, read on the forward strand.
ATTTGAGCCATTGCATCGCCCATATTTTTTGAATTAGGAAAAGCCATCTTCATCATTTGTTCTGAAGCGCCTTTCAACTTAATGAAAACGAAAACGTTGACTGCAGTTAAAATCGCAACAAAAACCCAACTTACAATTATCCAGTTCATAGAGGCCCACATTAACCGCTGCAGTCTTTCCCAGTCAAGGGCATTTATAAGGGCTTAGGGCCACTCCACTGAATTCAACTTATGCTTCTTTTTATCCAAAAAAAGCGCGTCATTCTTGAAGCATTGCGTGCACGTTAAATCAGGGACCAAACTCGCCCGTATCATGAAATCATTCTCATTTTGGTTCAAAATTCCAAGCAACTTAGTCTCTAACCAAATCTGTAAGTCTTTCTCATTCATTAATTTACGTGATAAAGGAAACTCAAAATTGACATTAATCCTTGCATAACGAAGCTCAGCATCTAAAACACGATTGGTCTTAGTACTGAAGCTCGCAGAATAACATTCAAGTTCGGATTCAGGCTCCGTGCCAGCTTCTTTACCTAAAAAATAAATCTCGCGCGGCAAGGGAATGGTTTTTAGCGTCTTAAGTAAACACTCTGGCTGCCGTTTGATCACGTCTGCATTTAACTCCAAGTAGGGTTGAGTCTTTGGTATATAAAGGTACCTCCCCACTCCCGATTCGAGCGAGTTTAGACAATTCATAATGAGCTTCGCGTGACTAGGTTCTAAAAACTCACTCCAGAGCTGTTCCGGCGGAACACAATTCAAATTTCGGGCTTGATGAGTGAAATCATCTTGGTCTGCTGGCTCGTAATCAGGACGATTAAATTGAATTGCCGTCAGCGCCACTGCCTTCACTTGCTTTGTAGTAACGGCGGTCACTTTAATGTGGGACGAAACACAGGCTAATTGAAACCAACTCAACACCAGAACTGAAAAGCAAAGCTTCAGACAAAAAAACTTACTCTTCATTACATTGGTCCAATTCATGACTTCCTCGCACTAGACTTCGTTTTTGGATCGAGAAGTTCATTCAAGCGATTATATTCATTGACCATTAAATGATAAACTCTCTCTTGAAGTTCTGATACTTCAGTTGGCTTAATCCCCTCGGTCTGGATTGGCTCAAGCACGCTAATGAGTATCTTTCCTCCTTTTAAATCAAAGTTTTCCCAAACGGCCTTTCCTTCAAGACTCGAGCACACTACTGGAACTAACGGAAAACCAGTGTTCACGGCTAAATGAAACGCGCCTTTCTTAAAAGGTAAAATTCCTAGGCCCTCCGTTCCATCTGCTTTTCTTTTATGGCGATTTCTCGTCCCTTCAGGAAAGATCGCTAAATTCAAATTTTTTTCCTTCATGAGCTTCACCATTGCAGCAATTTGTTTTTTTGCGTCTTGGGTTTTAGATCGATCAATGAGTAAATTCCCCGCCGCAACAAAAAACCAGCCAAATATTGGAATATGCTTCAATTCCTTCTTGGCCACAATCACTGTACGCAAAGGGCATGCGGCCCACATAATCCCCAAATCCATGCTCGATTGATGATTTCCAAGAATCACCGCCGGTCTGTGAATTGTTCCATTCTCTGGATGCAAAATCTTAAGCTCGATCCCGATAATTTTACGACAGAGATAACCGAAGGGTCGACTAAATACCTGATTCAATCCCGGATCGCCCCACCTAAACAAAGCAATCACCATGGAATAAAAACCCACGACGAGTAAAACAATGGCAAGCAATACAGCTTTTATATATCCCATGGGTTTGATTTCGTACAATTCGCTTGAAACGCTTGAGTTGCTTTACTTTGAATTCCCTTTTTCATTTTTTGAAAAAGAGAAATACTTGTTTCACAAAGTTTTTTGTAGTCCACTCCGCTGTCCACTCCCATTTCCTTGAACATATAAATTAAATCCTCGGTGGCTAGGTTACCGGCAGCACCTGGGGCAAATGGACAGCCGCCTAAGCCCCCTACGGAGGAATCAAAAGTACGAATTCCAAGATCAAGTGCACGAATGGTATTCGCAAGTGCTGTTCCACGCGTATCGTGAAAGTGCCCGGCAAATGGAGGCTTCCCCTTTGCACCCCATTGTTGAACGAGAGGCTTAAAGATCGCTTCTACGCCAGCGGGAGCCGCAATTCCAATCGTGTCACCAACCGACACTTCATCCACGCCAAGAGAAAGTAAGCGATCGATTACCGGAAGCGCTTGTTTTGGCGTCACTCTCCCCTCGAAGGGACAACCCCAAACGGTGGACACGTATCCACGCACCTTCAAGCCGTGCGTTTTCGCTTCTGACATGATTTTTGAAATTTGAATGAATGATTCATCCACAGTCATGCCGATATTTTTCTTATTAAAGGTCTCGCTCACTGCAGTAAACACAGCAATATTTTTAATCCCTTGCGCGATGGCGCGTTCGAGGCCCTTTTCATTGGGTACCAAATACCAAAAGTGTGCATGCACGTGATTTAATCGCGGCTGAATTTGATCTGAGTCAGCCATTTGAGGAACCTTGTCGGGCCGAACCATGGAGCCTGCTTCAATATTCTTTAATCCCGCATCCACGAGAGCATTCAATAACCAGATTTTATCTTGGAGGGGTAAAATCTGTTTCTCATTTTGAAGCCCATCGCGTGGACCTACTTCAAAAACACTGACCTGATCACTCACGCCTTCACCTCAAATTCTAATAGTTTTTCACCGGGCGTGAGAACTTGCCCCTCAGTTACTAGGACGGCTTTCACGGTGCCAGCTGACGTCGCTTTAATCGCAAACTCCATTTTCATCGCTTCAATCATCAGGAGCGGAGTTCCAGCTTCTACTGCTTGATCGGGCTTCACCATTATTTTTCGAACTTTCCCCGGAAACTGAGCTGTAAAATCAGATTCAGCGTCTTTGGCCCCTGCTCGAGTAATGGGAACCTTCTCACCAAAAAAATCACTGCCATTCACTTTGGCCCAAAATTGATTTTTAATTTTTTGATAATGAAATCGAACACGCGCGCCGACTGGGTACAACACCTTGCTTGCTTCATCACTGGCAGCAACACGAGTAGCAATCACCCAACCGCCTGCTCGCTTTTCAAAAGACCAATCTTTAAGCCCTTCAGGCTCAAACTCTTTCCATTCCTGCTTTTTCCCCGCAACTTTTGCTTGATACTTCATTTTACTCCTCCCTGACCGGTGAGCGATGAATAAGATGACCAAAGATCAGCAGTTTTTGCAGTACCAGATTGAGCGGCGTTACTTGGGCTCACTCCCGCACTCTGTATCCCGGTACTTTCATATGCGGCTAATAATTGAAAATCAAAATCCTTTGGTTTCGGCGCATAATCTAAAAATTCATGATCGAGCAAATGAGTAGTCACTTTTCCATCGATCACTTTTGGATGATGGGCAATGGTAGTCAAATAATCTAAGTTAGTCCCAATTCCGCTAATGACTGTCTCTTTCAGCGCGAAATGCATCCGCTTCACGGAGGATGCTCGATCGGGAGCATGGGTGATTATTTTTGCACACATGGAATCAAAACTAGTTCCCATGACTTGACCCACCTCAATCCCTTTATCGACTCTAATGCCAGGGCCGCTTGGCCAAATTAGATTTTGCACCGTACCCGTACAAGGAATAAATTCCTGCGCGGGATCTTCTGCATACACGCGTACCTCTAAGGCATGTCCTCGTGGCTCTTTCACCTCGGGTAAGATGTATTTAGTTTTTTCGAGACCTAGTTTTATTTGTTCGTGAACCAAGTCAATTCCCGTAATGGCCTCGGTAACCGGATGCTCGACTTGAAGTCGCGTGTTCATTTCGATGAAAAAATAGTCGCCACTTTGGTCCACCAAGAATTCAATGGTGCCCGCACTTCGATAATTTGTGTAGGCCACCAATTTTAAAGCACTTTGATATAGGCCCTTTCTCGTCTCTTCATTTAAATGTGGAGCAGGCGCTTCTTCCCAAACTTTTTGGTGCCTACGCTGAAGAGAACATTCCCGCTCAAATAAATGGATCCCACCCCCCTCGCCATCACCCAACACTTGCACTTCAATGTGGCGTGGACTTTGGACCAAGCGTTCAAAAAACAAGGTCCCGTCGCCAAAAGAATTCATCGCTTCACGAGCAGCAATTTCGGCTTGCTCTTTTAATTCCTCATAGCGATTTACTCTACGCATTCCTTTTCCGCCACCCCCGGCATGGGCTTTAATGAGGATCGGATAACCGACAGTCTCCGCAGCTTTTTTCAGTTCAGCTTCACTTGTTTTGCTAAAATCAAGCTTGGCCCAAGGAACAGTCGGAACTCCAATTTTTTCTGCTATTTCCTTTGCAGCGATTTTTCCGCCCATTTGCTCCATGGTTTCGGCTTTGGGTCCTAGAAAAATAATACCAGCCTCTTCAACTGCTTTTGCAAAATGAGGGCGCTCTGATAAAAATCCATAACCAGGATGAATCATGGTTACGCCTAATTTTTTTGCTACTTCAATGATCGATGCCACATCAAGATAACTGGGTACCGCTGCGATTTCATCTGCCATCGTGACATGGCGGGCACCTTCATCACCAGGCGCATAGATTGCCACCGACTTTAAGCCACGCTCATAGGCGCCCTGAAAGATTCTGCACGCGATTTCCGAACGATTCGCGACCATGAGTTTTTGTACCGGTGTGTTTTTCATTTGCCAATCCAGGTGGGTTTACGTTTTTCTAGAAATGCAGTGATGCCCTCTTGCGCTTCGGCGCCTACGCGCAGTTCAGCTAAAGTCTTCGCTACATATTCAATGCAATCCGGAAGCCGCGCCCGGCGCTCTGGCCATGTCAAATCAAGGACGAGTCTTTTCGCGACATTCATCGCATGTGGGCCACACTCGAGTAAATTTTGAGTTAAGCTTGCCAAGTAAGCCTCTAAGTCAGTCATGGATTCAAAAACTTCATGAATAAGGCCAATTTCTTTTGCCTTGTCCGCCTTAAAACGTTCAGCACTCACAAAGAGCGCTCGGGCATGAGACGCCCCAATTTTTGCGGTTACAAAAGGGCCGATGCATGCAGGCACTACACCCAGCCGCACTTCGCTTAAGCTAAACACGGTTCCCTTTTCTGCAAGTACAATGTCACAAATGGAAACCAATCCCACACCACCACCAATGGCAGCTCCCTGAATCACCCCAATCAACGGTTTAGAGAACTCATTTAAGAGTGCGAACATGTTGGTCAAGGTAAGGGTATCTTTTAAATTCTCTTCATATTTAAGTTCGATCGATCGGCGCATCCAATTCAAATCACCACCCGCACAAAACACTGAACCGTTCCCACGCAAGACCACTGCACGAATGTCAGGCTCGGCGGCTTCCTTCCTAAAGACGCGCGCCAACTCCTCAATCATTCTTTCATTGAAAGCATTTCTGATATCGGGGCGATTTAATGCAATGGTGAGGATACCAGTACCAGAATGGGTCAGTGCGATCGTTTCATAGTGCATGCATCAATTTTGACAGAAATTGGCAAGAAAGCTAGTGTAACCCTAATTGATTTTAAGTGATTAAATCAAATGACGCGTGGCATTTTAGTTAGAATCTACAGAGAATGCATCAAACAATTTCACGTCTTCCAGTATTTTACCATCCTGATCCAGAAAACGAGCAGTGATTTCCGTTTGCCCTTCACCGAAAAACTCCACCTCACTTGCATCATAGACCCCTTCGAATTCCGAACCTTCTTTCGTCTTCGCTTGAGTCACCTTGGCTTCATGCGCGACCGATTCAGAGTGAGTATTCCGAGCCAAAATGGAGATTTGAGCTACACTTGGTTTTTCAAAAACTGGCTGCTGAGCTGCACCTTGATCTTTATTGTAAAAATACACCCTCACTGTGCCCTTCTGGCCAATACTCGGTTTTAATGTCCACGTCATGGTAGTACAAAGGTTTTGCGTCTTAAAGCACCCATCTGGAAGCGGATTCGAAGCACTCGCTGCGAAAGCAGCTGAAGCGAAAAGGAGGAGCGAACTAAGCGATAAAGCAGATATCATGTTTTTCATATATTTTTTTCTGATCCGGTCAATCAGGAAAGACCACAGGTCTTCCCAGCGTCCGTCATTCTTTTAACATATTTGTTCATTTATTTAAATAAATTTTATGTACTCAATGGAATCCGTTGAATTTAAAAAACCATGCACCCAGAGCCGCCACTTCGAGTCCACATCCTATTGAGATCAAGTCGCGCTTGGATCATGACTTGCGAAGCGGGTTGAGTTATTTCATAATAAAAAAACGAAAGGGAGGTCTATGAATCAAGATCATGCAGCAACATGGCTCTGGGGTATCCTTGCTCTAGTTTCCATTGCACTCATTACTGTTGTTTGGCGTGAATTGAGACGGACGCCAGGAAAAATTCAAAAACGCAAATCCAAAAATTCTTCCGAACTGCCGGTACTGAGGAGTCAACGCGGATCCAGTGGACTCCAATCAGATATTCTTGCAGAAGGTACCGGGCCAGGTGCAAAAAATGGAGATCAACTGACCGTACACTATACTGTTTCATTAACAGACGGAACGAAGATTGATTCCTCTTACGATAAGGGAAGGGCCTTTGAATTTAAATTAGGTATAGCAGCGGTGATCATTGCCTGGGACGAGGCCTTGCAAGGAGCAAAAGTGGGAGAACGCAGAATCCTCACCTGTCCGTCAAAACTTGCTTATGGAAATAAAGGCAGCGGACGAGTTCCTAAAAATTCAACTTTGATTTTTGAAATTGA
>CAIMWN010000051.1 GCA_903845155.1 Oligoflexia bacterium
ACAAGCAATTGCAATCGGCGATTTCAATTGCGATGGCTCTCCCGATATTGCAGTTGGCTTGCCCTATATTACTTTTGACCAAGCACCTTACAACAATTTAAGCCCTGAGACTGGTGCTGTAAAAATTTATTATGATTATGTGGTGGCGGCTAATGGAAGTATTTCATCCGCAAGCAACAACTACCAATACATTTCATTCCGTGATCTTCCGTCCTACGCTCACTTTGGAGCAGCCTTATCTGCCGGAAATATTAATCGCGATGTAGCCATTAGCAATAACAATGTCTATAGCTGCGATGACCTCATTATTGGGGCGCCAGGGAGTCCTGGACCTAATCCCAGTAGTTACAATGGTGCGGCTTATGTTTTTTATGGTAATCCACAAGGCTTTTCACAACCTTTAGATTCCGCTAGTCTTTCTGTTAACGCTCCTACTTGTTCTGGTCCTATCAATGCACAAACGTGTAGTCCGGTAAAATTGCAGATGAATGATGCTGCCAACCTCTATGTCGATCCCGTCTATTCAGGTACAGTGGGCTATGCCAATACTTCCCAAAATAATTTTGGCTTTAGTGTGGCCTATATTCAAGACTTCAATGCTGACGGTTATGGTGATTTCGCCATTGGAAATCCTAACTGTAATTGGGATGGAGAAATCACTAATGGTGCAGGGTTTGGTAATCCGAATCAACCCAACCGCATCTTTAACACCGGCTGTGTTTATGTGTACTTTGGCGGGAAGAATGGGATTAGTGTACAAAACTTAGGCAGAACTCCTGACAATGTCAGCGCGGTTAACTCTCCTTACGCAAAAATTTATGCGCCTATTCCACAAGCAGGCATGCACTTTGGTTATTCTATTGCCGGGGGTGGTGACATCGATGGCAGATTACCGGTACCAGTAAAACAAAACAACACCAACGACGTCATCCTTGCCAATGGTGCCGATTTCGTGGTGGGAGCTCCTGACTTCACTTATTTAGGCACGAACAATTCAGTGCTAGGAGTAAACCAAACACTCGCCTACACACTCAGTGAAGCGGTGAGCGGAACACCGGCAATTACATCTCGCTCCGCTTGTGGAACTTCGCCTTACACCTGTCCGGTTGATCCGATAGTCATGATTTCTGGCTCAAGTGGTTCCATCGGCTCTAAAGTAACCGCACCGTGGAATGGTGCTTGGGCTCCGCAAACCGCTGGAGGAAATCCGTGGAATAACGTGGCTGGATATCCGGTTCCAAGTGCAACCAATCTACAGCATTCTACCGGAATCGCATTTGCATATTTAGGAAGATCTGCCTACGAACCCTATGCTCTGACCGCAAAAACGGGGTTTAATTTATTTCCGAATCTTGTCACTACGGCCAATATCAGTGTAGAAAGCTTACTTTCTGCTAACTTAAAGAATCGCCAAAATGGTAGCAATGAACTCAGCTTTACCGGCGCCATTCCTTGGCAAGTATCGCCGAACGATAGTTTTTACAATTGTGGCCCAAGGGGTGAGCTCAGCGGTCAATCCGCAACTTCTCTTTATCCGCACTACTCTTGTTTTGCGGGACGCAATAATTTCAGCGTCATTTATCCTATTTTAAATTCAGGTGATGCTCCCGTGTTGCGCTTTGGTTCAACCGTTGCGATCGCAGGTGCCAAAGATCAAAACGCAATTGCAGCTTATCAACTCAGTGGTTCTTTTTCTGCCTCTGCTTACCAAAGAACCGGGCCAAACCAAGACCAATTGCAAGCATTTTCGCAAGGTACCGTGCATACACAGGTTCAAGGCACTAACCTTTGGGAAGCGGGGATTACCGGGCTTAATGTTTACCCTGCGTCTTCTAATTCTTGTGAAACATTTACCGATGCGTCCAATGCAACGTTACCTTCATCTTCCACTTGTCTCATGAGTATCGCACGCTCTCCGATTGGCGAGTCTTATAATTTTCCTGCTTCAGCAATCAACGGAGAGTTGCCCTTTACGAATGCTCCAAACGCGGCTCCTACTACTGATTTAAATCGCGATGGATATGCTGATATTCTCATCGGCACTACCGTCAATAGCGGGCTCACTCAAGTCTATACATACTTTGGTAATTACGCGGCCGACTTTGCTTACTCAAGCACTTATTCTGCAGCTGGAGCATGCACAGTTGATAGAACTACCACCATGAGTACACCTGCAAGCGCGGGTCAGCCCGCCTCTGGAATACTTGGCACGCCACCCCATCCGTTTCAAACATTTAAAGCAACCGCTGCAGTCATGTCGCATACAGGACAATATTATTGGGTGACTTCTGAATATCCTGCCTATCAAATGCCCGCTGCTGGCCAGCACCAAAACTTAAGTTTTTTGGGTGATACCGCTGGCACTTCGGCAAGCTCTAGCCTCAGTTTAGCTTATGCCACTGTTTCTCGCGGTAGTTTAGGTGGTAGCTGTACTCCTCAAAGAAAGACCTATGCCACTAGCTCGGGTGTCACTTCCCTTGCCACTGCAGATATGAACAATGATGGAGTGATGGATGGCATCATTGGTTTTGCCCAAGACAATAACTCTACCGGTAAAACGGTGGTCTCTATCTCAAATTACGGGGGAGCCGGAATTGTCGCCGATTCTAATTTCACTAGCGGCACGAATGCGAATTCAAAAGCAGGAACTTTTGTTGCGGGCACCAACTGGAAATTCTTAACTACTAATCCTGCTGATGGAACTGAAACCTCAAGACGCGATTTATTTTCCGGCGCCCCTGGGTATACTAATCCAAGCACCAACACCCCAGGTGCCGGAATTATTCTCAATTATTCAGCAAGTGGAAACAACACTTTAGCAGGGACCCTGTCGGCAAGTTTCCTTGAAAATAGTAATTCTCCTAACGCACTTAATATGCAGTATTCAAAAATTATTGGCGACATCAATGGTGATGGCTATGATGATATTTGGATACCCGTAAAAAGGGTTTCGCCGAGTGGAAGCTATTATTACGATGCAATTATTTACTTTGGTTCAAGCTTTGGTCCTGTCACTACTCTCTTTTGCCAAAATAAGGTTACTTTAGGTCAAATTTTCGATAGCTCAAATGCCGTCCTTGCCCCCTCTGCCTGTCAAGCAAGTATCGGAGGAGGAACTGCTACCATTGCGGGCGCGCACGTGAATCTTCCCCAATATATCACTCAACCCTCGAGCCTAGGTGCATTGTGGGCTCTTAACGTATTTTCGGCTGGCGATGTTGATCATGATGGCAAAGGTGACATCATCGTTTTTGATTCAAATCAATATTACAGTACCGGTATTTATTTATTTTTCGGTTCAAACTCTGGATTCGTAAATGGTGTGGCCGCACGTGGACTCAGTAGTAACCATAGCCCGCAACTAGTTACTACTAACGGGAATTTAGTGAACTACTATTACACTAACGAAAACTCCTATGATGCGATTCAAAATGGAAGAAGCAATGGGGCACAAAGTAATACAGGTTATACTTTCGGTGACTTTAATGGAGATGGGTATTCAGACATTGCTTTCTCAATCATGGAAGCTTCATCACCACAATACACACCCAATGGAACCAATACCAATAATGCAGGCTGGTCTTGCTCTGCAGGCAGCATAGCGCTTCCCTTACAATATGGGACTATTTGCGGAGGTACCGGATATACCGCCGCGAACCCTGGCTCACCGGTGGGCAGCCATGGAATGGTCATGGTCATTTATGGAGGGCCTAATGGCCTACAAACTCCAGTGAATGTCACGAACGGTCTGGGAACCGACTATGATTTAAATAATGCCACCACCGCGTGTACCGATTTTTATAGCTCCTGTTACTACAACAATACACCCTCTCAAACCCACCTCACGTATTCTACTGAAGTGTACGGAAGCTTAGTGTTGAATTATTCTAGCAATGCGATTGGAATTGATACGACCAAAACATCTTGCGACCCCAATAGTCCAAGCACTTCTTGTACTGCAACTGTTATCCGAAATCCTATTTTTCTAGATAAAGCCGGCTCAGGCTCTGACATCTTTCAGTATCTGGGTGGCTTAAACTTTGGATCTGCCTTACAAACTGCCGACATTAACGGCGATGGCGTGGATGACCTGATTATTGGAATGCCTAATTACTACCACCCTGGCTATTCTAACGCGGGAGTTGCAGGCGTATACAATGGCACCATTGATGGAGGAACAACTCAAGATCAAAACGCCAAAGGAGCACTTCTGTTCTATTACGGTTCAAAAGGTGCCGGGATTGTTGCACCAGGAGCGAACAATTATGTTACGGATCGCGCACTCGGCACGATAGCAGGAGCGGTGGCACAAGCAAATCCCCCCGTATTTGCAGTTACCCCACCCCTAGCAAACGCCACCAATTCCGCAAGCATTCCTGAATTAGATCGTTACACCACTTCCGGGGTGCCTTATCCTTTACAATATCAACGTGATTTTGGGATCAATATCACGGTCGGTGATTTTAATGGGGATGGTTATGACGATGTCGCTGCCGTAAGTGCAAACGGACAACTTTATATTTATTATGGTCCGCTCTGCCAAATCGATAACGTTAAAAATACATGGTGGAATGAAGTATATAGCAATCACAACAAAGCCATTCCTAGCGCTTCACCTAATTCTGCCGGAGACGGAGTGACTTCATCAAACTGTAATGTGATGAACCTCAATGTGTTGCTCACCTCAAATAGCTCTACTGCAAACTTGAGTGTGAGTTCGCTCTCTGCAGTTCCACAAAGAAAGAGCCTTTTTCCGCAAATGATTACTGTGAGTGGTGTAAGCCAAAACTCTCTCTTTGGAACGACTCTTCTTTCTAAAAGACCAAATCGCACCCCTGCTGCAAACCCAGGACCGGCTCTGGTGATTAATAACCCAGGCAATTTTAACGGTGACCCTGATCAGACGTCCGATTTAATTATTGCGAGCTCGAGTATGAACGATGCAAGCGCAGTTGCTCCTTCCAATGGATATACAGGGCTTGGTTATGTGCTCTTTGGGCATAAAGACCCTAATTTGGGTGGATCCATCAAAACAGATCC
>CAIMWN010000052.1 GCA_903845155.1 Oligoflexia bacterium
CCTGGGCCCGGGCGGATCTTTTGTTCATGTGTGTGCGGTAAAGAAGGAAAGTTTTGAACAACATTTAAAACAACTGAATGAACATCAGATCGATCCTGATGTGATTACTTCTGATGCGTGGGCTTACCGCTCTTTACTGACCCGCCTCTTGCCAAAAACGGGAATCACCGAACCGGTTCTCTTATTTGGCTTCGAACAAAATAAAGTTTTCTTTTATATCCACGATCAAAACCGCCCAGTTTTATATCGAGAAATCCCTTTTGGCATCAAAAGTATTGAACATTTTTTAGAAGATAAATTAGGGGCAAGTCCTGATGAAATCAAAAACTGGCTCAATGATGTTGGGGTTTCTGGCATCGATGAACAAGTTTCGGGCGCGATCTCGGATGCGCTGGACAGCATCCTCCCCGAATTAAAACAGACTGAGCTTTCAGCACGTGGATCACTTAAATCAGCCATAGATCAAATTTATGTAACGGGTGAAGGCGCACTCATGCCTGGATTTTTAAATTGGTTGGAGGAAGCAACGGGTAAACGTGTTGCTCTTTTCAAACCTTTAAGCCAACTCTCACCTGCTCAAGTGAATTATTCCGATGTGACGGAAGTTCGCTATTCGAAAGCGGTTGCACTGGCGATGTCAGCCATTTCCATCGATAAACTTCATTCAATTAATCTCAGAAAAGGCGAATTCATCAAATCTTCGGTCGCTTCCGCTTCTGGATTTGATATGGTTTTGAAACCACTTCCTTACATCGCCATTACCCTGGTAGTTTTTCTTGCCGCCAAAACCATTGAATATCAATATTTCAAGGGAAAGCTTACTGATACTGATGAGGTTTTAAAAAAAGCGACTAAGATTTACTTTAATGCAGGTTCTGATAATGCAATTCGAAGCTACTTATCCGATATCTCTAAATTGAAAAAGACAATTCAAGCAGATCTCACCAAAGAGCGCGAAATGAGCAAACTCTTCACCCCGAATGCAAACTCTCCCTTTGACTATTTGAAATCACTCTCACAGAAAATCGGAAAAGATGTCGTGCTCGACCTAGTAGAATTTGATGCTGGAGCTGATGTGAATGAACCCTACAAAGAGAGCAAGACCATCAAGACTTCACTCACCGTTTTAGTAAGCAATGCACAAATGCTGGCTAGACTCAATGATGTGCTGGATAAGAACTTTGGATTAAAAAAAGGAAACTCTGAAGAAATTACTCAGGATGGCCGAAAACTGCTCAAAGTAATTTTTTCTGGAACAGTGGGATCAACTAAACGGTGAAAAGCATATGAACGAAAAGTGGAATAGCTTTTTAGAAAAAGTAAAGGAGCAGGAGTTTTATCAAACTCTGCTCAATTCCTATCAGCAACTTTCACCCGAACAGCAAAACTATGTAAAATGGGGAAGCGTGGGTGGCAGTCTTTTAGTCCTGATGTATTTTAGTTGGGGTATTTATTCCGATTCAAGTTCTATGAAAAGCGAATACTTTGATAAACAAGAAGTCCTTCAGTTGGTGAATCAGGCGGGCGACGAAATGCGTCGACTTAAAGGTAAAAACTCAGGCTTTTCACAAAGCACAACCCAAAATTGGAAAGCAGTTTTTCAGAATTTAGCTTCTAGCCAAGGAGTCCCTCCTGAAAGTGTTGAAATAGTAAAAGAAACTGCCGGTGCAATGCAGAGCATGATTCAAGAATCACTCCTCGACGTGCAATTCAAAGGGATACAACTCAGACCTCTCACCCAACTCGTCTATCAAATTGAACACGGTACTCCACCGATGAAGTTAAAGGGCATGCAAGTAGAGGGCAACGCGGGCGACGGCACACTGAACGCAAAATTATTTATTAGTGGGTACATGCCCAAGTTGGAGAAAAAACAATGAGCGAAGAAACGATGGCCATCGTGACACCGAAAAAAAATGCTCTGAAAACGACCGCTTGGACTTTCTTTTTTTTATTTAGTTTGGTCGTATTTACTTTAAGTAAACTTCCGGAAGCAAGAATTACGAATCTCATTCAAGGTTACATTCAAGTGGGACTCGACCCCTATGGCATTTATATGTCTGACCACGGTCGTGAGTTTTCCATCATCCGCGGTTTTCAATATAAGTTAATCCAACCCGCCTTAGAGCTTTCAGACCAAACTCGGATTGAATTTGATGAAATACTGGTTTCACCCAGTTTTAGCGCACTTCTGAAAGGACAAGCGGGAGCAGAAATTCTGCTAAAACAGGGTTCAACTCTGATTACGCTCAATGGCTCCGGTCGTGGGGACAAGATCAACGCCACTCTTCATTTGGATCAAGCCGATTTAGGCAAACTTGGAATTCTAGCGTATGCCGCGAATATTAAAGGCAGTGGCTTGATCACTGGAGACGCCCACATTGAAGGTGGACTTAGTGATTTACCGAGTTTGACTGGCTTAATTAGCCTGAAGCTAAGCAAGATACATTTGGATGAGCAAAATTTGATGGGTTTTCAATTACCAGTAATTGCCATCTCTGAAGGCGCTGTGGAAATCCCGATTGAACACGGCAAATTAGTAATGAAAGATGTTCACTTGGGAAAAAGTGGTTCAACGAGTGATGACCTCATTGTCAATTTATCGGGAGATGTCACCCTCAGCCGTTTTGTTAACGCGAGCGCACTCAATTTACGAGCCAACATTGGATTCTCTGATAAGTTGAAAGCAAGCCTTTCGATTCTCGATTCGATCATTGGCTCAGCAAAACAAGCCGACGGGAAGTACGTCTATAAATTGACGGGGTCGCTCGGATCGCCTTTTCCTGTGCCCGATCCTAAATAAGAAAATAATCCTTCACTAACACTAAGCACTTCTCTTACCATCTGAATATGACTAATAAAGTTTTTCTCATGGTAGGTGCACTTCTGTCCTTAACTTCATGCAATCTTTATGGCGGAATCGATAAACCGTCTGGCGATAATCAGATTTTAATGGCTGCACGCGCCTGTTTGGATCATGGCGACTACGTATGCGCGCAACAAAACTACCAGGCACTCTCTAACAACGAAAATGATGTGAAGGTCAGTGAGCTTGCGTTGACTGCCCTCGCACAAAATGGACTCTTTTCCATGTCCGACTTACTTCTTGCATTAGGTTCTGACCGCGGTAGCGCAAAGTCGCTGACTGCAATGTCGGGATTGATTGCAGGCCGTGGAAAAACGGATGGAACATCGAGAGCAAACATTCAAAGCGTCTTTGTAAGCCTTACTACTATTCAAGACGCAAAATTAAAAGCGTTCATGCAGTTTTTAACTGCAACAGCACTCGTAAATCAAATTCTTGCAGGTGCAATTACATCCAATAATGCATTGGCAATTACCGACCTAGTCACTGGTGCCTGCGCTGGAATTTGCGCGACAGATGCCACCTGCGCAAAACCTGCTGCTGATTTATTGCTCGACACTGATGTCTCGGGCGAGCCGAGCAGCATTAATGTTGCCGCTAATTGGAACACAGCGCCCTCCATTACGAAATTGGAACTCGCGATCGCAGCGGCGTCTACGGCGGCTGGTAATTTGGGGATCAGTGGATTAAGCGGTATTTCTGCCGACATCAGTACCATCAATACGCAGCTTGCAGCCTATCCAGGTGCAACCGCTGCCGCAAATCAATGTAAACGCCAAACCCTCGTGAGCACTTTATTTTAAATTCTTCGAAAGGACCCTTTGCTTCAATGAATAAAACTTTTTTAATTTTACCTTTTCTTGGACTACTTAATGTAAGTACAGCGCAGGCCTACTCTCCCATTATTCACGACTTTCATAGTGTGAGAGCAGCAGGGATGGGCGACGTCCGGTACACCACTGGTCTTTATGAAGAAAACTTTTACGCCAACCCTGCACGGGTAACGGAAAATCCTGAAAGCCAACTTCAACTTCCTAAACTTTCCTTTGAAGCCGGTTCGAGCGCAATCGGAACCATTGGAAGTTTAATGAAATCTGGGAATGATGGACTTTCACGATTTTCGTCTGCAGTGGGCGAACCTCTCTCCGCTCGATTTCAATTAGTATTTCCTGCATATTATAAAAAAGAATTTATAACCGAGAACTGGTCCCTGGGTGTGGGAATGCTCGTGAGCGCTCAGACTGTGGCATTCATGAGCCAAAGCGGCGAAATTGACCCTACTACCCTTCTCAACGCAGGTCCTTCATTCACTTTAGGTCGAAGACTTCTTGAAGAACATCGTCTATCAGTCGGACTTACTGCACGCACTGAGTTTCGCGCTTCATCCGGGTCAGTTTTTGGCATCAGCGACTTCCTCACCGGTGCCAAAACCATGAATCAAGCCCTCCGTGGCGGAAGTGGCTTTGGACTAGATTTCGACTTAGGAACATCTTTTCGCCCTCATTGGACTTGGCTCGGTTTTCAATACGAAGTGGGCGCGGCCATCAATAATATCTTAGGTGGAAAATACACAAACTTGGGCGGCCGCATTTCCGGCTGGGCAAACGATCCGATCCCTTCTCCCATTTCTTATAATTTCGGAGTTTCTGCTACCCGCAAAAACCTATTTATTTTCGATTCACTTTTATACGCCATCGAACTTTCTGATTTGGGCCCAGCAAACGCAGGGGGCAGCATTTTTCGCTGCGTACATCTCGGTTCAGAAGCAAAATGGCACGCACTCGCAGCGCGCCTTGGGGTAAATCAAGGTTATTTTACCGCTGGTTTCGGGGTCAATGCGGGCTTCGTCGACTTGAATCTGGCGACTTATGGAGAAGAACTTGCGTTAAATGCAGGCGTGATGGAAGATCGTCGATATGCCCTCGAACTCGGCTTCCAACTTTAAGTCTTCAACCCAAAATTTCATAAACGGCTTGATGATTCCACTTCGAGCCATCCCTCTGATTACATTCAATCCAACACTGTTGGGGCTTTCGATGTTGCCTATCGCCTGTTCTATCGTGACCTTATCCATCGTTCTTTACGCCATTATGGCTGGCGTCGGAACTTGGCTCACGAGCATCATGACTGGCTGGCTTTCTCACTACAGTGGTGCTGCCCTCGTGGTAGTAAGCATCATCATTGTCATGGCATTTTTATTTTTCACCATTAACTCACTCACTTTTATCACGAGTCTCTTTGCATCCCCTTTTAACGACCTCTTAGCGAATGCTACTGAAACAGCTCTAGGTGAAACAAAAATCAAACAATCATTCTTTCATTTAGTGATCGTATTTTTTCTGGATCTTAGAAAAACTGTTCTCACCGTTTTTTTCTCCATCCTCTTTGGTTTGGGCTTGCTACTGCCCGGAGTGGGTATTCTTTTTATCATCGGAATTGCATTTTTGAATACCTTCACGTTTATTACTTATCCTCAAAGCAGGCGGAAACATGGAGTCCGTGAATCTCTTTCGTGGATGGTGGAACACCGAGCCCTTTCTTTAGGATTCGGCCTCGCGACGACTTTGGTCTTCAGTATCCCCGTCATTAATCTTTTTGCGCTCCCCTGATCGGTGGTGGGTGGAACGATGCTTTTCCTTTCACCGTCTTATAAAACGGCGCTTCGGTGAATCTCGTTTTAAAAAACATTTATCCTGCAGAATGGATTTGCATTGCTTTTGCCGTTCTCGGTATCGCCGCAACACTACTTTCGGCCCATGCGCTCCCCTGGGAAGCCGCCTTCTCTTTGCAGCTTCAGTGATTTACTACCCACATCGACGTGACAAAAAAAAGCCCCCCCGGGAAAAACCCGGAGAGGCCTTAAGATTCAAATTCATAGAATTCTTATTAGTTTCCTGAACTATTAAATTGCTGCATTTGCGAGTCGACCGTTTGCAAGGTGCCCTCAACGGTAGTGGTGAGCTTACTCTTCATCTTGCTGGCGATCATCACCACAATGGCAAGAATGAGAATATACTCAGTCGTCGACTGACCTTCTTGATTTTTCCAGCGATTCCGCATTCTCGTCAATATACTTAACTTTTTCATATTCTCTCCCCCAAGCTCCTTGGCTTAAGTCCGGTGGCGCTACATCTGACCTATCGTCAGAAGCGTCAAAAACTTGAGCCTGATCTCCTATTTATTATTATGAGTCTGTGTATTAAATATGTCAACCGATTGGCTCAATTATAATTCTGCAGTGTCTTTCTTGACACATTATTGACGTAGCAACCTCAACGAGAGATACTGATTTAGGTAAGAGTTATGACAAACATCTTGAGGCAGACAGCATGAATCACTCTATTAAGGGGAAACGTTTGAAACGTATATCATTAAACATCAGGAACGCAAAACACCCTGAATGGTCTGCGACAGGGCAAGCGGTCGTGCAGGATGTAGGTGTTGAACGCTTCTACTTCTTTGCTTCTCAAAAATTTAACTTAGACGAAGAGTTCGAGATTACCTGCGAATACGAAGGAGAGAGAATATTATTTCTCATCACAATTGATCATATTCATGAGCAGATTTCTTCTGGAAAGATCATGAGTGCGCTACCTACAGAAGGACTTCCCTTTCCCACTCGCAAGTTCTACCGCTGTTTTGCCAAGGTAAAATTCAGAAAAGTATTAAGCGGTCCAAGATCCATTGTGAATGATGAACATGCCAAAACTGAAGCGGCAGCAGCAGCCGCCGGAATGATAGCTGAAGTACAAGCTACCCCAATCGCCGCTTAAGCGCTCACCATCGAAACGAAATCATCCCAGTTATTTTTGAGACGGGCTTTGAGCTTGAAGATCGCCTGTGAGTGCAATTGGCTTACGCGAGACTCCGTTACATCCAGTACGCGGCCAATTTCCTTCAAGTTCAAATCTTCATAATAATATAAAGACAGAACAAGTCGCTGCTTCTCTGGCAAATCACCGATTGCATCAGACACCAGAGTCTTTAAATGAGCGACACTTACTTCACTGAATGGAGTAGGAACCTTACTATTGTTCTCACCCCCATGCAGGGAACGTTTATCCGCATTAGAAAGATTAGAGAGATCATCATAGGACAGGAGAGATACACTTCTTACTTCGTTCAGAAGCTCGTGGTATTGCTCAGTGGTCATTCCCAGCGCAATACACGCCTCTTCATCAGTAGCTTGTCGACCCTTTTCTTGCTCAATCTTGGCATAGGCACGCTCAAGAATTTTAGCTTTTTCTCGAATGGAACGTGGCACCCAATCCTGTGAACGAAGTTCATCTAAGATTGCTCCACGAATCCTGAATTCTGCATACGTTTTAAACTTGTTGTCGCGACCTGAATCGTACTTGTCAATCGCATCCATCAGTCCAATCACACCAGAACTGATCAAATCATCTAGTTCAATATTCGAAGGAAGTCGCGCTGCAATTTTTTGAGCGATAAACTTAATCAAACCCGCATACTCCACAATCAGTTTTTCACGATTGGTATTAACGGGAGAAAAGTCCCCTTTGACCAATTTATTGGTATAAACCGCGTCTAAGATCAATTCTTTTTCGAGCGCCTTTTGAACAACTAATTCAGCCTGAATTTTATCGCTCGATGCTTGAGCCGCTTCCAAAGCTTGATTAATTTGCGCATTACTCACTACCGGAGTCTCGGTTGTATTTTTTGCATTCTGTTTTGCATTTCCCTTTTGCGCTTCCTTAGTAGCTTCTTTAGCCTCCTCTTTGGAATTGGGCTTTGTGCCCTTAGCCGCAAGCTTTGGCACTGCCTTGACCTCAACGGGTTCGGGTGCCTTCGCTGCTTTCTTAGAAGCGCCGCTTGCTTTTTGATATTTCTGTATTGCTGATTTTGTTGTGCCCATTCTCACCTCTCCATGGTAAGTTATCTAACTTCAGTGTAATTAAAGAATGTTTAGAATGGAAGCAGTTAATCTTTCTGCCGTCGCATTCTCCCACTCTTCAGTTACTTTTCTTCCAGTTGAAAATACAGACACCGGTAATCGTAAACGATTTGACAGTGAGTAAATTGCCCCAAACGAATATGTTTCATCCAGCCTGGTAAACATCAGGCTATCAGGATTTAAAATTGAAAATGCTTTTGCTTGCTCATGTAACTCAAGATCGCGAGTCGTACACGCGAGCACGAGCTGAATCTTGATCTTTGCAAGTGAGCCTTTCGCTTGAACACCAATAATTTGATGGAGCTTGCGAATTGAGTTTACGTCACGTGCAGAAACGCCTTGTGTATCAATCATTACACGTTGGCATTGACTCATGTCTTGTAGCGCAACCTGTAACTCGTCTGCGCTCGACACCAAACGATAAGGAATATGAAGCGCCTTTGCAAAGACAGCAAGAGGATCTGTACCCTCATCAAGTGAAAGCTGAACTCGAATGAGTCCTACTTTTTCTTGGCGATTCCGTACTGCGAAAGTGGTTAATTTTGCAAGAAGTGCCGTTTTTCCTGCTCCCGCAACGCCCACAAATGCAGAAATGTCCTGAGTGGCGTTTTGCGATAAATTTGCAAAAAAAGATTTTGAATCAATTCTCTTAAGCAATTGGCCAGCCACTGAATCAAGCACCGCATCTTGATCTGCCTTCGCTTCTACACTTAACGACCGCCCCACTTCACGCATCACTTGAACTGCAAAGCGTCGCTCAATTCCTGATTGGAGCAG
>CAIMWN010000053.1 GCA_903845155.1 Oligoflexia bacterium
ACCTGTGCGAGACCATTAATTTTCAAGCCCTCTTCCGCAGGAGCGGCATTACGGGTGCTTAAATTTTCATTTCTAGACTGTTGGTTTGTATTCTTCTCGTTCATGCGGTCGTTCCTTTCTGGGACGGTTTAACTTTTTTGTCGTTTTGGGTGGCCAATTCTTCCGCCGCCCTTTTGTAATATTGCTGGAGTCTTCCAAGTTGCTCGTCGCCGATGTGCTTCTCTTGTTCAATTTTTTGCTGGTATTGCATTTTTACTTTATCAGCCTCATGTTGCCCCAGATCGCGTTCTTGACTGATGAGGATGGAGTTACGTTCCCGAATGAGTCCCAGTCTTCGATCCAGGTTTTCAGCTTCAGCCGAAATTTTCACATCATAGTCTTTATGAAGCTGTTGCTCTTGTTCTGTTTGGGAACCGATCACTTTCGTTACTCGATCCTTGTGCTGAACTTCCTTGTCTTTGATGTCCGCATCTTGCTGCCGTTCGAGTTGAGTGAGATAACTGCGATACCGAATTTCGTCACTGTTATTTCCGGAGCCACCGGCCCCTTGAGCTGAGCTAGCCACAGGTTTTCTCGTTTCTGGCGACATCATGTCTCCATATATCCATTATCTCAGTGAGATAGGGGCTTCACAATCGGCAAAAATTACCTATAATCAATGTATGGAAACCAACACTGCAGCAAGTTTTAGGGTTGAATTTAATGTTTTGGGTCAAAATATTGTCATCAAGAATAAAGAAGAGGCGGCCCTTGCTGAAATTGCAATCAAAGTGGTGAATGAAAAGCTCCAAGAAATTCAATTGGCAAAGCCAATGTTAGGGCCCCAGCAAGTTGCGGTACTCGCGTTACTCGAAATCGCAGGCAACTTGGTAAGAGACCGCAAGGCTATTGATGATTACCGCTCGGAGCTTGATCGCATGTGTTCAGTGGTCATGCGTGAAATCAACCAGTGAAAAATCAACTCCGGGACCGCATGAGAGCTACCCTGGATTCGATTGATTTTTTCAAACTCATTCATAAATCAGAAGCGCTCAGTGATCAGTTTTTTAATCACCTCATCTTATTCAATGAATCCCACCTTAAGAATCGAGCGGTGGTGAGTTTCTACCCGTTTTCTTCTGAACCACAGATTAACATCGAAAAAGAAGCTCAAAATGAGCCGTATCGTGTTGCCTATGTCAGGGTTCAAGATTGGAGCTTAAGCACCATGACCGCTTCCTACGCAAGAAGGGATCAGCCCGGTCAATGGGAGGAAAAACAGTTCACTTCAAAAATAAAAATATTTCAACCCACCGAAACTCAACCCGAATGTAAAACCGAAGAGGTGGCGGCGATTTTAGTGCCTGGCTTGGCGTTTACCAGGACGGGGACTCGACTGGGAAGAGGTTCCGGATTTTATGATCGGTTTCTGAAAAAATTTCCGAGTGCGCTTCGCGTGGGGGTCGCATTCCATGAGCAGATTTGCGAATCACTGCCGCTCGATGAATGGGACGAGCCTCTCGACATTATTTTGACCGATCAAGGTATTTTCGAAACGAAGAGCTTTGGCCAGTGGCAAAAGCAGGGTAAAGTTTTACTAAGAAGTTAAAGGAAAGAGGCCTCATGCGGGTTTTGTTTTTTGGAGATGTCTTTGGAAAATCAGGAAGGCAAGCCGTGAAGATGGCTATCCTGAAGTTAGTGCCTGAACATGGTCCTGATTTTATTGTGGTCAATGGCGAGAATGTCGCCCACGGAAAAGGCATCACGAAAAGCATGGCCGAAGAGTTTTTCGATATGGGAGTAGATGTCATTACCACCGGAAACCACGCATTTGATCAAAGTGAAATTTTAGAGTACTTCGACAAATGTGAGCGTCTGCTCCGTCCTATCAATTACGCAGAATCTGACATGAACCTCATGCCCGGTCGTGGAGTAGTAGTGATTGCATCGAAGAGCCGGCCTCATTTAAAGCTTGCAGTGATGCAGCTCATGGGTCGCGTTTTCATGGATCCATTGGAATGTCCTTTTCATCGAGGACGACGCGAAATTAAAAAACTAAGAGACCAAGGTTATAAAAATATCCTGATAGATTTTCATGGCGAAGCAAGTTCCGAAAAGCAAGCCTTTGCTTACTTTGTTGATGGTGATGTATCTGCCGTTCTTGGAACTCATTCGCATGTTCAAACAGCAGATGAGCGTATTTTACCCAATGGTACAGCTGCGATTACTGACGTGGGAATGAGCGGTTGTTTTGATTCAGTGATTGGCACTAAAAAGGAAATTGCGATTAGGAAATTCATCACCAAAATGCCGGTAAGATTCGAGCCAGCAGAAGGCCCGGGCGGGTATGGGGCCGTGATCGTCGACATTGATGAAAAGTCGGGGAAAGCCACTAAAATTCTGAGATTGCGTGAAGAAGTAGTTCGCTGGGGGGCGTGACAATGAAGACAGCACATGTTGCCTATGAACAATTTGTAAATTGGGTTCAATTCGATATGAAAAAAGATCGGAGTCTGGTGAACCGCAAGGTGTTTAGTGTTGTATTGTGGTGTCTGATTTTGCCAGCTTTCATTTTACTTGTTCTTTATGGCCTGAGAAAATATCAAATTATTTCACTCATTCGTTACGCAGATACCATCATTTTTTTCCCACCTTTCATGTATGCGCTCTATTCAATTTGGCCTACCATTCGCGCGCTCCCTCGTGTTTTCCAAAAAGGTGGGTTGGGTGCCATGCTTGAAGAAAGTAGTCGAGAAGTACTATGGCGTGAAGAGACTGCTGTTAAAATGAATACAGATTTGAAATTAACTCCCAAGGAGTGGAGTTTGGTATTATTTCATCTTAAAAATGATATCGAACGGATGAACAATCAGAATCGCTATATGACCATTTTGTCAGGCGTAGTTTTATTTTTTATGTTTCAGTTTTTGGATCTAGGGGGAGGTTCTGAGGTGGTACTTCAGGCCGGTCCCACGGGGATGGTTAAGGCATGGGTG
>CAIMWN010000054.1 GCA_903845155.1 Oligoflexia bacterium
AGGGCAAAAAAGGTGTGGGTAGTAGCGTGAGACGCTTACGCTGCTTGGCTGGAATCTTGACTTGGGTTTTCGTCCGAGTGCGGAACTTCATTTTGAGAGATGGGGTTTACCTTCATATAGATGTCTTCACCAAAGAGATCAAAGTTGAGTTTCATGATTCCGGCATTTTCTCCATCAAGGACACTGGCTCCACCAACACTATTCCAAAAATATTTACGGTTTATGTTTTGCGCGGGTTCCCTCGTCAAGATCACAAAATCAGGGCCATCTGATTTCGTATTTTGAAGTAGATAGAAACTATCGTTCAGAAAAGTTTTAAGATGGACGGTATAAGTATGTAGTCCTTCACGAAGGTACGCAGTACCGACTGACTTTACCTTCTCAACTTTTCCGTTATCATCCACTTTTCCTTTGAAAACGTCGAAGCGATAAACCATTACCTTACTCATTACTTCTTTAATTACCTGCATTTTCATCATTCTCCTCTGTACGTTATTAGTTTCTGAATTTCACCTACTGATGGGCGTTAGGCAGCATTCCGATCCGCTAAAGCATTTTGCTTTCGACTGAAATCTTCGCTCGAAAAACAAAATTCCTTAATTTTCTTAAAAGCATTATTTAGAGAGTTTTCAACGACTGGAACTGGCAGCCGCATGGCAGCCCCAATATCTTCAAGTAATTCATTCCCCCAAAATCGAAGAAGTACAATTTGTAGTTCTCGTTCTGTCAGCGCGAGAGCAATGGCTTGCCTCACGATTTTGTAGTCAGTATGGGTAAATAGATTTTCAAATTGAGATGCGCAATGATTGAGATCTACAGAATGGATTTGTTCAAACTTGCATCCGTTAGTCATATATTTATCGTCCTCCCCGTGAGCCCGGTTCAAAACGGTCAAAACGATCCATGCGATCCCGATTCATCGCTGCACACTGGCCTCCGTCTTTTGATTCAGGGCAGAGCGTTCCACAGCCCTGTAAAAGAATCGATGTGAGTATAAAAGTTAAAATCATAATATTAGTTTTCATAAAAGCAGTTCCTTTCAACTATTTAAGCGGCACGTTTATCAATTTGAGTTTTTTGGCAGAAAGGCGCACCGTCTCTTGTTGCATCCTTTGCCCATTTTGGAATTGCTGGTGTTGCTTTCATGTCTTCATCCGAAAAGTAATTACACTGCACACAATGAGCGTAAGTTTTAAGAACTTCAAAAGAGTTTTCATTGCATCGTGGACAGGCTGAAAAATTTATAACTTGATCCATACTGATTATTTCTTTCTGAGAAGGTATTTTTGTTTTAGAGAATCTCTTCCTCTCACTTATATAGTTGCAAGAAAACGGCACGCTCATGCCAACCTTGACTAAGCGGTTGTAATGGATCGGGAATTAAGTTTTTTTGAAGTATGTTAATGTTTTGAAAAATCTGAAAAAGTAACGGTAAACCGTGTGGTTTTTCGGCAAGTCTATAATTTTACAGGGAAACAAAAATTACGGATTCTCGTAAAAATATTTTCTAGGATTCCGTTACTTTTTAGGCTTTTTTGGGGGAAGTTAATAAATATTAAACAAGCAAAAACTATTCTATGAATTTTGCAGATAATCTTTCAAGAAGCTTTGCATTTTGGATGCTCTCATTTGGTTTAATGTGAACAGTTGCCTGTTTCAGAATGGCGCGAGCAAAGTTTTCAAACTGCTTTTGAAAATTGTTTATTGGCTGGCATTCAATAACCGTTGCTTCGCTTTCTTCATTCACGAAGTATAATGGCACTAAATCTGTTCCTTGTGGATCAAACCTAAGTGCAGCGACACTCCCAAGAGATCCGGAGACCTCCCATTGATTTAGGCTTGGGGTATCGAGGCTGGTACTTAATTCAACCGTTATGCCGTTTTGGTATTTCAGAATTGCCGTGGTTTCAAAATCAAAATTAGGATCAATCGGATCAAAGCGGTGAGTTTTTTTAATCTCTACCGGAAACTGGTCAGCCCCAACAACCGAGTTGATAAAATCAACAATGTAGCAACCGATATCAAATAGAGCACCACCACCAGCGAAACTCGTCATCCGTCTTGGTCTTTTCTCTAGATCATAGAGAATAAATGAAAAAGTTGCCCGGATGGATCTTACTTCACCGATTTTTCCATCATGGATCATTTCCATTAATTTTAAAATTTGAGGATGAAATCGGTACATGAAACCTTCAAGTAAGATTAGATTCTTTGACCAAGCCACCGCATAAAGATCTTCAGCCTCTTTATGCGTAAGAACCAAGGGCTTTTCGCAAAGAACATGCTTATTGTGCTCCAATGCAAGCCTGATGGTCTTTGCGTGATCAGAACTGAGATTAGAAATGTAAACGGCTTCGATCTCGGAATTACTTAATAGCTGTTCGTAAGATGAATAGGCGTTTCCGATGGAATGTGTTTTTGCGAATGCTGCAGCAGAGCCCTGTCTCGGAGACGCAACCGCGACCACTTCGATCTCCGGTACTTCCCGAATAAAAGGCAGCACCTTGGTCGCAATGTTACTTGCCCCAAGGAGTCCGAGTTTGATTTTTCTAGGCTGCCTCGTCTCTTTATCCATGCTTATTTAATCTTAGCGTAATTTCGGTTCCTTTGCCTAAAGTTGAATTGATTTTGTAGTCGACCCCTTGTTTTTTCGCCCATGAAACCATGAATGGGAGCCCAAGACCATTGCCATTTTCTTTGGTGGTCACTGATCCGCCGCCCTCAATCGTCTTCAGAACGTGCTCGCTCATCCCCATGCCATGATCGACAATTTTAATCTCAAGTCCCGCCGTTCCATCTTTGACGCTCACTTTTACTTCTTCACCCGCAGGAGACGCTTCAACGGCATTATGAATCAAATTATTTAGCACACGAGTGAGTCCATCGATCCTAAGCCCCGGCATTGTACCCATGGTTTCAAGTGTGATTTTACTTTTATGACCCTTTTCACGTTGGGACAACTCAACCATTTGCTTTGCATCAGAAAGAGCATCCTGCAGCAATTCCGCATTCATTACAACCTTACGCTCTTTAAGAAGGTCATCTGAAATTTTTCTCATGTAGCGAGTGCTCGACTTAAGATTATTGATATAGCGTTCAGCACCATCCTTACACCCACATTCTTCACCCAGTTCATTTTCAAGAAGTGGAAGAATGGATTGAATCGCCGTAAGTGGGTTCCTAAGGTCATGCGTAACGGTTGAAGTAAGAGTCAACACTCGATCTTTCTCAGCTGCGATCTCCTGATTAAGTTTGTCAAAGTGAGTTGCAATCACTCTGATCTCATGCGGAACAAAGGGAGAATTGATGGCAAGGGTGAATTCGTTTTTGTTTTGAATTTTGAGTACAATCGCCGTGATGTGATTGGTTACAAAATCTGCAACCATAATCGCGAAAGCAAATGATCCAATAGAGATGAGGAGCGTACTTGCAACCGGAGCGATGTGCGCAAGCTCGTTATAGTAAAATGAAAGGGAAAGCCAAAGCCCCGCAAATCCGATTAAAATAAACACAATCGTCATGCCACGAATACTTCTAAGCGGGAGCCAGGTTGAGGTTACCGCAGTGGACTCTTCTTGTTTATTAAATATTTTCGCGGAAAGTGACGCAAAAGATAATCCAAAACACCACCCATTATCAAAAATATTCATCCCCATGAGTTCTATGTTCACACTCTGGTAGCGAATGGCCATATCAGAAACATGCATAACTAAAATTCCAAATAAAAGAATCTGGAGCGCGCGTGAGTTTGCACAAAGCAAAAGCGCGATACTAAAGCCAATAACGAGGCTTTCAAGAAAACTATATAGCACCGTCAAAACCTTCATGAGTGGGATCAGGGGCGGGGTTTTGTGAAATAGTGCTGGAATTGTAATATCATAAGTGGTGATCGCAAGCACCAATACTGAAACGAAGAGCGCGACCTTCAAAATCTCGGGCTGCGTTTTTTCTGCACTCTTTGCAAGCCCAATGAGTGCAAAAATGATGAGCACTAAAGCCAATAGATAGGGCGTAACGTAGATAAGGCACCCCATATGATTTGGAATGGGAGCCTTCAATACATAGTTAAACAGGCAATAAAAGAAGTCTCCTGCCGCAATAAAGGCAGGAATCAAAATGTAACGATACTTTGATTGTAGTGAAGACCGTCCAATTTCAATCGCGATCATTCCTGAAAGGATCATCTCAAACAGTGTCGTAATCACACCTGATGGCATTTTTAGTTTATTTGAAACTACTTCATCAAATAATGAGCCTAGAAATAAAAAAATGGGGATCAGCCAGATCAGATTTTTGAATGTATCTATTATATTTTTCATTTGAAACGTCCTAGTTCACGATCATTTCAGCAGGACGTTTTTTACTGATACCGAATTTATTCATCAGGTCATACATCGTACTTAACGGAACGCCAAGACGAGAAGCTGCCGGGGCAACCTTCCAATTGGTTGATTCTAACGAAGAAGAGATCAGTAACTTTTTTTCAACTTCATGTTTTTTCTCTAACTCCACATAGGTCGCATCAGAATTTGAATCTGCAAAAAATTTACTGGGTAATTCTTTTGGGTCGATGGTGGCGTGCTTTGAGTTAGCGAGTAGTTTTGTGACTGCATTCTCAAGCTCACGCACATTTCCGGGCCATGAGTAATTTTCAAGATAGCGAACGGTTTTCATCAAAAACTTTTTCTTTTCACCGTGCTTCAGATTGTACTTTTCAGTAAAATAAAGAACAAGTGGTTCAATATCTTCTTTTCTAAATCTTAACTCTGGGATCACGATACTTAAGACGTCAATGCGGTAGTAAAGATCGGGTAAAAACTCTCCTCGCTCCGTCATTTCAAATAAATCCGCTTTTCCAGAGCAAATGAGCCTGAAGTTGATCTCATATTCTTTACTCCCACCAACGCGTCTGATTGCTTTTTCTTGCAGAACACGCAAAAGAGATTTTTGTGCGCTCAGGTTAAGGTTGTGAATTTCGTCTAGGTAAACCGTTCCACCGCCGCGAGCACACTCAAAGATTCCGGCCTTCCCGGTGGAGAGTCCGCCCGTGAAAGCACCTTTCTCATAACCAAACAATTCCGCTTCCATTAGACCTTGATTATTTGAAAAATTTGAACAGTTTACTGGAAAAAACGTATCGGCCCTTCCCGTATGAAGGGCGCGGGCCACTTTTTCCTTTCCCACTCCGGTCGATCCCATAATGAGTGTGTTTTCTTTTTTATCTTGGTAGTTGATTGCATCTGTACTTACTTTTGCGAGGGCGCTTGAACGTCCGACCATGCCAATCGAAGCGATGATCTTTTGATTACCGGATATGCAGTGGTTGTGCTTCAGCGTTTGAAGTGTTTCATGAAATTTTCTACAATTTGCCTCAACGGCTGCTCGTAGTTTTTCAGGGGTTCCATCTTCACCTTTTCTCACAAATACCACAGCACCCGAATCCCATGAGTCCAAAATATTATCGGGGTTATCACTCCCTGAGAATACGATGATGGTTGATTCCTGATTGATGGCCATGATTCGCCTAGCGGTTTCGCCACCGTTCATTTCTGGCATGCAATAATCAAGGACGATCACTGCGTACTCATTTGTTCCGGCCTTAATCAGCTCAATGGCTTCCACTCCTGAAGCAACCGCATCGACAGCATATCCCCAGCCCCGCAGCATGAGGCAGGTTGCATCTCGTAAATAATTTTGGTCATCGACCACCAGTACTCTTGGTTTCATAAACATGGCTCCTATTCGTTTCAGCCTAAAAGCAAATGATGAGCCACAGTGCAACAATGAAGGTAAGGCGTGATAATTTCGAGCTATTCTACCACGTTTGACTTTTCCGATCAACTATTAAAGTCTTTAAAACTCACGGAAGTCCGGAATTCGGACACATTTTTAAACAGCCTAAATAGATTAACATATGGTAACTGTTGTCG
Source organism: Oligoflexia bacterium (assembly GCA_903845155.1). Classification (GTDB taxonomy): domain Bacteria; phylum Bdellovibrionota; class UBA1018; order UBA1018; family CAIMNF01; genus CAIMNF01. The sequence continues at coordinate 5,931 of CAIMWN010000054.1, forward strand.
AATGTGGTGTTTTTAAAATTTTCCGGTAATCCGGAATATTTTTCAGGTGTGATTAAATAAATGCCTAAAAATAGGCTATACAGCCAGTATAATTGAATTGTGGCTATTTTTTAGTGAGTGCGAATTTTCCGGAAAACCGAATTTTAGTTTATTTTGAGCACTTTTTGGTGCCGGTGATCTGAGTTAGCACTCAGTCGGCGCTGGGGAAATGGCGACGGATTTCCCCAGTTGTCAACGCGTGAACACTCTTTCAAAATTTGAAACTGAAAGTTTCGCAAATTTTCTCTGAAGTGAAGCGGGTTACCCGCAAGCCCAACAACTATCGCGATCCCCAGTCCATACTGTACTATTTCTTTAATAGGCATAAATTCATCCTCCTTAAATTGGAATGTTCAGGCTTTCTCTTTCCCTTCATAAAACCGAAGCAACTTGCGCATGACCGTGGTTTTACCCACCTTGGTCACCCGCTCAATCTCTCGAAGACTCATTCCCGACTCTCGGAGTTTTGCCAGCTCCCTCAAATCGATTTTAGGCTTCATCCAGGTCAATTCGTAATTTAGGCGAATCACCCGTGGTTCTCCTAGATTAATGCCGAGCCCGCCATTTTTTAAATGAATCTGTAATTCACCTAAATCACTATTTATACACTCTTTTTTCAACTCTTCACCCTTGGCATTCTCATGCCCTTTTGTAATCAAAGTTTCGTTTTCAGTCTGTCCGAGGAGCACATGCGGAGCATGTTCATCCTTTAGCTTCTGAAGTTGTACTTCAAGCAATTCTTGCAGTTCATGCGTTTTCAACCGACTAAGTTTCTTCATCGCAAGCACTAAAGAATCAAAAGATGATTCCTTAAGAGAATTATCTGGTTTTTTCTCCGCATTGTCAAAAACTAGCTCATCTTGAACTTTCAAATCTCCATCTAGAAGATGGGAGTAGATGTTTGCGGTCATCTGAATATCTGTGTGCCCAAGAAGTTTTGAAACTTTCTTCAAGCCCCAACCCGAACGAATCTTATTTGAGCCGTATGAATGGCGTAGGGTGTGAAGGTCTACACGCTTATTAATGGTCGTCGCTTTCAAGCAACGCTTAAGCGGCTTTAAGAACGAACTTGAATCGGGGCGTGAACCATCCTTAAGACAAAACACAAATTCACCACGATCTTTAAGTGGGCTGATCGCATCCCAAGCTTCATTTTCAATCGGAACCGATCTAGGAATCTTGTTTTTTGTTTTCCGAATATGAAAAAAACCTAGTTTACGGTCTACGTCAGTCCATTTCAAATTTAAAGCTTCGGACCTTCTCATTCCTGAAAAAGCCAGGAACCTTACAAAGGGTTCAAGCAAGTTAGATTTTGAGTCTTGGACTTTTAAGAAAAGTTCTTTTAATTCTTCTGGCATTAGAAAATTAATGGCGCGCGTAGAAGCTTGCCTTGGTGCAATTTCTGAAATTTTTATTGAGGTGAGTGGGTTCTTTAAGTTTTCAAACTTTCTGCAATAGACATTGAATGCGGCACTCACCGTATGGTGGTATTTCCTGATCGTTGAGTTTGATCGCTCGTTTTTTTGGAGTTCTTGATAAATTCTATAAAAATGATCGACCTTCAGTACTGTCACTTTTATTTTTCCAAGCTTTGGTCTTATTTCTCGTTCCAAAAAACTTTGAACACTATTTCGCCAATCTTCACTTAGCTTAGTAAATTTAGGGTGAGTCAAATAATAGTCGACCACATCATTGACCGAGGATTCATCAACTGCATTTTCTCTTTTAACTCTTGGATCAATTCCTGCAAATAACTCTTGTCGTATTTTTGCCTCATATTGAATCGCATCCTGTTTAGATGCTCCGGCACTCATCGATACCCATTTATTTTGTGCATTCTTATACCTCACCACATAAGAGCAATTACCGCTCTTATGTTTCTTTTCGTAGATATAGGTTTGCACTTTGGTCATATTATAGTTTAGCTGTTTCTTGGTCGCGAACGAGCCACTGAATAAAAGGCCGTTTTGGAATGCGAATCCACTTTCCATTTTGAAGGACGGGCGGCCTCATGTTTGCATCTGGCCTCCTTAGCCAATTATAGACGATTCTTTTCGGGCAATCTAAAGCAATTGCAACTTCTGCAATCGTCAAAAAAGCCTTTTCAGGA
>CAIMWN010000055.1 GCA_903845155.1 Oligoflexia bacterium
CTACGTAGTGTGTGAGCGGGGTCAGGGCTGGGTGCGTGCAGGGAAATTAATGAACAGTAAAATGAGAGAAATAAAAGTGGGGGCAGTGATGGAGTTAGGGATTAAGGAAGGGAGGAGAGAGATGGGATCGGGGCTGGGTGAAGTTCTAAATGCAAGGGATAAACAAATCATGATTGTGACCTATGAAGAACAGTTTTTGATGCAAAAGCAGGTTATGAAATTCTTCTTTTTTGATTCGCGTCGAAGATGTTCAAGGCGACTACTCAAATTAATCAATTTGAGACTCTTTAGATACGAAAGCCTTCCTCTACCTGGGAATCAAAGAGTATTAAGATTGACCCCAAAAGGAGTCAGCCTATGTAAGGCTCTATCGCCTTTCAAAGTTATCCAGAAAAGAAAAATTTCAATGGCAACTATGATCCACGATTCGATGGTTTCAGAGACGCGTCTGATTTTACGAAATCGATTTGACGCAAGTTGGATTCCAGAGAGAGCGATGAAAGTTCACAACTTAAAAAAGATCCCAGACGGGATCTTGCTCTTCCAGAGCGGCAAGAGAATCGCTGTTGAGGTAGAGAACACGATGAAGTCTAAAGTTCGTTACGAGCATATGTGGCGAGAGTGGGAGCAGCATGATTTTATGCTAGTTCTTTATGTAGCAACCACAGATGTGATTTACAGGGCCTTGCAGAAGCGAATGCAGGCGCACCAGTCAACCAAAGTTCGCTTAGGTCTAATTCGATTCGAAGAACTACTGAAGCCTAGCACTGAATCCGTTTGGACACCCAAGAATGTTATTCAACTTTTTTCACGGAGGGAGTTTTAGATGGTTGTGCACGGAGTTCTCATCACCAAAGAACAGCTTGCCTTAATTTCTGTGATGGCTTTCGCTTTGTTCCTTGCCTACGGAGTTCCGCATCTTCCGAAATTGAGCATGCTCATTTTGAGTATCCTTAAGTTGAGTATGTTCAAAAGAAACATGCAGAGACTGAACTACATCGAGATTGGAAATACAAAAATTTATGACGAAGACCGAATGAGACATACTCACATCTTGGGTGCGACGGGTTCAGGTAAGACTGTTCTCATTGAACACATGATCTACCGTGATCTTGCGCGTGGGTATGGCGCGATCATTGTAGATGCCAAAGGAGATCGAGACTTTTACGAGAGAATCAAAGCATATTGCGTAAAGATTGGACGAGAGAAGGATATAAAATATGTATCCTCAACGTATTTAGAGGAGTCGGTAAGATGGAACCCCTGCCGCCTAGGGAATCCATCTGAGCTACAAAGCAAATTCTTTGGATCATCTAAATACGAAAATGCATTTTATGCCAAGGCATGTGAATTGGCATTGCTTCAAGCGTTCAATAGAATTGGTAATAAACCTTCGCTGACATTGCGAGAGCTGTCTGACGAGCTAGATCGCCTATCGAGTCATGGTAAGGACGAGTTTTTGAAAGGCTTATACTTTGACATTCAAAACTTAACGCTAGGTGAATGGGCTCCGATCTTAGGAACAGCACAAAAGTTTGGAAACCAAGAAGAGGTTTCCTTGCTTGATGTTACCAGAAAGAACGACATACTTTTTTTTGACCTTCCCACTGAAGGAAAAGCAGTTCAAAGCTCAAGGCTGGGTGCTTTGGTGCTTCAGGAAATTTCACTGCTCTCAGGAATGCGGAAGCGTAACCCCGGTATTAAGTCAGATAAACCCTTTGCTGTTTATGTAGATGAGTTTGACGCATTCGCAACTGATCCATTTATTACCTTCCTTAATAAAGGCCGTTCGTCTGAGTTCATGATTCATTTAGCTCACCAAACTCTATCCGACCTAAAAAAAGTAAGTGCGACTTTCGAGGGTCAGCTTATGGGTAATATCAATAATCGTTTCATATTCAGGCTAGATGTTCCTGAGGATGCTGAACGAATGTCAAAATTTTTTGGTACGAAAACTGTGATGAAAGAGACTCATCAAACGGATGGTGGGAGCGTCACTGGCAAAGGAAGTTCACGAGAGGTGCAGGAGTTTCATGTTCACCCTGACACCATCAAGACTCTCCAGACTGGTGAATGCGTAATTAGCATTAAGACTTCGAAAACTTTGAAGCTGGTAAAAATTCCATTTCTAAACTCAAAAACAGTGCCAAGCCCAATGATTCCGGTTTCGAGGCTTGCACTTTCAACTGAATTAACCGGAGAAGAAACAACGGTTGATCCTTATGCAGAGTTAAGTGCTCTGGTGCAGGTCAGTCAGGGAGATAGTTAAAATGAAAGAATCAATAGTAAGTATAGCCATATTAGTGTCCGTTTACGGATGTGCTTTTAAACCAAATAGTGAGCAAGCCAAGAATGTCGAAAAGCCTTTAACAAAAAAACATATTGGATTTGTTCCCGAAAACTTAAAAATTAGTGAAGGTTCAACAAATTATGTGCTTATCGATGTGATGGAGCTTCCTAGGTCTGACTATCAATTAGATTTAAGCAAGGCTGCGAAGGGAGCTATTGAATACCAGTATAGTTATCCATCATTTACTGATTCACAGTGCGCAGGGCTTGGCTATAATGTTGCTTACGAAGGAAGAAGAAAAACCATTACCACTGCCGTTAAGGTAGTGGTTTATGTAAATCAAAAGGCGGTTACGAAAAGTAATCTGGTGGTATCAAATATTGAGACTGTGCAAATAGCGGTTTACGGAGAGTATGGCCCGGTTTCTGATTATGTTGATTCCGGAAATTTGCCGAATGAGTTTGTTAAAACTTTTCAACCTTCAAACAAGTGTCATTATATGTGTCCAACCGCTAGAGTAACCCCGGTAAGACCTTTGATTTTTGTGCCAGGAAAAATAAATTGTCTATTTTGGATTTGGGGCCAAGATGCAGATCATAAACCCACCTCGCAACAAACGAGCGACTTCCTTTTTGATCCAAGACAATTTGAAGTTGCTGTGAATGGCAGAGACTATTATTTAAATGAGTACGCTGCTTGTGATGCAGTAAGATCAAATTCCGACCTGGAACAATACTATAGAGCAGCAACGGATGGCAGCTGCGCATATGGTTCAACAAAACAGATGATGAGAGAATGGTATTATGTTGAACAAAAAATTCCTTATAAGGCCCCCGTTTATACAATTTCAAATTTCACTGAGATCATAAAGCCCACCTCGACTACGCAAGTAGATTCAATTGCCGATCGAGCAGTTCATCTTCTGAAAGATTGGACAGAATGAGCACACTCAAGTTGAGCATGGTCAACTTGAACGTGCTCAACTTGAGTAGTCTTTTATTAATTTAAATTTTCAGTAACAATACAATTTGACGGAGAAAATATGTTTGAAATGATTTTACAAGATTTTGATTCCAA
>CAIMWN010000056.1 GCA_903845155.1 Oligoflexia bacterium
ATATTCATTACAATGGCGCGACCTCGGCATCTTTATTGCCGAACTCGATCAATACACTCGAAAAGATGCTCCCACTGCCCTCACCTCACTCCGTGAGCAAATGGGTGTCTACCAATACGTCAAGCTTATCATTGTGGGTGGTGATGAGAAAATGATTGAACCTCAATATTGGATGCCCATCTTTCAAAATGTTTCAAAAATTTATAACGCTTTTTTTCTTTCCTCTAATACTAGTCAATTGCTCCAAGATCTGAATATTAAAATTACATCAACTGATGCAGATCAACGTCGGGCTGTTTCACAAATTACATCCATACTGAAGGTTCTAAAAAGTGACTCTACTCTCAGCTCAAAAGATACGATTCAAACCGTTGCTGATAGCTGGGCTAAGCTCATGCTCATCAATACATTTTTGTTTTCGAAAAGCCAGGGCAGCCTTGCGATACAAAACTTTCTAGATTCTTCAAACATGCGGAGAATCTCAGGGTACATTATTGATCAGCTTAAGAAATTCACCACAGGTGAAATTAAGAATGAAGACCTTCAAAACTTAGCCTTACAAGTCACCTATCTCATTGAACAGGCTGGTAGTTCAAATGACGTACGGGCAGGAGTTCCATCGTCTGTTTCAATTAAGGCATTGAAGGAATATGCCATACAACTTAAACCACTCTTCAAAGAGCCGAAACAAGTCGAATGGCTATCTACGAGTCTAGATCTTCTGCAATCTGTTCAGCCCATCTTAAGTGACAAAGAAAGTGACCTGTTCACTCCTGACGATTTTAGAAATCTCATTCAGAAATCGGTGGACCTTTACATTGCTTGGAAGAAAAACCCTGAAGTCACTCTATTTGATTCAATTGGACTCAGTTTTAAAGTCATCCTCAGTCCAAGCACGCCTTATTACATTCGTGCCGAAAAAGTTTATAATACTATCGCTCAAGCTCAAAAGTTAATTGAAGACACAGGCACCAGTACCACCATTAAATGGGAAGTGATTAGAGGTTACGTTAAGAATGTGTTTGCGTTGAAGGCAAAACTCTTCGATTCATCAGATCAAGGAATTAGTGGCGTAGAGTTAAAGAAACTCAGTGACACCTATGAGCCATTTAAAAGAAAGGGTGAGCTGAGTGCCAAATTTGAGGAAGTTGCATCTTTTCTAAATTCAAAACCTTTTGCAGCAATTAAAATCGATGACCTCATCCATTTGATTGATCAATTCCTTCCTGAAAATGGAAGGATCGCCCATTATGGGTTTTCAAACGAAGCTATAGGACAAATCAAAGCGCTGATCCTTGGTGGAAGTGCCGTTTCAATTGATAGAACTGATTACTCCAAGATGGCGAGTGCGGCTTCAGTATTTTCGCGAACCCTCCTCCCTAAGATCGATGCGCTGCCTATCACATTTAAACCAGGCTTAAATTCACTTACTTGTGAACTTGGTGAAACCGCATTACAAGCACTCGCCGAATTCAAAACGAGTGGAATCAACTATATTGCACTGAAGAACTTAGTGATCAGTATGGCCGCTAAGGAAGGCATGATCGTTAGACCAGAAACAATGGATCACTTGCTGATTGGTCTCAATCATAGAGTCTTTGAAGGCAAGAAAACCCCTAAACCTGCAACCCTTACCGCAAGCGATGCAATGAAACCGGAACACCTTAGGCAACTTGCCGAAATCATCGGTGGCATTAAGACACAACTGAAAGAGCTCGAGCGTGTTTATGCTGGTCTGGATTTAGACAAAACACCGCTCAGCAAAGGTAAACTACTGCACGATTTGAAGGATCCTCGGATCCAACTCTTAGTGAAGACTTTCCAGCCCCAGCTCAATGGCGAAGATCACACACTCATGTTCGCACCAGTAGGAAAAACTTTAAACGATTACTATTGGTATGACATTGCCTACAAGATCACATTAAAACAAATTATCAGCTGGGTTTATCCCTTTTATGAAATTGAAGATGACTTAAAGTCAGATACCGTGCGTTTGAGCATTGCAGATCTTACCGATCTTCTAACGGATGTGGACGATGCTGTTTTAGATTTTAAACTTTCTTACGGCAGCACACCGCCTGACGTGAGCGCTAAACTTCGTATGCAAACAATGAACTTATTTACTCAAATCGGAAATGGTGACGACTACACCGACGTGAATGAAACAGTTGAATTCTTATCCATGGCCGCAGGGGGAAAGGAAATTCTCGACTCTTCATTTAAGCTATTAAGTGAAGCTTGCCACTCTACCTCGACCACCGCCATCACTGTCAAATGCTTAACTGAACACTATTTTACGTTGAGCAATATTGAATCCATTTATCGCAACAGCATCCCGCAACTCGTAGACCTCTATCGAAAATTAGATGCAAATGGGATTGAAGAGATGAGAATCAACACCCTTAACTCGGCTGTACCTGGTTGGACAGAATCGGGCTCGGTCAATTTAGGTGATTTTGAAACATTCATCACGCTTCCCAATTATGTCGAAAATACGTTTCAACGCCTCGACCACAACCGTAACGGTATCTTAGAGTTCTCAGAAGCTATGGATGGTTTTCCTATATTTTGTAATGAAATTAAAAAGTCTGGTAACTTGAAAGGTTCTTGCGTACCGGGTGAAGACGGTGGGCAAACTGAGGTTGTTTACGGATATCTCTTATTCCACGGCAAACCACCGCGTGGGATCAAGCCTGGAGATAGCATATTCACTCGCATCAGTATAGCGAGAGAATATTTAGCGTGGCAACATCAATGGCGAAACATGTCAATGGACCCAGAAATTCGCGACGCCGAACCGCCGTTTATCAGCCGAAAAGACTTATTATCTATCATTTCTAGCTTAGCGACGGTCGATGATCCTGAAGCTGACCAAAAGAAATCTGAATAAGCCTGTCCATTCGACGGAGCGCTTCTGCACGATGTGCCACTTGAATCACAGTAATTTTGTTTCTTTGCTTTTCCAATGCAAGCATCACTTCTTGTTCAGCTTCTTCATCAAAAAATGCTGTTGCTTCATCCAAAATCCAGATATCCGGGTTGGCCAGATAAGCCCTCAAGAAGGCAATCATTTGCTTTTGCCCCATCGATAGATTGGAGCCTCGTTCGTTAATTTCGAAATTGGGCTGATTCAGTAAGGACTCAATAAGCGAAAACCCCTGAAACTCCTTCTTGAGGGCTTCCAATTCAAACTGATGTTCACCAAAAAGTGATATATTTTCAGCAATGGTTCCAGCAAATAAAAATGGAAACTGTTCGATCACACCAAAATGGGTCCTCATCACTTTTAGGTCTAATTCACGGTAGCTGGTTCCATTCCACAACAATTCGCCTTCCGTTGCATGGTAAAATCCATAAAGCATCTGAAGCAAGGTACTCTTACCTGATCCACTTTCGCCATAAACACCCAACCATTCTCCCGCTCTAATTTTCAAATTTACATGATTCAATACTTGTTCCTCTGCGTAAGCAAAGCAAACACGGTTAAATTCAATCGCGCGAAACCGAGCAGGATGTACACCCCCAACAGTCTCTGGCACTTCCGCGAATACTTCCATAATGCGTTCAATAGAAGTCATACCAGCCAGAAAGAAATTCCAGCGATCTGAAATTTCAAGTAGAGGTTGTTGAAGTGAAAGGACATAGCTAAGCGCTGCAACCCACTCCCCCACTTTCATTACATTTTCGCTCACCATAGGAAGCCCCATATTAATGAGAATCAAAAGAAGAATGCCGATACCGAGGGAAAGAGTCGGATGAAACAAAGAGTACGTCCTTACCATCTTCATTTGAGCTGCAGCATATCGCTCTATTTGCCGACTGAGCTCTTGAAATTTCTCATACCCCGAACCCAAACTTCGAATGGTGCGCATGCCATAGAGGAAATCTGCAAGCATTGCATTCAGGTGAGAAAGTTGGTTTCTGGTAAGCTCATAGACTTTCTTAAGTTGAACCGAAAACAAGGCGCACGCGAGCGCAATTGGGATAAAAGAAAAGAACAGGACCAGGCCCAAGCGAAGACTTATACTCATTAATCCCACAAAAATAGCGACCATGCCTGCAAAATTTCCCAATACCGATACAAACCCGGATTGAAAAAAGTCGGTAAGTGAATTTACATCACTCACTACACGAGTCATCATTTTCCCACTCGAAACGCGGTCATAGTAAGCAACGGGCAAATTCAATAGATGTGAAACCATTTTAGCCCGCACTCGCTCAATCACATTTTGCCCCATCACCGCGTACACAAGTTGGCTCAAATAGAGCGAGGAAAGTCTGGCCAGCTCAGCAGCCCCGAGCACAAGGACACCGATCATGGCTAATCGATGCTCGTGAGGCACCAGGCCCTGATCAATAATATAGGCAATAATCTTAGGACCTACCCAAGTGAGCAACGAAACAAGCCCAGTCATTACGATTCCTAAAACAAGAAGCCCGCCTTCTTTTTTCATGAACTGCCATAAAAACAAAATAGATTTTCTCTGATTTCGAATTCGACTCATCATTCAGACCGTCCATTCAATTGAACGACGCGATCACAATAAGCCAAGTGTTCTGGATGGTGAGATATAAAGATGACTGTTTTATGTTTTTCTCTTAAATCTTTGGTCAAATTTTGAAGGACCTGTTCAGAAGTTTTTAGATCAACAGACGAAAGAGGGTCATCCAGCAGAAAAACGGGAGAGTTTTTTTTAATCGCTCGTGCA
>CAIMWN010000057.1 GCA_903845155.1 Oligoflexia bacterium
AAGAAAAAACATCAAAAGAAAAAAGGAACTGGCTTTGTAGCGAGTAACTCTCACCAATCTCAGCCAGGAGCTCCTGGCGAAGGTGTACAATATTCGGTAAAGAATGGTGATACCCTCATGAAAATTGCGTTTGAGCAATACGGCGATCTTTATCGTTGGAAAGAAATTTACGAAGCGAATCACGATCGCATTCAAGATCCAAATCATGTTCCACCTGGAACCCAGCTTTCATTAAACGGTGCTGGAATGGTAAAGATTGAGCACAACGGTGAACAGTATTTGATTAAGCAGCACGATACCTTAGGAACAATCTCTAAAGATGTTTATGGGACTCCACGCAAGTGGAAACGTCTTTGGGAAAACAATCGTGACCTCATTAAAGATCCAAATAAAATTTATGCGGGCTTCTACTTGTTCTACCAACCTGAGGGAAGATTGACTCATGATCAGGATAAGCAGCAAAATGCGCCAGCAGTAGTGGAAGGTTCGGACTCGGCAGCAGTGACGAAAGCCCCAGCGCCGCGAACTCCTGCGTCAAAGTAGAAATTAATTTTAAATTCATAATGGAATCATAGGTAGATCCTTGCTAAACTAGGGTCTACCTATGAACAATTTAAGAGACCGTAATTTTGATCCCAATACCGTTGAAGGCGAATATAATTTAGTGGCAATGCTTTGTAAGCCAAGGGCTAAGCGTTTCCTTGCGGGCATTGCAGCCGGGGCATTCGCCGGAATTTTAATGCTCATTTTCGGAATGATCTATTGCACCGTTAAGGGCATTGATGTCACTGCACCTTTTAAGATTGCGGGCCTTCCTATTTTAGGAAATGCGGCCATGGCTTATGGTTCTACCCAGGCAATTGTGGTGGGGCTTACTTCATTTTTTACTCTGACTTCTGTACTCGGCATTTCGTACGCACATGTCACAGGCATCAATAATAGAAAAGCGCTCATTGGAATGGGTATTACTTGGGCACTCTTTGCTTGGGTGTTTATCACTAATCTCATGATGCCATCATTTCGCGATTACCTTGCCGCATCGATTCCTCGTGGAGTGATGTTTTTTGCATGGCTCGTGTTCGGATTTGGTCTTACTTCCGTTTCTTTCTTTGATCGCAATCCTGATCAAGGTTAATAGAAGTGGAGATCGTTTAGTAATTTGTATTACTGAGGATGGCGCTTTTGGTGGTGTCGCGCTCTAAGAAGTCGATCATTTTTCCGCCCAATATTACATCAATATATAAGTATCGAGGATTCGCGACGGAGTTGATCAAGGTGGTGTACGTGCTTTCCACTGTAATTTTCTGAACGCCAAGCTTACTCGTCGCCACTAAGGTCGCTTCTGATTTCATATCATAAATTGCAGCAGGTTCCTCTGCTGTGAGCGCTCTGTTTGAAAATGCACATTCTCCTGGTTGAAGATTTTGCCCGTTGTCACCTGCAGCGTTGGCGGCTTTCTTAAAGTGAAATTCAGATGTGTTGAGCTTGGGATGACTGATTCTGGTTACCACCGACATCAAATTTTGACTTCCACCACGGCAAATCAGTGTTTTTGTTTCAGTTGCATATGCCGATACTGCACTCATCATACTCATTCCCAAAATAATACTCTTCATCATTACCGTGCTCCCATTTCATTACCGCAAGGATTAAGTGCAACTTCTAAATTATTATAAAAAAGACCTTCATACGGATTGCTGATCATTTCTTTAGTCAAACCTGAAATTAAGAGTTCTCCGGCAGTTACACATTTTTGAAAAACCTGAAGTCTTACATTTGTTGAAGTAACCGGCCCACGCACCAGCACACCGCCATTGCCGCTTGGTAAAATAAGCAGTACATCAATTAAGCCTGTGCAGCGAAATGTGCCCTCACTCGCATTCGTTTTACAGTCTTGACTGAGCTTAGCGTTCCAGCCTTCGATGTTGAGTGTAGTGGGTGCAGATCCGTTTCCGCTTAAGTCATATCGATAAGTGAAGCGTGCAGCATGGGCAGCGGTAAACCCTGACAAGAAGGAAAAGAGGAGGGGGATGAAAATAAACTTACTGCGCATGTGATCTCCAAGTATGAGTGGCGGTCTAATTAATACATTTGAACTATATAATTATTGCCAGATGGTGTCAAGCTAGGGTGAGTGACCATTCACAACCATTCACTTTAATGAATAGATCAGTAGGGGATGCAATGACATTGGTTGATGAAAAGCGGAGTTCAAAGCGATAATCTTAATTTTTTGATAACTTTTCAAGGCCATCAAGCATGGAGGTAACCTTGCCGTTTGCGCTGATTTCGAGTGTCGGAATCAGCAGTCGATCCATTTTCTTCTGAATAAAACCCGATTCATCCTTAAGGCTGCCTTTATTGTAAATTACCGCTGTAGCCCAAGTGTTCGCGTCAGCAAGGTGAGCGATAAAGGCAGTAGCAGTGGTTGCTGACATAAACTTAAGCTTTATTCTCTTCTTTATTGCATAAGCTTTCATCTCGGCAGTTTCTTCAATCACGTCTCGGCCAATTAACCCGGGGCCACGCAAAATCATAAACAACATTTGTCTGGGGATGCTGCTCTTACCGTAAACGATCACGTCGCGTGATCCTAAATTGTAATCTCTTCTTTTGTTGACCTTTTTTTTTGCCATAATCTATATCTACAGGGGGGGCTATTGCTTCATCTTCTGAATAATATTCGTAGTACTTCGTCCTTCAAGAAAAGAAAGTACTTTCACTTTTCCGCCTGAATCTATCACGGATTGATAGCCCACAATGTCCTTGGGGATATAATCCCCTCCTTTAACGAGTACCTGAGGTTGAACCATTTCAATAAGTTTTAAAGGGGTTTCTTCATCAAACCAAGTTACGAAATCCACACTCTCCAGTGCCGCAATAATGTCTGAGCGGTCTTGAAGCGAATTAATGGGACGGGTCGGACCCTTAAGTCTTTTGGTGGAAGCATCGGTATTGAGGGCCACTACGAGAAAATCGCCCAGCTTTTTTGCATTTTCTAAATAGTGCACATGGCCCGCATGAAGAATATCAAAGCAGCCGTTCGTAAACACAACTGACTTTTTTTTCTTCTGCTTTAAAATGGCGAGAAGTTTTTTGGGTGGTACTATTTTTTTCTTAATCATGATGGATCGATTTTGGCTTTAGTTTGAATCATCCCAAGCTTGTCTTGTGGTCTAAAGTAAAAACCAAGACCAAAGCAGAGTGCGCCTAGCATAAATACCACTGACCGTAGAAAAAGTGAGCGATGATTCCGTTTGAATTCTAGATTGAAAAATAATTTTCCGATGGAGTTACCAAAAAGCATTTCCTGAAGTGCGATGAACATCCATTGAGAGATAGTAAAAAACACTAAAAATTGAAAAAAATTTGTTTTTAAAATTTCAGAATCCACCTGAAATTTAAAAAAGAAAAGCGCAGTGAGGTTGGTCGCAAGCCAAAAACCCGAATGAATGACTGTATCCATGAGGTAAGCGAAAAAGCGCTTACGGATCATGCCCGTTTCAACCTCGATACGAGGAATAGGGGTAGCTTGAACAGGCGCAGTGCGACTGTGAGTTGAAATGGTGATGCCTGAAAGTTGTTTAATCTGCGTATGTAAAGATGACTCATCACGGGGGGGCGTGTAAATGCGAGCTTGTTGTTGAACGTTTGCTTGCTGAAGTTGTCTTGCAGTTCCTAGCGGTTTTGAATGATTGATCGATGTTTGGGTTGCAAATCGCGCTGGCCCTGCGCTGGTGGCGCCTGCACCACTAGCGTGTGAAGCAGAAACTGGCGCGTAGGGAAGGCCATCCGAAAAAGGATGAAATCCCATTCCTTCGTGGAGTGGTTTAAACTTTATTTTTTTATTTTCAGTTTGTTTTTCCATATGTGTGACTTACTAACAAGGATACACCCAAAAGTGCTGCAGTTTCAGCCCTTAAAATAATGGATCCTAGATGAACCCTAGTTATCGCCTGCCTTGCGCCACTCGTCAATTGTAAAAGTCTGTTCTTCTCGCTTGCACTGAACCCACCTTCCGGCCCGACCAGTAAAGTAATTTCGTTGGCAGTGTTTTTCTTCAAGACTTGTGCAAGGTGAAGGTCTGGTTCACCAGTTTCGGCCAGGGATTCGTCCAACCAAATTAAACTTTTTTGATTCAGAAGAGATTCTTCAAAAGTGAGAGGAGAGTGAATGATCATCCGTTCCAGTCTTCCGCACTGCTTCAGGGCTTGGTCTGCAATTTTTTGCCAGCGTTCGAGGAAGGCTTCAGCGCCCTTTTTTTGAACTTTTACCACCGTAAATTCGGTTTCAATGGGAGTAATACTTTTGACTCCAAGTTCAACCGCTTTTTCAATAACCCACTCCATGGCATCTCCCTTGATGATCGCCATTTGAAGATGAATGGGTAGCGCATTTAATTTTGCATTGCTAGTGGGCGGCGAAGTGACTTCTGCGTAAGCGCGTTTTTCTTTTACTAAGAGCTTCGCGTTCGCCTGAAAGCCCTTTCCATCGAGGAGAAGAATGGGATCATCCGTGCGAAGTCTGAGCACTGAAACGAGATGGCGAGTTTCGATTTCATTCAGTTCAATGGTTTGTCCGGCTTTTGTGGGAATCGAATCACAGAGTGCACGTCTCATGGTGGCTTTATTTTAAATCAAGAAGACTTAAAAAGCGAAACGTTTCATCAAGTGAATCAGAAATTGAATCGGGTGCCATTACTCGATCGCCCAGCACGAGTCCGTGCTTCCAATTATAGAGAGGAAGAAAGGGGAGATCGTCGGCGATGATGTCTTTTGTCTCACTTAAAGTGAGGTTTGGGTTTTGCTCGAATCTCTTTTGAAGTGAGTCATTTGAATAATGAGTGTAGTTCCTGATTCCCTTTTCACTTAACAAGTCTTTGATGGGTTCATTTTCATTAAACCTGATCCACTTTGAAGAAAAAAGGTCGTAATCGCCTTTCTTGATTTTGTCAAAAAAGAGGCTCGTTTCGAGAGTAATGACCATGACCTCAATGGAGATTTTCTTGAGCGATTCCCGCACCAGCTGTGCAGTCTCATTGCCTTCACGAACAGGAGTGGTATAGTATCGAAGTGTAAAGCGTGTGCCGTTCGCTTGTTTCTTCAGCCCCGCTTTATCCAGCAATTGATTTGCGTCTTCAGGGTTGTATTGCGGCAGGTTCATTGCTTGGATCGGAGTAACCCAATTAAAGAGTTTGAACTCGATCCATTTGGCAACGGGAAGCGCTTCAGAAATTGCTTTTCGAACGTTAAGGTTACTCAGAATTTCTTTTTTATAATTGAAGCCCAGATAGGACATTCCCAGGCCATCGTGTGAATACACTCTTATTCCCTTATTTTTTTTGATCCATTCAGTTTTTGCAATGGAGAGCGTGTCGTAGATGAGATCTCCGTCCCCATGAAGAAAGTGAAGTGCTAGGCTTACTTCATCTTTCACCAATTTAAAATGAAGTAGAGGTTTGCTTGGGTCCGGTGGGGTTAGAGTGAATTCTTCATTGGCTAAAAATTGAGACACTTGGTAGTGGCGCTCTTCGATAAGTGGCCAAAGTCGTTTACCCATGCTGTCAAGTGATTGACTATCCGACAGAGTAAGTGGCATTCGATCAATGAGTATTCGGATCGTGTTTTTTGAATTATCATTGGAATGAATGCCAAGAGAAAGTAATGAAAGCGCCATGATGACTATGAGTAGAACCACAAGAATGCGCAAATTCTTTTTCTTAAGCCTGTTCATGAATTTTTTTATTTTCCCCAATTCGTACTCTTCGAGTGTACCGCAGAATAATCTACAACTCGATCGTTTTCAGTCGCTCGGAATTAGGCTCGATGATTGGTCCGAAGGGCAAATTCAATTCTGGTCAAAAGTGTATGTGGACTATACTACCCAGGATTCTATCATTCATGACTCAGCCAATCTGAAACGAATATATCAAGTAGTGGGCAAAGGGGGTGAGTCGAAGGCAAAGCATGACATTCACGTCCAGTTGCTTTCTATCTACGAAAAAAATAAAAATAGAAAATCGGTCGATATTGATCAATTAAATGTAGATGAGGAACGCTATTACGAAGTTCACGAGTCGAATGAAGATCCGAGAGCCTATCAATTTGCTTCAGACCCAGAGCGAATTCGAACTCAGGTGGGTCAACGCGACCGGCTTGAAAATGCATACGCCATATCCACCCGCTATCTAAAACGAATGGAAGAAATTTTTATTGAAGAAGGCGTCCCCAGAGAACTGACCCGCCTTCCGTTTGTGGAAAGTGGTTTCGTTAAAGATGCCCGTTCGAGTGTGGGGGCAATTGGTGTATGGCAATTTATGACCAAAACCGCCGAAAAACAGCTCAAAGTGAGTTCACTCGTCGATGAGCGATATGATCCTCTCAAATCGACTCGCGCGGCAGCGAAATATTTAAAGCAAAATTACCAATTACTTCATAGTTGGGCACTCGCAATCATGGCATATCATCATGGGCCGGGTCTCGTGAACAAAGCAGTCAAAAGGCTTCATACCCATGACCCCATTCGGATTATTAAGGAGTTTAAAGACGGCAGTTTTAAGTTTGCATCTCGGAACTATCTCTTTGAGTTTTTGGCGATGCTTGACGTAGATCGAATGCATGCACTTTTTTTTAAAAATATCGATTTGGCTCCTTTGCCACCCTACATTACCGTAAGTTTTCAAAAGAAAATGCTCATGAAAACGATTCTAGAGCGCTACAAACTAAAAGAAGACTTAACCCATGTGTTAAATCCACATTTGCTCACTCCGATTTGGAACGGACAGGCGGCACTCCCGGCACATTATCCCATTCGATTAACTGGAATAACTCTTGAGGAGTTTAATAAAGCCCAGTACAAGTAAAGGATGTACATCATTGGTATCGCAGGTGGTTCCGGTTCTGGTAAAACTACATTTACTCAAAAAGTTCTAGCTCAAGTCAGCGACTCAAAGGTGGGTGTTCTGCATCAAGATTCTTATTACCTGCCTAGGCCTCCTTCTGATTTGAAAGTGAACAATGAACCTAATTTTGATCACCCTCAAGCGTTTGATTGGGAGTTGCTTCGTTCTCACTTAGAATTACTAAAAGAGGGCAAACGAGTAGAAAGTCCAGTGTACGATTACAAACATTCCAGAAGGACCGCTAAAACGACTCAGGTGGGGCCTTGCAAAATTCTCATTGTGGAAGGAATTTTTTCACTTTGGGACGAAGCCATTCGCAGTCACTTTGATTTGAAAATTTATTTACATGTTGAATCCGATATCCGATTTATCCGACGTTTGTTTAGAGACTTAAAAGATCGCGCTCGTACGCTCGACGATATCATTCGTCAGTACTATGATACGGTACGTCCCATGCATCAGCTCTATCTTGAACCCACGAAACAATATGCAGACGTCATTGTGGGTGAGGAAACTGATCCTGCAGCAATTTTGCTTTCTTCGATGATTAAGCAAAAATTGCTCGAGATGAAAGCATGAGCGGAAAAGTAACCATTACTCCTTACGGCGGGTTAGGTGAGATCGGGATGAATTGCATGCTGATTGAAACAGAATCCTCGGCAATTTTAATCGATTGTGGATTGATGTTTTCTGAACTTGACCATTTTGGCGTAGAGTTTGTCATTCCAAATTTCGCAAACTTACTTCTCAAAAAAGACAAAATTAAGGCAGTTTTTGCGACCCATGGCCATGAAGACCATATTGGTGCTTTGGGTTTTGCGGTGAAAGCTGGAATCCGGGCGCCGATTTACGCTTCTCCTTTCACTGCACTCATGGTGCGTGAGCGCCTCAAGGAGTCGGGCCTCGATACTCAGGTCGAATTAAAAACGATTCATTCGGGTGGCACGGTTGAGTTCGGTGATTTAAAAGTGACGACCGCTCAAGTGAATCACAGTATTGTAGACGCATTTGCACTTTTCATTGACACGCCGATTGGGAAAATTGTTCACACCGGTGATTTTAAACTCGATCAAACCGCATTTTTTGGCGATGTGATGGAATGGGATCTATTCCGGAAAGCTGCGAGTGAAGGAGTATTGCTCCTTCTTTCTGACTCGACCAACGTAGAACATGATCATCTTGCGCAAGGCGAACCATCCGTTGCCGCGCGCTTGGAAGAATTATTTCATTTAGCAAAGGGCATGATTGTAGTTTCTCTTTTTTCTTCTAACGTGGGAAGAATGGCTAATATTTTTAAAATTGCCACGAAGATGGGGAAAAAGATTGCGCTCACCGGTCGCAGTATGGAGCAAAATGTCCGCCTTGCCCACGAGCGTGGAGCGATTGATTTAAATACCACGAATATTATTTCGGTAGATTCGATTAAAGACTACGATCGGAATAAGGTACTCTTGCTTTCCACAGGTTGCCAAGGTGAGCCTCGATCTGCCTTAAATCGAATTGCCAATGCGGAACATAATCATGTGAGCCTACATGAAAGCGATCTCGTTATCTTGAGTTCGAGTCAGATTCCCGGCAATGAGAAGGCTATTAGCAAACTGGTGAATCAGTTGTTTCAGTCGGGTGCCGAAGTTCTTTATGACGCCGTTGAAGAAGTACATTCTACCGGCCACGCTACCCGGCCAGAGTTGAAAAAAATGATTGAAATGATGAAACCGAAATATTTTATTCCCATTCATGGTGAATATCGGCACCTGGTTCATCACGCAAATTTGGCGCATGAAACCGGGATCCCAGAAAAAAACATTTGCGTCGTTCAAAACGGTGAGGTGGTGGAGCTTACCCCTGATTCTCTTCAAATTGTCGACAAAGTTGAAGAACTTCGGGTGATGATTGAGGGACGGGATGGCCAAGATATTACCAAGAGCATTCTCAAAGACCGCCGCAAACTTGCTGAGGGTGGAGTGGTGTTTTGTTTAATGACTCGGGAAAGGGATTCGGGGCGTATCCTCAGTAAGCCTCAAGTGATGGCCAAGGGTTTAGTGAGCGAATCTTTTGAGCTTTGGTTAATTGAAGAAGCTCACAAAGTGGTGGAACGTCAAATTGAAGAATACAAAAAAGATCTGAAGAACAATATTCACCACGATCTCGCTGAAAAAGTTCGTATTGAACTGAGGCGCTTTTTTGATCGCAATATTGGAAGAAAGCCCGTAGTGATTCCGTTGATTATGGAAGTTTAGAAAAAAACTTAATGGGAAACTGTGTCGAGCCCGGATTTATAGCCGTATTCTAAAAAAATAACGCATTTTTTGCCACTTTTTGTTAGTCTGCTATCCATGGCATATCAACCGAATCTCATTGAACAAAAATGGCAAAAGTATTGGGAACATCACCAAACCTTCAAATCAATTTTAGATAAAAATAAACCCAAGTATTATGTGCTCGATATGTTCCCGTACCCTTCGAGCACTGGCCTTCATGTTGGCCATCCAGAGGGTTA
>CAIMWN010000058.1 GCA_903845155.1 Oligoflexia bacterium
GGGGATCCTGCTATGCATCGATTTCAAATTCTCATGGGCATTACGACGTACTTGAAGTCATCCTGTCCGGGTACCGTAATCAGAACGCTGCTGTTGCTGTCACCGAAATGGCATTCAACCTGTTCGACTGATAGGTGGTTAAGGACGTCTAGCAAGTAGGCAATATTGAACCCAATATCAAGAGCTTCGCTAGTATACGCGACTTCCAGTTCTTCCTGCGCTTCTTCTTGTTCATTGTTAGAACAAACCACAGCCAGACTATCTTTTGTTAGAAGTAAGCGCACACCTCTTATTTTTTCATTCGATAAAATGGATGCTCTTTGTAGTGCTTGCTGTAACAAAGCACGGTTTACCAGAATCGTCTTCTGATGGTTTGTAGGGATCACACGTTTGTAGTCAGGAAACTTACCATCAATGACTTTAGTGACCAGATCAATCGAACCAAATTCAAATCGCACCTGATTTCCATGAATCGTCACTTGAACCTGATCATCTATTGGTTGCAGTAGTTTTATTAATTCCTGCACACTCTTTCTAGGAATGATGACTTCAGCTTGTGTCGTATTGGCATCGACCAAATCTTGATGGGTATAGCTCAATCGGTGGCCATCCGTGGAGACCACGGTCAATCTCCCTTCCGCTATCGAGAGAAGTGTTCCATTGAGGTAATAACGAATATCTTGAACCGCCATTGCAAATTGCGCACGTTCCAATAGTTTTTTTAATACATTTTGTGAAATGCGAAAGGTTGCTCCTACTTCGGAATTCAGGGCAATTTGGGGAAACTCTCGACCAGGAAGTGTTTGTAAATTAAATCGGCTACGTCCCGCTTTCACTGTAAGGCGATTTTCTTTGGCTTCAATGACCAAATCCGCACCCGCAGGGAGAGCACGCAAAATGTCGTGCAATTTACGGGCAGAAAGCGTAACCGACTCTTCTACCGGTGATTCGGCAACCGAGGTCCAAGTCCGAACTTGTACCTCTAAGTCAGTTGCTGTGAAATCTAAACGATCACCAGAAGTTTCTATCAATACGTTAGACAGGATAGGAAGGGTGTGTCTGCGCTCGACGATACCTATGACACTTTGCAGTGGCGTCAGAAGTCGATCTCGTTGGGCTTTGATTAATAGCATTTATATATAACCTTAATACTTGATAATAGGAGCAAGGGTATTGCCGTGGATAAGTTCATTTACTCTTAACGATTCATCTGTTTAGCCTACTTAAAACCTAGGGGATAAACCCTTGTTATGGTGTATTGGTTTTGTGGATTGTTTTTTAAAACTTTGACAAAACGTACCTTATCCCCAAATCGTCCACTGTTCATACACGTTTTTTGTTGCTTGTACTTTTCCACTTTTATCCGCTCAAAGTATGAAGTAGTGTTTGAAAATCTTTTTGCATCATGGGGTCTTCTTGCTTTAATTCTGCTATTTTGCGACAAGCATGAAGCACCGTTGTGTGATCTCTACCACCAAACGCATCACCAATATCAGGAAGGCTCATGGATGTGAGTTCTTTAGTGAGAGCCATTGCAATTTGTCTAGGACGCGCTAAAGCTCTGCTGCGTTTTTTTGAAAACATATCCGCAACTTTGATTTTATAAAAATCCGCTACCGTTTTTTGTATATTTTCAATTGAAACTTGTCGTTTTTGTACCGCGATCACATCTTTCAAGGCTTCGCGAGTGATATCCATGCTTAAGGATTCTTGATGAAAACGCGCATAAGCCTGGATGCGTTTCAGTGCCCCTTCCAATTCACGAAC
>CAIMWN010000059.1 GCA_903845155.1 Oligoflexia bacterium
ACGCTCTCATCCAAAAATGAACACATAAATCCCTGCTTAAGACGATTCCGGGTAATGCGACCATGGGATGCCCGTGCTTGAAAAATTAGCTGCGCAGGCAAGGGAAATTCTTATCCAAAGACGCTTGCTTTTTTAAAGGAGTCAGGTCAAGTGCAACTCATGCGTTGTTACAAATCGAATGGACATCATTATGTGGCCGCGTGGGAATGTAATGCCGGCGATTCAGTGGATGGTCCTATGGGCTGGTCATCAGAAGTTCCAACTTCATTTGAACCAAACGCACTCTATAGCTGTTTCCGTGCAGACATTGGCGACTACCTTACGACTACTTCTGAAGAAGAATGTTATCGCAATGGTTATGATGTGATCGGGCATCTCGGATATGTACGCATTGACGAAGAGTTTGCGCGTATCCATATTTTCCATCGTTACGCTTTCCCTGTTTATCGTGGAGAGATTATTATTCGTCACTCATCACCAGTCGTGATTATTCGCCGCGGTGGTGTGGTTGTTCATCCTGCGCCAGGCCCAGTAGTGATTGTTGTGGGTGAAGAAGCGCGTAGACATCAAGAAGAAGTTCGCCGTGAAGAAGAAAATCGCAGACGCCAAGAAGAAGCTCGTAGACGTGATGAAGAGAATCGCAGACGCGAAGAAGAAGCTCGTCGTCACCGTCACCCATAATTCGAATTAAGTTTGTTTTTTTTCAAATGAGAAGGGCTGCTCAAGTAATTGAGTGGCCCTTTTTGTATGTGCGCCCAGCAGGGCCCAGGGGTGCACGTCTAGTGTGCTGCAACCCAATCATTTATTTTTTTCACTGCAGCGGCTTGAGTAATTGTTCCAGCACTCATTTGCAGGTAAAGTTGCTCTTCTAGTTTATCTTTTATTTTTGCTTCCGCAATCGGTTGCGGCCAAAGATTAGTGCTGTCGTTTGAGCCACCAATGCTGAGGGGGATCAGATGATCAAACTCATAGTTAGACCATTGAGACTGGGGAATTCCGCCATACTGATTCGCTACTTTTTGCTTTTCCTCAACGGTGATATCTCTCGTGCAGAAAGCAATGTGCTCTTTGTAGCGGTATCCGTAAAAATCAGCATCAGTGGGTGTACAGATTTTCCCTGGTGTCAGGGCATGATTTGGCTTCACAGCAAAAGATGCCTGTGAAGTTTGAATAGACAAAATGGTGACCAACACAAACAACAAACGAAAAAGCATAATGATCTCCTCCCGGAAACGTTTAAAGGCTTTAACTACTTGTAGTGTGGCACTACCCAAGCATTAACCCATGGGCTCTGAGAATTCACAATTGTTAATTTCGAAAACAGCGCGTTAAATGCATTAAATTAATTTAATATATATTCATTTTACTTCAAACTGAGGAGTCGGCTCAGCGCTCGTCCCATCGCCCGCAATTTAGAAAGAATAGAAATAAAAAAGGGCCGCTCACTTGTGTGAACAGCCCTTTTTTATTTCTATATTTTTAATGGCGGGAGCGATGGGACTCGAACCCACGACCTACGCCGTGACAGGGCGTCGTTGTAACCAACTCAACTACGCCCCCGCAAACATTCTAAATATAGACGTGTGGAAGAAAATAACGGAAAGGACAGCTTTTGTCTAGCACTTTATCGCCATACATAACAAAAAGTTAGCTCGCTCACGAGGGTAGGGCCGAACGGAGATCGGGCGTTTGAGCTGAAAAGGGCTTAAAAAACGAGGCGAACTTATTTAGCGTGAATCAGGATTTTGAGGTCAGTTTTAAAGATGACTTCAATCTTATTTGGATAAATTTGCTTTTGAACAATGCCTTCTCCAAAAGAAGGATGAGTCACTTTATCGCCAGAATTAAAGGTTTCATTCGTAGCATAATGGCGGAGTGGCTTCTGAGATGCATTGATTTGCTTCATCCACTCTTGTTCAACGGGGATGGTTTTTTCAGCTTTTGGAGCGCGAGGTTTCTTAGGCGCTTTTACTGCATTAGGATCTTTTACGCCTTTTTTGGCTTTGAAGTTGTGCTCACTTTTACAAGTGCGGCAAACAACCCGAGCAGGCTTTCCTTTAACCATGGACATAATCGTGTGTCCTAGGTCCATTTTGCATTTAGTACAATAGCTTACAATTTCATGACCAACGGCGAGTTCAGCGGGAGTATTCATAAGTGTAGAAGTAGTATAGCATTTTTAAAGGCAATGAGCGACCAAAAACGAGAAGCAAAGAGAACAGCCCTTTTAGAGAAGGCCAAAAGTTTGGCTACGAGCCCGGGCGTTTATCTCATGAAACACGAAAATGGCGTTATTTACGTGGGAAAAGCGAAAAGTTTGCGTTCCCGAGTGAGTTCCTATTTCCAGCCGATCGTCCATGAGCATCCCCGGACTGAGCTCATGCTGCAAACCGTCCAGGAATTTGAAGTCATTCATACTGAAACTGAAAATGAGGCATTGGTCCTTGAATGTACCTTGATCAAGCGCTTCAAGCCAAAATTCAACGTCAGGCTAAAAGACGACAAGCATTATCCCTACATCAAAGTTCCTACCGATATCGATTTTCCAAGGCTCGAATGGACCCGGAAGGTGAATTCGGAGCATGCAAGGTATTTTGGCCCTTTCCCGTCGGGCTATGCGGCGAGGATCGTGCTTCGCTTGCTGACCGAGACTTTTCATTTGAGGGACTGTTCTGATAACACCTTTTCCCATCGATCGAGAGCTTGCATCCTTTATCAAATGGGACAGTGTTCAGCTCCCTGTGTCGCCAAAATATCGAAAGTAGAGTATCAAGCATCCGTTCAGCAGGCGATCGAGATTCTAGAAGGAAAATCGGACGCGTTTCTTCAACAACTAAAATTAAAGATGGATGAAGCAGCTCTAGACGAGCGTTTTGAAGATGCAGCTCGAATACGAGACCAAATTCAAAGTGTGCAGATCGTCTCACAAACGCAAAGCGTGGTGGATGCCGATGTGCGCGTGGATCAAGACGTCTTTGCGTTTGCGCGGAATGATCACGCGGCACACGGTGTGGTTTTACAGGTGCGCGGAGGCAAGCTCATCGCAGTTAAACATTATAACCTACAAAATTTTGATAGCTCCATCGAGGATAACGAAATTTTGTACGATATTCTCACTCAGCATGTGCTGCTCCTCAGTTCCGATCACGATATCCTTAAAGTGAAAGACGTATTGATGCTTGAACTGCCTAGCGATTCAAGCCTCCTCGAAGAGGCACTCGAAATCACTATTCATACTCCGGTCACTGATGTTCAAAAACAGCTCGTCAATGTTGCACAAACGAATGCCCGCTACGCGCTCGAAAATGTGAGAAAAGGGGAGGGGGGGCACGGAATAAGCGCGCTTGAAGAAGTGCAAGAAAAGCTTGGGCTTGATCATCTCCCGCGCCGAATTGAGTGTTATGATATTTCAAATACTCAAGGTGAGGAATCGGTGGCCTCGCGCGTAGTGTTTATTGATGGAACCCCTGATAAAACCCTTTATCGAAAATATAAAATTAAAACCGTAACGGGTGCAGATGATTTTAAGAGTATGCGGGAAGTTTTTGAGCGCAGGTTCAGTAAGATGGACGTCGGTACCGGCAACGAAAAACCTGATCTCGTGGTAGTAGACGGCGGAAAAGGGCAGCTCGCGCAAGCGCAGGCTATTTTTAATGAGCTCGAAATTCAAGGCGTGAATTTGGTTGGGCTTGCGAAGGCTCGCACCGAGAGCAATTTTCGTTCTAAAGAAGTAGAATCTTCCATGGAGCGGATCTTCATTCCTAATCGCGTAAACCCGGTTCCGCTTTATCCTCATACCAAGGCCTATAAAATTCTAACCCATATCAGAGATGAAGCGCATCGTTTTGCCATCACTTTTCATCGAAGTTTAAGGGATAAGAAGAGTATGAATCGTTGAATCATCTTAAAAAACTGAGCGATTTGGCAAAGGCCTCTTTTCTTTGAATGTGCTTTAAGTTATTAATCAGACTGATTTAATCCGTGTTCTCTTTGCATTTTATATTTATTATATTTTGGGGAAATAATGAATGATCACACCGTCAATTAGCGTATTTATTCTGGTTCAGAATAACTCAAAAGCGATCGATTTTGCCATAAAAAGTGTTTTGAGGCAAACTGCGTCGAATTGGCACTTGTTTCTTTGTTTGGAGAATGGGATCAACGATGAGTTCCTAGATTCACTGGGTCTGTATTTAGAGCAGCCGCAAGTTCAAATTCTTAAGTATCAAGGACGCTTAGACCAGGGTCATGTTTATCAAGAAATTCTGGAACAATCATCCAGTGATTATGTGGTCTTTTTAAATGATACGGATGCTTTAGTCCCTCATGCGCTGGAGCGATTTAATGCGTATATTAAACTTTATCCAGATGCTGGGCTTTATTATTCCAATGCTTTAATATTTGATTCTGAGATGACGCTTGTAATTAAAAGAGCGTCTGGCCGAGTTGTTTATTCGCTGGTGGATCATTTACTTTCTGATGCGGTTTCGGAGTTTGCTCTTTTTGATCGGCGGCGACTGCGAGCCGTTTTACCCTCTGGATGGGTGGGCAATCAGTTTTTAGTCAAGGATTTTGGTTTGCGGGTGCATGAAGTATCAAAAGTTCAGCACGTGGACGAAGATCTTTTTCTCTGTCGTTCGCTTGCTCATGCCAACGAAAGCGATAGTTTGGAATCCTTTACGAATGCGAGCATTTGCTGGCAGATCGCCGTCACGGCACGAAATAGACTCAAGCATTTGGGGGCCGAGGTTTCAACCGAGCGGATGCAGAGCTTAGCTGAGCGTTTATTTTCTAAGGCATTAAAGGAACTTCCGCCCGACTGGAAGGCCACTCCATTTAGTGTCACGCAACCAAAGTTAATTTCTTATCAAAGGGGGCGTGTGACTCCTTGTGTTTTGAAGGGCGAGATTTGGGGTATTACTTGTTTTTATAATTTTAGCCAAAAGCGAGAATTAGAAAACAATTACCATATTTTTAGGGAAAACTCTAAAAAACAAGGGTTGCGTCTGCTGACCGTTGAGTTGTTTGTAGAGGGTAGCGGGCCTCATTTAAATAAAGAAGATGCAGATATTTATGTCTCAATTGAGGCAGATCAGCGCCATATCTTATGGCAGAAAGAAGCGCTTTTGAATGTGGCGCTTTCACGATTGCCCGATCGTTGCGATAAAGTGATTTGGCTCGACTGTGACATTCTTTTTCAAAATGAAGAATGGGTGCTAGACACCGCTAAAGCCTTAGAAAGCTATTGCGTGATCCAGCCTTTTGAGACGGCAATGCGCTTGCCCGAAGGGATGAATTCGATACCTAAACCAATGCAAGTGAAGAAGGCTAAGCAAGGATTGCAAGAGGGTGAGAAGTATATGGGACTAGCGCATTATTGGAGCGCCCCGAGGAAATCTAGTGCACAGATGGGGGTTAGTGGTTTTGCATGGGCGGCGAGAAGGTCGGTACTGGAAGGAATTGGTTTCTTTGATCAGGCTTTTTTGGGGGGCGCCGATGGCCTGATGGCTCGGGCTTTCTCTCTTGAGAATGCTGAACAGATGAAAAGTTATTGGCGCAATCGAATTTACTTTACACTGTGTTCCAATCAAATTCCGACTCTTGATGTATGGACAGCTGAAATTCATCGACGGGTACAAGGAAGTTTAGGTTCAATTGAAGGCGAAGTTTTTCACCTTTGGCACGGTCATCAATCGGATCGTAATTATTTTGGGCGAATCCAAGTGCTTTGGGATCAGGAATTTGATCCGAAATCGGATTTATCAAAGAATGACTCGAATATATGGCAGTGCAGTGTTGAGCGAGAGGGACTTGCAAAAGCATTTTTAAGGTATTTTGAGTCTCGTCAGCCAGATCAAAGTGTGAAGGCACAAGTATTGGAGAAAGGGAGACAATTTAATGAAAAATTAGCTTCTTTTTGGCACGGCAAACGCAGCGGGTGGCGGTCATTGCTGATGGGAGTGATTTTCGGCGTGTTTTTTTCACAATTTTTTTCATACAAGCAACTTCTGAATGGGGGGGAGGGAGTCCTTGCTATTTTAGCTGCTGGACTTGCGCTCTTAGGGCGTGTTTTGAATTTGGCTAGCCGCACTCATGTTATTTGCCGATTTTAATCCAAATCATTAAACAGGCAATGTA
>CAIMWN010000060.1 GCA_903845155.1 Oligoflexia bacterium
CTTGCTTGTAATGGTGAAGGAGAACTGTCTGTGGTCTATTACCTTGCTTGTAATGGTGAAGGAGAACTGTCTGTGGTCCCGGAATTTTAGGAGTGTGCATTGGTGGTGATCGCAGCAGTGGTTATGCTGCATCGAAGTTGCAATTCTTAAGAAAAACTTCAGACACAAATAAAAATCCCGAGCTCGCAAAGCTTGAAGAAGAAATCACTCGCGAAGCAAATGACCTCGGCATTGGTCCGATGGGCTTCGGTGGGAAGACTACTTTACTCGGAACCAAAGTTACTGCTGAGAATCGAGTGCCCGCTTCGTTTTTCGTGAGTGTGTCTTATATGTGTTGGGCGTTTCGCAGACAAGGTGCTCACATCACTTCAAAGGGAGAAATTAAAAAATGGTTTTATTAGAAGCTCCGTTTACAGAGGAAAAAATTCGCGCGCTCAAAGTAGGCGACATGGTGGAAATCACTGGTCTCATCCTGACAGGACGAGACTCGGTACACAAATGGCTTTCTGAAGGAAACGCTCCACCGAAGTCCGAGGTCGATTTTACAAATAGTATTATTTATCATTGCGGTCCGGTGATGATGAAAAAAGGAAAGAAATGGGTAGCGACCGCTGCTGGGCCCACCACTTCTATTCGCGAGGAACCCTATCAAGCGGGTATCATCGAACGTTTCGGAGTGAAAGCCGTCATTGGAAAAGGCGGGATGGGCGAGAAGACTCGCGAAGCCTGCAAAAAATTCGGCTGCGTTTACTTGCATGCCGTCGGTGGCGCTGCTCAAGTACTCGCTGAGAGAATTATTTCGGTTGAAGGGGTTTATGGTTATGAACAGTTCGGGAGCCCTGAAGCCATTTGGCAACTCAAGGTGGAGCGTTTCCCCGTGGTAGTGACCATCGATGCCCATGGAAACTCTCTTCATAAGGAGATCGAGGCTTCATCGGGAGCGATCCTAAAAGAGATGTTTGAAAAAATGGGAAAGTGAATCGGCAGTAAATATAAAATATGTAATAATTACAGCCTTTTAAAAGTTCAACGAAACGTCAAGAAAATGGCAAATCTGCCGATAAGTATTGAGTATGTTTCGCACACTGATTCATTGGTATTGCGTACTGAGTTTAGTGCTGGGTCAGGCCCAGTTTCGTTTGGCATTTGCTGAGCTGACTTTTGACCAGAAAAAAGATAACGCCCTCAAGGCCCAAGCCGTTTTAGCAGGATGCAAACGGGATCCAAAAGACCAGCGCCATGTTCTTGATCAAGTCAAAGCGGGAATGATATCCGAAGTGGAATCCGGCGCCCCTTCGTCCTGCGTTCAAAATGGCTTGATTTCTCAGTTTGTAAAAGACGTTCAAAAAGTAAAAGCGGCCACAGAAAAGCAAAGCGAAGCGACGAGTGAACAGAACTCACTTAGGTTTGGACAATCCTTGAGAATGCAGACACTCAAGAATGCAATGATGACTTACTTCGATTCTGAGTTGAGGTACAACCTGGATGCGCCGAATCCACAAGCGCTGCATAAACCACAAACGCTTGCGGAGATGTTTTATGGTAAAAAATGGAGTGAGTTGCAGAAAGAAAACGACGCGGCCGGACTGAAGGATCTGCAGGAGCTCGAAAATGTCGTCAACGATTATCAATCCGCATTTCATCAAAATAAATTAAAGACGTATTCACTCACCGAGGCAAAAACAGCACTCAATGAACATTTAAATGTACTCAGATCCGCATACGGAAA
>CAIMWN010000061.1 GCA_903845155.1 Oligoflexia bacterium
AAAACCTTCTTTGACCAAAAGAGGCAAATGTCCGGTATGATCGAGGTGCGCGTGTGTGAGAATGACGGCATCGATTTCGCTGGCATCAACAGGAAGAGGAGTTCGATTTAAAAGCCTTAAATTTTTCAGGCCTTGAAACATCCCACAATCCACCATGATCTTTTTGGTTCCGTAGGTAACCAAATACTTAGAACCTGTCACCGTTCCTGCGCCACCTAAGAACTGAATATTGAGTTTTGAGCCCATCGAAGTTTTCCTTTAATTGCTATTTTGCCAAATTACTCACTGGAAGTAGTACTTTAAATACGGTTCCTACGTTCTCTTCGCTTTCTACGGCTATCGAACCACCCCAAGACTCCACAATCCTATAGCTAGTAGCGAGCCCTAAGCCGGTTCCAGAACCAATGTCTTTGGTGGTAAAAAACGGCTTAAACAGATTCCTTAGATTTTGTTTTGAAATTCCAGTACCTGAATCTTCGACGCACAAAACAAGAAAATCCTTTTTTCTTTCAACATAAAAATGAATGAAATGTGACCCAGCTCTCCCCTGCTTTACTGCACTTTGAATCGCATGCAGAGAATTCACCACTAGATTGAGAAGGACTTGATGAAGCGATTCCGATCCACCTGTGGTTTTAAGGGTGAGCCCTTCCACCACTTCGTTCATGATCTCAATATCGTTCTTCTTTAACTCATGTCCCATCAGATCGAGAACGTCAGAGATCACGCGATCAAGATGTAGCTCCCCTACACTTTTAATTTGGTCACCCCTTGCAAGATTCAAAAGTGAATGAATCAATTTTGAAATGCGATCAATTTGAGCCACGATCACATTCATACTTTTCAAAACAACGGGATCGTTTTCGCTATGATTGGAAATGTATTCTGCGCGGCCGCGAATCACGCCCAAGGGCGTACCAATCTCATGGGCCAAACTCGATGCGAGCAACCCAATGGACGCCAAGCGATCTTGCATGAAAATCTGAGCTTCCCGCTCTTTGAGCTGAACTTGATTCTTAAATCGGTAAATAGCATAACGGATCGTTTTTTCGAGCAAGAAATGGCTGATTTGGTCTTTCACCAAATAATCGGCGGCACCCACCTTCATCGCCTCCATGTCTACATCTCGCTGGCCGTAACCCGTCAGCAAAATAATAGGGACATTGATATCCTCTGAGATCACTTCTTTTAACAGATCAATCCCGGTACGAATTCCAAGGCGATAATCAACAAAACACACGTCGTATCGCTTTTCCTCTTTGTGTCGGTGAAGCGCTTCTTTACCCTTGTCATAGGAAGGAGCCCAATGCAGTGAAAATTTCTGACCGACTACTTCGCCAAGGTGTTTTTGCAGGAGGATAAAATCATCCTCGTCATCATCAATGACTAATACCTGAATTACATTTTCACTCATAAACGCCTAGCGACCCCCACTGGGTAGTTCAACAATTTCAAACCAATAGCGGCCAATTTCGCGTACAATAGTGACAAGCGAATCAAACGTTACCGGCTTGGTCACAAATGAATTCACACCCAAATTATAAGTGCGATAAATATCCTCTTCTGCTTTGGATGTGGTCAGGACAACGACTGGTATGCGCTTGAGATCGGCATTCTCTTTGATCGCCTTCAGCGCTTCGCGACCGTCCATTTTTGGCATATTCAAATCAAGTAAAATAAGTCCCGGTCTAGGATTTTCGGCAGCATTCGTATATTTGCCACGATGAAGAAGATAATCCATTAACTCTTCGCCATTCTCTGCAAAACGAAGATTATTCGAAAGTCGACTTTCACGAAGTGCATCACTGATCATCATCCGATCATCCGCATCGTCGTCAGCGATCAGTATCGTCACTCCATTTTTTGGATTATTTGAATTTAACATGATAACTCCTCATTGATTACTATTCTTGGCTGATTGCTTAAGGGGGAGTGAGATTCTAAAATTGGCCCCATTCCCCGGAGAACTGTTGGCCGTAATTGAACCATCGTGGCGCTCAACGATTCTTCTACAAACCGCTAAGCCCACCCCCGTTCCTTCATACTCTTGTCTACCATGAAGCCTTTGGAAAATTGTGAATATTCGATCTAAATACTTCTCATCAAAACCAATTCCATTATCATAAACCGATAACTGACAACGATCCCCCACAATCTCTGCGGTAATAGTGATGACCGGAGGTACATTTTCTTGGTGAAATTTTAGGCCGTTTGCGATCAGATTCTGAAAGAGTTGCCTCATTTGCGAAGGATCTGCGTCAATTTCAGGCAAACTCTGCACTTCCACCTTACCACCACTTTGCTCAATCCTAATTTCCAGATCTGACAGAACTTCATTCACGACTTGATTCAAATTCGTCGGCTGAAAAGGGCTCCCCTTCGAAGTCACTCTGGAATAAGTGAGTAAATCATCAATCAATTTTCTCATCCGGCCTGCTGAAGAGAGCATCCGATTTAAATAGTCATCTGCTTCCGCAGAAAGTTGGGTAGAAAGCTTGGATCTCAAGCGATCAGCAAAAGTTTGAATTTTGCGGAGTGGTTCTTGTAAATCATGGGCCGCAATCGAAGCAAAGTCTTGTAGTTCTCTGTTACTCTTCTCAAGCCGATCTACCATGATTTGCAACTGACTTTCAGCATTCTTACGCCGAGTAATTTCGTAGCGGATAGAAACATATTGGTAAGGTTTTCCACGTTCATCTAAAAAGGGCGCGATCGTGGTATTAACCCAATAAAGACTTCCATCTTTAGCGCGATTACAAATCTCGTTTTCCCAATATTTTCCGCTCGAAATAGTTTTCCACATCTCAGCAAAAAACTCTTTGGAGTGAAAACCGGAATTAATAATTCGGTGATTTTTCCCGATCAATTCTTCACGTGAATATTTTGATATTTCACAAAACTTATCATTCACGTGGGTGATCGTACCGTTTTGATCAGTGATGGCGACAATGGCAGCTTGATCGAGTGCTTGACGAATATTATTAAGTTCGCGTGCAGCACTCATCATTTCTTGAACAGCGTCCTGATTCACATCCTCACTCACTCTTCTACGCCTTCCATGTCCTCATGGGAGTCGGCAGAAACCATACCGTATTCCCTTTCTTTCCGGTACAGCGTTCGACGATTAATGCCGAGAATCTGCGAAGCTTTATCTTTTCTGCCAGCAGTTTTTTCCATAATCATTTCAATATAGCGACGCTCCAATTGCTCTAGTGTCGGGAAATCACCCGTCGCAGCGCCGAAGAAGGTCTCTGCACTCGCTGTTTCTGGACTTGGAATGTCCGACTCATCAATCAAACCAGCAGTACAAAGCACCACCGCTCTTTCGATGACATTTTCTAGCTCCCGAACGTTTCCTTCCCATTTCAGGCCCATCAACTTAGAAACCGCGCGCTTAGTGAAACCTCGAATACTTGAGCGATTGGTCGCCGAATATTTTTTTAAGAAATACTCTGCCAGGATTGGAATATCTTCCTGACGGTGCCGAAGAGGCGGAATTACAATGGGAATGACACTGAGTCGATAATAAAGATCTTCACGAAACCGTCCGTCTTTAATTGCAGCTTTCAAATCTTTATGGGTGGCTGCCATGATACGAACGTCGACAGGGCGATCCACATTATCACCCACTGAGCGAACTTTCTTTTCTTGAATCACGCGAAGCAATTTAGATTGCAGCAGCACATTCATGTCGCCGATTTCATCTAAGAACAGTGTTCCACCTTCTGCCTCTTCAAACAAACCGCGTTTTCTGGTGATTGCACCGGTAAAAGAGCCCTTCGCATGTCCAAATAGTTCTGACTCCAAGAGCGACTCCGGGATCGCTGTACAATTGATAGCAATAAATGGCTTCAGGTGCCTAGGGCCCTGCTGATGAATCGCACGGGCCACCATTTCTTTACCGGTTCCGCTCTCACCTGTAATCAAAACATTTGCAGTTGCTTGAGAAACTCGACCCACCAAATCGAAAACGGCTTTCATCGCTGAGCTTTTGCCGATGACACTGCCCATGTTCCAGCTCTTTTTAACTTCATCACGAAGAGCGGTATTGTCTCTTTGAAGTTTACGATACTCCATCGCACGATCCACATTCACTCCCATTTCGGCGAGCTTAAACGGCTTCACGATATAATGAAATGCACCTCGTTTCATTGCTTCAATTGCCGTTTCAATGCTTCCGAATGCGGTAATGAGAATCACCGGAATTTCAGGACGGACCGTTTGAAGACGAGCGGCAAACTCCAAACCATCCATTTTAGGCATTTTGATATCTGAAATGATCAGATCAATATTTCCTTGCTCATGTTCAGGCCCAAGATGGCCACCCGGCGCGAGCGCCTCTAGCGCCTCCACTGCCGAAGATGAGCAGATAGCTTCATAGCCTTCTTTATTCAAATAATCTTCTATTAACGAGCGCATCTCTTGCTCGTCATCCACCACCAATATGCGTCCTTTTGATTCTTTCACTTTGCTATTGCTCCAATCGTTTTTAATATCGGCCTAGGCCTTCCATAAACATCATATTCACCCATTCCCGGTTTTGAGGAATGTGCCCAATAATGCTGTTTGCTTTTCTGATGGTGTCAAAAATTACTTCTATTTGACGGTTACTATTGTCTTGAAGACGATCGTGGATGATGTCGATTTCTTTATCATTTTCAGCTTCGAAGTCTTTGATTAATATATCTCTCAAACGAAGAGACTGCTCCCGCAAGCGTTTTAACTCAGTTGAAGTTTCAACCCTCAATTTAGTTAATTTCACTTTTTGCTCGGGCGTAAGTGTTTTGTCTTGGTCAATATTGGTTTGAACTTCTTTAGTCAGCTCTGCAGAGTTCGCGATGACGGGTTCAGTTGCTAGCTTTTGATCGAGTTTTTTGCTCCCATCAGTCGCACACCCTTCCGCTAAAAATAATGTTAAAATGAGTACTAGAACTCCCGCCATTTTCTTACTTAATTTCATTGATCTTCCCTTCGTTAAATACTGTTTCCGGGCCGCAAACCCATACCGGCCATTTTCTCATTCTAAAAATCTCTTTTGCGACCGTGCCCAGAATTGCTGATTCTAAACCACGACTCAATGACGCCATTGCGATGAGATCAACATTTTCACTTTGAGCCGTACTTTGAATGGCCATAGGGGTATTGAGAACGGCATCCAAAACTACCATACGAGCGTTGAAGCCTTTTTCCTTCACTTGCTTCAATAACTTTTCGCTCTCGGTATCCGTCCAGGCTTTTAATTCCAGCCAATAACTATCAGGGAGGTAAACAGGCATGCCTAAAACTCCCGTATCAAAAATTGCACCCGGAGGTGGCACTGCATGAAATAAAATCACTTCACCTTGGTATCCGCTGTTTTGCTCTAAAAACAAATCGAGAGCAAGTTTAGAAGCCTTTGAAAAGTCAGTGGGGAAAAGCATTTTATTACTAGGCTTCACGTGATCGGCATTTTCACAAAGGAACAATACAGGAACGGGTGAAACCGCAAGTAAACTTTCGGCAAAACTTCCAAGCACCAAGCGGCCAGGACCAGAACGGCCGTGCGACGAGACCACAATTAAATCATCCTGAGCATTTTTAGAATATTGAACTAAAGTTTCAACTGCCTTCCTACGGGAACTCGACTTTTCATTGAGGATCTTTGAAGTCACGTCATTCCCTAGATTCAAATTCTTAACGTAATCCGAGAGTTCAGACTCCGACACAGGAATAGCACCATATTGATTGGAGCTCACAAAAACAGAATCTACATGGGCACGGTGATCACTCACCCATTTTTTGAACCACAAAAGACCTGCTTCCGTTGGTTTCAGTTCGCTCTCGGTAGGGTCTACCGCAACTAAGACTCGGTAATTTTGTTTCTCGCTCATAAAGGATTCCTCTTTTCAGATAGTGGTAAAGCAAGAGTCAAACCAACTTTAGTACAGTTATATGAGACTTCAAGTATAATCATAGGACATTTTGACCCATCCCATGAACTTTTTGTCTCACCGCACTATTCCTATTCTCATTTAGACCAAGATGGAGCTGGCACCATCTTTGCTCTACCTCACTGCAAGGAAACATAATGGATATACTCAGAAAAATTACACAATGGGTTTCAAATCACCGCATCGTCTCGATCGTGATCGTGGCTGTCCTCGCGATCAGCATTGCCTTAATCAAGGACTTAAATGATCGAACCCAGGGGCTGCTATCACCACCGCTTCAAAAAGGAAATATCGTGGACGCCGTTTATGGAATCGGGACCGTCACCGCGACGCGAAGTTATGCAGTCAGGCCGGGAATCATCGCCACCATCGGCGACCTTTATGTAAAGGAAGGCGATAGCGTACACCGCGGTGACCGACTCGCACGAATTGATACCCTCACTTACAAATCCCCTTTCGACGGCGTGGTGAACTATTTACCATTTAAGGTGGGTGAGAACATTTTCGTTCAGTTGCCCGCATTGGTAGTTACTGATCTTTCAGATCGCTACATTGTGGTTTCCATTGAACAGCAAGGCGCCCTGCGCGTACGGCCGGGCCAAAAAGCAAAATTAAGTTTCGATACCATCCGGAGCCAAAATTATGATGGCGTGGTCAAATCAGTTTACTCTTATAACAGTAATTTTTTAGCACGGATTGATATCACTTCACTCCCCCCAGAAATTCTGCCTGATATGACCGCCGACATCGCTATCATTATTCAAGAAGTGAAGGACGCCCTCATCATGCCTGTTTCTGCATATGAAAATGGCTTTGTGTGGGTAAAACGAGGGCACATGATTCCAATGAAAACCGCAGTCACTCTTGGCGTAATTGATGGAACGATGGCTGAAATTAAATCTGGCGAAGTGAGTCCAGGCGACTCACTCATGATTCGTACGAAAGTGACTCCATGATTTTCTTAGCGATCCGTTACCTTTTAGAGCGGAAAAGACAAACGTTATTAACTCTGCTCGGTGTATTTTTCGGTACGCTCGCGTTCGTCGCCGTTTCAGGCTTCTTTAAGGGCTTTCAAGGATTCTTAGTTCAGCAGCTCGTCAACAATGCGGCACAAGTGCACATTGAAATTCGTCAAGACTATTTGTCAGACCATGTTCTGGATGTTCCATTTTTTAGTAACGACCTCGTGCATGCATTCTGGAATCCCCCCCCTGCCGGAGTGAAGGGCTATCTCGACATTCAGAATCCGCAAGCGTGGTATAATAGACTGAACGCTGACCCAAGAGTGGAAGCGTATTCTCCGACCATGACTGCCGCCGCTCTCTTCAATGTTGGTTTAATTTCGGTGGCCGCCAATTTAATTGGCTGCAATCCAAACCAACAAGCAAAAGTAACCACCATTGCAGATTATATGATTGCAGGAAAATTTACCGATATCGCTTTTGGTGGCAATCGGGTGATCTTAGGCGATGAATTAATGAAACGCCTGGGGGCTGGAATGCAACAAAACATTTTAGTTTCAGTTGGAACTAACAGCGCGGTTCCCTTTAAAGTAGTGGGACGATTCTATACCGGAAGTCGTGGACTAGATCTTCAGGCTTTTGCAGCTCTGAACGATGTTCAACGCGTGAATAAAACTCCCAACTATGTGAATGAAATTGGCGTTCGTTTAAAAAGCTACCTGGATGCGGATGCGCTCGCAAGATCCTGGGCCCACCTCGGTCCTGAAAGAGTGGAAAGCTGGGGCGATCAAAATTTAAATATTCAATCCGTTTTTGCCATCCAAAATGCCCTCAGACTTTCCATGATCATGACCGTACTCATTGTCGCTGGATTTGGAATTTATAATATTTTAAATATGACGGTAAATCAAAAGCGACAGGACATCGCCATCCTTCGCGCTCTTGGGTATGATACCTTTGATGTGGTCATGCTATTCTTTGCACAGGGAATGATTGTCGGTGTTTGCGGTACGGTACTCGGCTTGGGGAGCGGATATCTTTTTTGTCGCTGGCTACAATCTCTGTCATTTATGCTCGCCACTCCGAGCAACCCGCAAGGGCATCTTCACATTTCTTTGGACTGGGTAATTTATGTACAAGCCACAGGACTTGCACTGCTTTCAGCAGCAATTGCTAGCGTCCTTCCTGCAAGAGCGGCTGGAAAACTTACTCCGATTGATATCATCAGGCAGGGAGGTTAAAAATGGGCATTCTTTCAAAGCACGTTGGAATTAAATTTGGCTCTCCTGCTGTTCGAGTTCTGAACGACATTTCTGTTGAAATTAAAGACGGTGAATTTGTATCCCTTTCCGGAAGATCTGGAGCAGGTAAAAGCACGCTCCTCTATGTGCTCAGCAGTCTCGATAACCCGACAGAAGGCAGCGTGGAGATTTCCGGTCAAGACATCACTAAAATGAACTCGATCGACCTTCATCGATTTCGAAACGAACAAATGGGATTTGTATTTCAATTTCATTACCTCATCGCTGAACTCACCTCTATTCAAAACGTGTTGATGCCCGCGATGAAATGCAAAAGGGACGTCGAATTGCGACCAAGGGCGATGGAACTCTTGGAAAAATTTGGCCTCAAGGAGAAACATGATCGTTATCCACGACAATTGTCAGGTGGAGAACAGCAACGTTTGGCGATTGCGCGCGCACTCATCATGAAACCTAAATACCTTTTTGCGGATGAACCCACTGGGGCACTCGATACGGTGAATGCCGAATCGGTAATGAAAATTCTACAAGAATGTAGCACCCAGGATAAAATGACGGTCATCATGGTTACTCATGATCCAGACTTTGCTGCAATGGCTCCTCGGAAAATTGTACTCGCCGATGGGAAAATCATCAGCGACAATGCTACGAATCCATCCTAATCACGATATGAATGATGCCTAAGTCGGTAATAATTGGGACACAGATCGCTACTGGTACCGACGCACCCGAAGATAAATGAACACCTCTTACCGTAGTGGGAAGTGCGGGCATTAACGTATAGCCCTTTTCATTCACTTTACCTTTGGCAGAGCCATATACCATGTTCGCCATCTCCGCTGAAAAGCCTTCAATTTCGGGACTAATTTCCAAATATTCCTCACCAAACACTTTTGAAACCATTTTCAAAAAAACTTCCTTGGTGAATTCCAATGAGAAAATACCGGTAAAAATAGGACTTGATATGGGAATAATACCGCTAATATCACTAGGAATGGGCTCTTTTACCAAGAACACTTTTCCTGCCTCTGCACTCACTCCCGCTTGCATTGAGACCACTCGAATGGCCGCATCTAAGAACGGATTAATGAATTCTGTATCAATTTTGGGCTTATATTTTATTCCCACTGTAGTGAGGGCTTGTTTCAAACTAGGAGCACTCGGCAATGCGGTGGACAACCCTGCTTCAACCAAGCCCACTCTATAGGTGGAGTTTACAATGAGACAAATCTTAGGATTCAATTTCTTAAAACCAAGAAACATACGAGTTTCTTGGGGCATCACTTGATCAGACTTGAAGCAATTGATGATCCAGGGAATGGTAGGCGCATCCTTGGTGAGTATCGTTTCAATTTCAGTCACTTGATTAGCTAAAAGAGCTCCGTTGATTTGAATCACGACATATTCATCAAAGGACGTCACATCAGCTTTTGGAAGTTTGAGTAGTTGTTTAGCCACTATTCGCTCTTTGCACTATTGATACGTTTTAAACAAATCTCTAAATTGAGCTCACCCACTGGGCTTTGAAAATTAATTTGCCAGCATGGCTTTGGCGTATTGGCAGAACCTCCGCCATCTGGATTGGGCACCAAGGTCTGTGGAAGAGCTTGTTCGATTCCGAATCCTCTTGCATTTAACTCTTCCTTTGCACAACCTAAAATCATATTAATCAACTCAGCAGCGACGTCGGTCACTTGCGGATTGAGGAGAGGCAATTTCTCACCATAAGTTTGTTCAGCCAATTTAAGTACGGTAGACTCACCGAAACGCATGAGTAAACTGCCCACTGCATCTTTCGAATTCAAGGCAATCAATCCAATGATTCCATTTTCGTGTTTCGCATCGACGGAAGCGGGGGTCAACATTCTCGGTTTCTCTGGGATCACTACAATTGAAAACTGTTTTTCAAAAACTTCAATGACCGCTTTAGTTAAAAGTTCTAACTCGGGTCCAATTTCTGCAATCACTTGCTCCGGTCCTGATTTCAAGGCCTGGGAAAGTGTAGAAAAAAAGCGCCCCTGAAGATCCAATTTCTGTTCAAGGTCTTGCAAAAGAAAATCAGGGCACTTTACAAATGCAAGGCGTTTGCCGCTATCCAAACAGGCTTTGCAAAGCATTTTCAGTAACTTTAGTTCACCTGCCGACAACGGTGCGGCCTCTGCGTAAGAAAAATTAAGCACCACTAAGGGTTTTTCAGAATTAGCGATTCTCAGTATAAACTCAGGAGTCACGAATGCGATAGATTGCGCCAGCGGCCCACGAAAAGGCAAGGTGAGATAATTGGTTCCCAGCAATGGTTCGGGCGCGAATGCCGGATCAATAACTGTTGATGATTTCAATTGATTACCCACTTTGCTGCTCCTTCGCAGTGACCCGCTCCAATGCCGATAACAGACTTTCTCTGGTCAGCGGTTTTCGAACGTATGCCGCAATTCCTTGCTTCACCGCCTCCACCACTTGTCCGGCATCTGATTCCGCCGTAGACAGAATCATCGGAAGGTAGTTTTCAGATTCCAGCTTTTTAGTTCGTCGGAGCAAACCCATGCCATCCAGCACTGGCATCATCCAATCTGAAATCAACAGGCAATAGGGTGCCTGGTCGGCAATGGCTTTTTCAATCATAGTCCACGCAATTTCGCCATTTTCAGCCATATCAATTGCCTTAAAGCCAAGCTCAATCAACAGTTTTCTACCCGTCACTCGACTCAATGCCATGTCGTCGACGACTAAAATTTTAGCTGCTTTATTATGGATTGAAAAAACGTCCGCCATGTTTGATTGATCCCCACGAATTAAAATAGTTACATGCTTGATTCAGAACAAATTTCGATACAAAACGAACCCAGCTCAGACTTGAATGGTAAAACGAATGTTTTATTTTTTGACATTTGAGTCGTATGAATTTTTTCGCCCCGAATAATAGTGGGAATTGCTTTTTGGATCGTGTGCCCTTGAGCATTGAGAATGACTTTCGCATGTCCGAAAATAATATTGAGAAGTTCCGCCACTCCATCTTGAAGATCATTCGTAATTTCTTTAAAGGGTTCACCAAGCATTCGCTCCATCATGCCCAGGAACACTTTTTCCGGGAAACAAAGGGTGATGCTGCCGTTAAATTTCGGGCTCGTAATCCCAATCACTCCCGCAATCGCAATATCCATATCAGGCTTGGTGCCCTTGATGTACGGACTCTCGCCAGTTGCAGGAAGACTACATTGCACTTTAATCGTATTTACAGCGCCTTCAATAAATGGTTTAAAAAAACTGGTATCGAGCTGACTCATGTCTTGTTCCTTTTGTTATTACTATCAGGGTTTAATTTTATCCAGTGATCATTAATGATCTATTGGACATTAATTTTAGTGGCGTGATTTAGCCTGCCATTTTTTTATGAACTGCTTCCAATTTTTCCTTCAGTGCATCTCCCGTAAATGGCTTGGTAGCGTAAAATTTATTGTGTAGATTCGGCAGGAGCTTTGAACCAAGCGAGCCGCTTCT
>CAIMWN010000062.1 GCA_903845155.1 Oligoflexia bacterium
ATTACAGTAAGCTGCAGCTGTTGGGAATAAAGCTATATTCCGACAAACTTTCGACGATACGAGTACTTGATCCCCTAAGGGTAGGTGTTCTGAAAAGAAATTTAAAGAGCCCGAAAGTGCTAGACCGTATTTATCGTGAAGCGTTTGAGCATTTGCCAGAAACCTAGAATCTCGATAAACTATTGATATGAAAAAACTTCTGTGGCAATCCCTTGCTCCACTGGTGGCCCTCATTGCCATAGTTGGATGCTCGACTTCTAGTAACCTAAGAAAATTTCAGGATGACGACATCAGTAGGGAAGTCTCTGCTGATCTGGTAAAGAAATTTGAAGTAAAAGATGTAAATGCGCTTCCCGCCGCTACACCGATCCATGATGTTGTTCCGTTGAAAGCAGTTTCGAAAAAAAAAGCAAGAAAGGGAAAGGTTATGCCCTCGCCCACACCTGTTATTGGTAACGTACCCCCGATCCGGAGAGTTGATCCCACGCCATTTCAAGTGGGTGAAAAACTTGAGTATGGTATTCGCTATGTCGGGGTGACTGCAGGATATCTCAACTTAGAGATCCTCCCCAACAAAATCATCAATGATCGAAATGTCTTTCACCTTCACGCGCGTGCAAGAACAGTAAAGATTTTTGAATTGGTCTATCGCGTAGACGATTCTATTGAGAGCTTTTGGGATTACGACGGGCTTTTTTCTCATCGCTTTACGATGGACTTAGATGAAAGCAAGCAATCTCGAAAATTAATTGAACTCTATGATTACGACAAGAAACAAAGCTTTTATTGGAATCGTGTAGATCATACTGAAAAAGGCTTTTCTGAAACTAAACAGCAATTTGATATTGAACTTTGGTCTCAGGATGTTTTGTCTTCTCTCTACTATCTTAGAGTCGTAAATCTTCCTAGTGTGCCGGGAATCGACATCAGTTATCCTGTGATTCTGGATGGCAAACCTTGGAGAAGTATTATCCGATTTTTAAGAAAAGAAAAGATTTACGCCGGCGGCCGAGATTTTATGGCAAATGTATATCGACTTGAGAATACACAAAA
The DNA here is from genome assembly GCA_903845155.1 of Oligoflexia bacterium. Classification (GTDB taxonomy): domain Bacteria; phylum Bdellovibrionota; class UBA1018; order UBA1018; family CAIMNF01; genus CAIMNF01. The sequence continues at coordinate 1,054 of CAIMWN010000062.1, forward strand.
TGGTGAGTTAAAGAATAAAGACAATACACTTTGGATTTCAGACGACGAGCACCGTTATGTGCTCAGAGTAGAAGCCAAGGTTAAAGTTGGTTCCTTCGCGGTGGCTCTGGATAAAATATTATGAATCGTATCCTCGTTCGAACTCCGAATTGGATAGGCGATCAAATACTTGCCTATCCATTTTATCAAATTCTTCGAGCGAAGTACCCGAAGGCGTGGATTACCGTAGTTTGCCCCGAATGGGTGAGAGATATTCAATTTAAGGGATTTGTAGATGAGGTCTTGGTCATTCCTAGAAAGAAGAATTCAAGTTTTATTCAATCATTTAAAGCCATTAATGAATTTTCTAAAAAAATCAGAGCAACAGGTTCATTTGATTTAGGTATCGCACTCCCCAATTCATTTGGCAGCGCACTTCTGTTACATCGTTCTGGAGCGAAGCAACGACGCGGTTATGATACTGATCTCAGGGGGCTGTTGTTGACTCAAAAAATAAATTGGGATTCGAGTCCTAGCGTTCATCGGTCACAATCTTATGTGAATTTACTTCAAGTGGAAGGAATTCCTGATTTTGAAATTAAGAATGAAGTTGAAAATGAAAAAGTTATTGTAACTATAAAACGACCTTCTCTTAAATGAAACTCCACACTCCGCACTCTAAGTTCTTTAGGTACTTTTCTTCACTTCTACCTCACAAACTAAAGCAATCCCAAATCCAATTTCCCCGCCTCCGAAATCATATCCTGATTCCATTCGGGTTCAAATACCAAATCAACATA
>CAIMWN010000063.1 GCA_903845155.1 Oligoflexia bacterium
ACCTGCAGGGCTGCGGTAACACGCTCAACAGCTCCTTCAACGCTTGAAACCATCTCTCTTTTAAAATTTACTGAGTTTTTCATTTTCAATTTCCTCAACTTTTCACACAAAATGATATCATGCCCTACCCTCCTGGACAAACGAGTGTTGTTACTGAGCTAGTTTGAGTATGGTAACGGCAAGCAGAAACACCGCGTCGCATTTTAATCAATCCGTGCGAGCTCTGGAGTGAAGCGCAACTAAATTCAGAGCGACTTAGGCTCTCTCTCCCATCACTCCTGCGTCACATCCGATGCAGGGATTGCCATTTATTTTGCGATGTTGGACAATTAAGGATCAATGGAAATAAAATTTAATATTCTTTTAATTGATGACGAACAAGACGTTCGCGAAAGCATTCGGGATCGAATCATGGAGTCACTCCCACTCGCAAGATGCTCTGAAGCTAAAAATGGTTCAGAAGGCCTTCGAAAAATGCAAAACCAAAGATTTGATCTAGTGATCACTGACCTTGGTCTTCCCATCAAAGACGGAAATACTGTAATTAAAGAAGCACAGGACCTTCCCTTGGATCTAAGACCCAAGCGATTTATGATCATCTCAGGTCAATCTAACCCAGATGCGACCCCCACCAAATTTGGTAAGGTTGAGTTTTATTCGAAACCCATTCATTGGGACATATTTTTAGGATCGGTGAATGCCCTTTTTAACGGCGAAACTAAACCTGAATCCAGCGCTGAGCCCAAAAAGCCAGGTGCGACACTGGACGTTGAATTTATTAACCCTTTTATTGAAGCTACACTTTCTGTGTTACAAATTACTGCTGGTGTTCAAGCAGAAAAAAAAGGCGTCAGTCTACGAACTGCTTCACAAACAAGCAGTGGTGATATTTCAAGTATCATAGCGATGAATAGCCAGAAGTATTTAGGAAGCATGGCTATCTCTTTCGACGAGAAATGCTTCCTCGCGATCGTGAATAATATGCTCGGTGAAAATTACAACACCATCAATGCTGAAAACCAAGATGCAGCTTCGGAATTGTGCAATCAAATTTTTGGGAGTGCAAAAAAAGTACTCAATGAAAAAGGGCACAGTATTCAACCTGCGCTGCCTACCATCATCACAGGTAAATCGCATCACATTAAGCATACCGCAGCTGGCCCCGTTGTCCGCGTTCAGTTCTTAACTCCATTCGGGCCATTTACCATTGAAGCGGTAACTGAAAAGCGTGAATCCTGAACTGGTGCCAACGTTAATCCAGGTCGCTCCGCTAGCACTCTAATCGGAAATTTCACGAAAAAGGTAGTTCCTGAGCTCTCATTACTTTCCACTCGAACGCTCCCACCGTGGGCGTCCGTGATACCCTTCACAATAGCCAAACCTAAACCCCAACCTCTAACACTTCCATCTACAACCCGAGCCGCTTGTTGAAAAGGATCAAAGAGTCTCGCCTGATCTTCAACTGGAATCGCTTTTCCAAGATTGTGAACGGAAAGCACTGCATCTTGATCCACGCGGTGCAAACTCACCGTAATTGGTGATTCAGGGGCCCCATACTTTACTGCGTTTGTCACCAGGTTCTCCAGTACCCTTCGAATGCCGGTGGCACCCCACGCCCCCTCTATCGCTTCATGAGCTTGGAACACAACCCGATGATGAGATACCGAGGTAATCTCCTCCAGGGCTTTCGCCACCAGCACTCCCAAATCACTCATTTTCAATTCAATGGGCAGGGGCTTTCCTGAACGCATTCGAGAAACGTCAAGCAATGATTGAATCATGGAGTCCGCGTACTGGGCGCTATGAATAATCCGTTCCAAGATCGCCTGATGTTTCTCAACTTCGCCAGGGGATCGTAAGATTAATTGAGCGCTTAAGCCAATGGCAGTGAGTGGATTTCGAATATCATGCGAGATCAAACTCAAAGCCTTCTCCATCATTCCTGCTGCATCCTCCGCCTTTCGGGCTGCTTCATCTGCATTCTTTTTCGCCTGATCCGCCTCCTGTTTTACGCGGACCAATGATCGAAATGCATCACGAAGGAGTGAGGATAAAAAACTTACGAACACTGCAAGGCCTATCGAAATAAATAATCGTTCAATTTCTAACGTTGAAAATTGAAAACCGCCTGGAGGTAGAAAAAAAACTTCATCCGTTAGCCTTAGAAGCAACGCAAAAAGCAAACTGGGATAAATACCACCATAGAGTGCCGACATGACGATTGCAATCACGCCAATGGTCGGGAAAAAATGCCCTACTGCCTCAAACGTGAAATAAGTAATACAAAATCCAATGAAAGAAAAAAGAAAGGCGACTAGAAATTTATTCCCAAATGATCGATCAGCCGAAAAAAATCTTTCAACGATCTGATTGAAATTCATTCGCCTCATAGGGACAAGACTTACAGGAGAGGGCGTGAATAAACAAATTAAAGTTTCGAGTGCCCAGTCACTCATACCGTAATAAAGGCTCCCCACTCAACTCCGGCGTTAAATTTTCTTAATTACCCTGCAAGAGAGGTTGGCTCAATTTCAATCGCTTTCGCCACCTCTTCTTTACCCACTATTGGGGGCATAGAACTTCCTTGTGAAAGTTGCAGCAAATTACTGACGTGGTTCTCCATTTTCTGGACCTGGTTGTTTAGCTCGTTTGCAACGGTTGAAACTTGATTTGAAGCGGAAGTGTTCGTGTGGGTAATACTTTCTAATTGATTCATCGCATTAGAAATTTCGGTCACTCCCTGTGATTGCTCTTTGCTTGCAGTTGCAATTTCGACTACACGCGTGTTCATTTCTTCGACACCGTTGAGCAATTCATCTAATACATGGTCGCAACGACGTGCGGTTTCTGTCCCGAGTTGAACCTTCTGTTTGCTAACTAAAACCAGCTTACTCACTTTTGATTTCGAATCCCTTACAATAGACTCAACTTTTTTTAATCCCCCGTCCAGCAACTGAGAGATTTCGTGAGAAGCCAGACCACTCATCTGGGCTAAATTCCCGACTTCTTCGGCAACCACAGAAAAACCTTTTCCGTGCTCGCCTGCTCTTGCTGCTTCTACCGAGGCATTAAAAGAAAGAAGTTTTGTCTGAAATACAATTTCATTGATCACCTTAGTCTTGTCTGCAATCTCACTGATCACACGAACAATTTCACCGAGCTCATCATTGCTCACTTCCACTTGGTGTTCAATTGCATCATTGCTTTGCGAAATCTCATTCATTGCCGCCATTACATCGGCGACTGCATTCTTACCCTTTTCGGCGTCTTGGGCGCTTTGAGCCGCAATCATGGTCGCTTGCTGGGCATTATCGGAGTTCTTACTCACCATGGCTCTCACCTGCTCAAGCGATGATACCGTTTCTTGCAGGGCGGACGATTGGGCAGTTACGCCTTCTGTCAGTGAATAGGATGAGGCAGACATATCTCTTGCTAAAGTGCCTGTTGCATTCGCCCCTTCAGTGAGATCATTTGAAATTCGTCCGAGCCTCTTTGAAATGCTTCGAAGACAGAAGAACATAATAACCATAATTGACGAAATTCCAAAGAAAGTAGTAAACAAATAGATCCAAAATACTTGGTGTGCGGAGTGATAGGCGTTGAGCACTTCCGTTTCAATTTTTGAGGTCTCCTCTGAAATGAAGGCATAGATCGCCTCGTGTCCAGTCGAAATCAAGCCATAAAATTGCGTGGATTCACCCCGATATTTGCCTGTTTGAGCGTTTTCAATCACGTCACGAACTTGTGTCCCTTGCGGGGGACAAGCATGCCGCGAATATCCACC
>CAIMWN010000064.1 GCA_903845155.1 Oligoflexia bacterium
GCACCTGAAGAATCTCAATCAATTTCTTTTTACGCTTACGCTTTACGGCGGCGTGTAGTTGGCCATCTAATTCAGCAGCTTTCGTTCCTTCTTCTTTTGAAAAACTAAATACTCCTACGTGATCCAAATTGAGCTCCGTTAAATCATCGCAAAGTTCTTGAAACTCTTCATCAGTTTCTGTCGGAAACCCAACAATAATCGATGAACGAACCACTAAGCCCGGAATACGCTCACGAAGCTTAATCATCAAATCATAAAGCTTAGCCTTCGTTAGTTTTCGATTCATGAGGCTGAGGACGCGATCATTGGTATGCTGAATGGGCATATCCAAATACTTTACGATCTTTGGTTCGCGAGCAATGATGTCCACGAGCTCATCTGAAAATTGATCTGGATAAACATAGTGTAAACGAATCCATTCAATGCCTTCGATTTTACAAAGTTCCGGCAAAAGCATTTCTAAGTTTTCTTTATACTTCCACTCCATTCCATACTCGGTCAAATCTTGTGCAACTAAGTTTAATTCACGCACACCCTGCACTGCCATCTGCGTAGCTTCTTCCACCAATGAAGCAATAGTACGAGAGCGAACATTTCCGCGAAGTTTTGGAATAATACAAAAAGCACAACGACGATTACAACCTTCTGAAAGTTTTAGAAATCCTGTGTATTGTGGACCGGTGTGCATGCGTGCATCTTTTTCAGTATGAATAAAAGCTGGAAAATCAATATACGCGCGCTGAGGAAGAGGGGCTCCTTGTTCTTGGGCAGTGGCGAGCTTTGTGAGTAAATCAGTAATTTTGTGATACTGACCGGTTCCGATCATCAAGTCTACTTCCGGCATTTCATGCTCTAGCTCTTTTGCATACCGTTGCGGCAAACATCCCGACATCACGAGCGCCTTACATTTTCCATCTTCTTTGAACTGAGCCATTTCAAGCACAGTATCAATCGACTCTTCTTTCGCTGCCTGAATAAAAGAACAGGTGTTGACGATGATCACTTCCGCGGTTTCAGGTGAAGTGGCGATTTCGTAGCGATCATTCTCAAGTTTGCCCAACATCACTTGCGAATCTACCAAGTTTTTGGGGCAACCGAGGGACACAAAATATACTGACGATTTTTTTTCCATATTATTTAATCTCTGAAGTTATCGAACTGCATTGGTAACTTTAAACTGTCTTGTTTTGACTTAAGAAGAGCCATGCACTCCTGAAGGTCATCACGACTCTTGCCCGTGACTCGGATCTTTTCTTCCTGAATTTGCGCTTGAACTTTAATTTTGGACTCCTTCACCGCGGCAATCAGGTCTTTTCCTTTTTCTTTTGAAATTCCAGCTTGAACTTCAATCACCTGACGAACTGAACCACCAAAGGCAGGCTCGGTCGGTTTGTAAATCAATGACATCAGCGAAATTCCACGTTTAATCATTTTCCCTTGTACAATTTCTTTTAAATTATCGAGCTTTCCATCCTCGGAGCACACCAATGTAATGGTCTTCGCCTTTTTATCAAAAGTGATTTCACTTTTAATATTTTTAAAATCAAAACGAGTGGCAAGCTCCTTCAACGCTGTATTCACAGCATTATCTACTTCCTGCCAATCCACATCGGACGTGATATCAAACGACGGCATACGATCTTCTCCCTACTGATTGAAGTCGCTGTTATACAATATTTGTGTATTTTGGTCAATAAAGGCCTGACGGGCATTTTGTAGTGTTTTTTATTAGTAATTTCAAATAGTTAGACATTTGACCAGAAGTGAATTAGAGTCTTTTCTATGCTTCTGTTTTTTTCTCTCATTCCCGCCGCTTTTGGCTTCACTCCCCACGACCTCAGGTCGGGTGACGTGCTCTTGCAATCCGTTCAGTGCTTTGTGTGCTCGATGATCGAATTCGAAGAAGGGGCGCCCTATTCGCACGCAGGACTAGTGGTTGCAAACGAGGGCACTGATGCGACCGTACTTGAATCCTGGGTGAAAATTGAAATGATCCCCGTTCAAAAGTTTTTAAGCAAAAGAAAAAGCAACACCACCACCCTTGTCATGCGCCCGGTGAACCAACAAGGCGAACCCATCTCGATTTCTCATAACGGCCTTCTTCATATTTTCCAAAAGGACTTTTTCGGGAAACATTATGATGAAGCTTTTTTATGGGACAATACGGATGAACTTGGGGAGAAATACTATTGCTCAGAATTTGTGGCAAAATTACTGAATCGATTTCTACCCATCCCGATCGATCCAAAACCAATGCATTTTAATCAATACCGAAGCTACTGGGTTCAATATTTTCACGGTAATCCTCCTGATCAAAAACCAGGCCTCGCCCCATCCGATTTTGCCAAGTCGTCACTTTTTAAAAAGATGGGCGAGCTGAATTAATTCTCACTAAAGTCAAAACCATGCATGAGTGGCCCACAAGGTAGCGCTTCGGTAAGAATCGTTGAAGCACTTACTCTGAAGTCTGCAATCGCTTCGCGAATCAAACCCAAATCACTCTCACTCCATAAGCGCAAATGGATCTCTATCCAACTCACATACAAGTCAAATTGACTTCTAAGCTGCTTAAAATTCTCAACCCGCATGTGCCTTTGCGTCGCAGTTTCCCGTGTTCCCCCGGTAAAATATCTTGTCGATTTTTCATACAACTCAGTTTGGGTTACAATCGCCTCATGAAACTGAGCCACAGACATCATGCCCTCATTTTTCAATTCAATTTGAATCAAGCGATCATAAAGCTTCAATACATCTAAAATTTGTTTTGATCCTGATCTTGCAAAAATCAGTATTCTCTTTTGTGCAGCAAGAAGCTTTACAGCAGTCTCCGCCGTGATTTCAGTTTTAAGCAACTGAGATACCAGTTCTGGCTCCGTAATGAGATGCTTCACTAAGGCTTGGGGATCGTCAATAATCCCGTCCAAATAAGCTTTAAAATCTTGATCGCTATTTGAGAAGAAAAAACTTCTGCGTGCGCGCACCGGCGAGTTCTCGGGTACATTAATATAGGCGACATCCAAGAGGTCTTCCACTTTCTTGAGCTGGATACTTCCATTGAGCGCAAAATCAAGAATGATATTCTTGCTCACCTCATTATCAGACTTAAGCACCGCGCTCACAATGGTCTCAATGGGTTCAGGCATACCCTTTGCCCATTCGGCTGTATTGAGATCACTATTTTTTAAGTCGGGCATCAAAATTCGTTCCAAGTAAATTTTAAAATAACGTTTTGCTGTGTTTAAATCATTTTTCACCAGCCAAGCAAATTGCTCATCGCTGATTGAGTCTATTCTTTGCTCGTCATTCAAAAGCAATAATGTTCGCTCCCGAATATCCTGATTCAATAAATCGTTCATACCTAAACTGGGTCCTTGATTTGAATCCATTGAGCGGATAGACGTTCTGGCTTGAATTCGATGCTCGAGTGGAAGGGCGGAAATGGCATTCAAGAGTGGCACCCGGATCGCAAGGGGGGCATTCGCAGCCACGAAATATAAGCCAAAAATGTAGTCATTAGCAGATTGAATCGCAGCCGAATCTTCTCCCAGAATATAGGATTGATCTTTTAAAATCGCTACTAACTTTGCACTATTGTTCTCAAGATGCGTAAGCCAAGACTGGCGGTAGCGTTCTAAAACCAGTGTTAATAAACCATTGCCCATGAGCATCTCGTGCAAATGACTCCATTGAGCAATGGAGAGATCATGTCCGAAGGGTAAAACGGGAAGATAGCCTTGCAATAGTTTTGCGTTTTGATTCACAAATAAATCAGGATTTGCTTGGAATGCAGCAAGCAGCGTACTTTCAGCTTTCTCTCTTAATTCTGTACTAAAATCTAAAGAAACTAATTGGGTGTCCACTCCTTTTTTCATAGCTTCAGATAAACTCACCAAAGAAACTGTAGAATAATTTGTCGCCTGCAGTGCCCATTCAGACTCGTGTTTCAATATATTTCGGAGATAAGTTTCAGCTTGGATTTTACCATGACTTAATAGATCCACGAACTCAGGAAGGGCAAGCGCTTCATCCGATATTTTTTCAATGAGCGCAGTATCAGTACCAGGGATCCCATTTCTGATGAGAATACCGCGCACTTGTTCTTCTAACGATAATGAGCCTCCAGCCTGAGCAAACGAGAAGGAACAAACCATCATGGAAGAAAGGATAATTAAAGAAGCTAAAATAAAAGGTTTGCGATTCATTCTTTACCAACTTTTCTAAAGTGCATCCATCAGTAAAATTGCTAATGGATGATCTAATTAACTGATGCGCAGTATACAATGATTATTGAATAAATCAATCAGGTATTAAAAAAGAGCTTATTTTTAGCTAAATTCAACGAAACAAATTGAGTGAAAACCTAAAGCTCTGACTTCAACTGATCCACAAAGCCTCGGAGATACTGGGCTCGCTTTTCAGCTTCCTGTCGTGCGCTCGTGGTGCGAAAACTTTCAGGTAGCTTTAAAAGTTTTGTGAAAAAATGATCGATCGAATATTTTTTATCATCTAATTCCCGATGCTCCGCCCAAGGGTCGTTCGCATCGAAAAGTGCTGCACCCATGGACACTCCGGTCGCAATCGTTCGGTAAAGGCCAATCGCACCGAGGGCCTCTAAGCGATCGGCATCTTGCAAACATTCGCCCAGCAAGGTTGCTGGGATCCTTCCTGATGAAAAGCTATGATCTATGATTGCGCCACAAATCACATCAATCTGGTCACGTGGCTCCCAATTGATTTCACTTAACCATTCGCGCGCCTTTTCGCTTGCGAGTCGCGAGCTCTCTTTTCTTAAGGGAGAGTTTTTAGGTACCGGTACACAGTCATGCAAAAAAGCCGACACTAAACATGCATCCACTTCTTCGGGCTTAATTTCACGCTGTTCCTGGTTTATAATTTCCTGAGCATATAGCTCCACACACAAGCGCGAAACTCGTTCTATGTGCGAGAAATCGTGTGCTGCATCAACGGGCGCAATGCCCCAAGCGCGCTTTTCCAGTTCGAGTACTTTAGGATTTAAACTTTTCTTGACCATTCTGGTTTATAAAAATAACGAGAAAATTGTTTATTGAGAAGGGTCCACATGCCAGTTTGAGTGTCATTTTCAATAAACACTCTCATGGCGTTCACTTTTGAATCCAAATCATCAATCATATGTACAACCAGCGCCTCAATACAGGCAGGTTCCTTGGGGGAGCCGTATTCAAGTTTCCCATGATGGGCAAGAACCATGTGTTTTGCCAAAAGCTTCTTTTCGTTCGGAAAACCCTCAATCATCGCGGCTTTCTTTTCAATTAACTCAACTCCCATCACCAAGTGGCCGATGAGGCGCCCTTCGGTGGTATAATCGGTCACTTTTTCGTACTGAAGTTCCCAAATTTTCGCAAGGTCATGCATAAAACCGCCTACTAATAACAAGTCGCGATTCAAATAAGGCGAATAATGAGTGGCTAAAAAATCGAGCATTTTTGCAATAGAGACGACGTGCTCTAGCAAACCCACAGGATAAGCATGGTGCATGCTTTTCGCCGCTGGCGCCTTCTTAAATTTACTGACGATCTCTGCATCATCTACAAAAATAGACTCCATGAGAGCTCGGTAGTGAGGATCTTGCATAGAGGCAACGATGGCCTTTAGCTCAGTATAGATCCTTTCCGCGTTTAAAAAGGAAGGGGGAAGAAACTCTTCTGAAGAAACTTCATCTTCTCTTAAGATGATCAAATCCTTAATATGAATTTGAATTCTGCTATTGAAACTTTGGGCATTGCCTTCCACTTGAACAAAGGTATCTTTGACAGCTTGCGCATTATATTTAGGAACGTTATCAAATATTCTAGCCTCAATATCACCAGTTTTATCGGTGAGTATGACATTCATATAAGGCTTTCCAGTTTTACCGGTAGCGACTGCACTATACTTGATCAAAAATGGGCTCGAAACGCGGTCTTGGTCTTGAATGGCCTTGGCATATTGAGTTTTTGGGTATTTCATAGGTAAAAATTAATGTACTCTAAAACGAGCATGAAACAAAGGGTTTTACTTACAGGAAACGACGCAGTCGACTTGCTACACCGTATTAGCACAATCGATACCAAACGTCTTAACGAGGTCACATGGACGCCTGGACTCATTCTCAGTGTCCAGGGTAAAATTCTCTGCTTTTTTGAAGTAAAGAAGCCATCAGTTGACTCTTTAGAGATTCAATTTAATGAAAAGTTTCTTGAACTCTTTGATCAATACACCTTTGGTGAACGCTACTCAATTCAATCGCTTCCAAGTGAAACGTTGAAAAGCGAACTAACGAGTGAAGCAACTCGAATCCAATCACTCACTCCTCAGGAAGGACATGAGTTTCTTTGTAATGGCGTGACGAACCCACTCGAAATCAATCTCCAATTCGCCATCCATGAGAATAAAGGCTGCTACCCAGGCCAAGAAGTGATTGAGAAAATTATTTCGCTAGGATCCCCCGCCCGCAAGCTCTGCTTGCTTGAAGGAAAAACTTCAGAGTTATTACCGACCCCCCTTTTTGATCCCACCACAGGAGCTGAAGTGGGAATGCTCACGTCGAGCGAATCTGATTCTCATTTTTCACTCGGAATTATTAAGCGTACCCATCATCATATTGGAGCGCGTGTAAACAGCACTCAAACATCATTCACCATCAGGAAAGTTCAACCATGAAAATTAGCGCAATCATCATTTCACTTTTATTAGCTCTCCCCACTCAACCCGCCCAAGCACAAAGCTTCTTAGAACTGGCGGGCTTATCTCCCTACACCAAATATAAAACGTTTGAAACAGAACACTTTACTCTCACTTATGCCGAAGGGTATTTTGAGTTCACTAAACGTGCGGCCATTCATTTAGAACACGCTCATAAAATATTATCACCGTTGCTGAAGTGGTCACCCCGATACAAAACCAGCATTGTAGTAGTCGATAACGAAGATGACGCTAACGGATTCACGATGCCCGCACTTCGAGTGGGGATCGTGCTCATTGCTACTCCTCCAGATGCATGGTTTCCAACTTCCTATACAGATGATTGGATTAAACTTCTCACCTTTCACGAGTACACCCACATGCTCAATATTGATGCCACCACAAAATGGATGGAAGTGATGCGCTGGGTATTCGGGGATGTCATCAGGCCGAATGGACTTTGGCCGGTATGGATGCTCGAAGGGTTAGCCGTCTATTTTGAAACCAGAACTTCACATTTTGGCCGGGGTCGCAGTCCGTATTGGGATTCAGTTCTCAGAGCATTCGTGAATGAGAATCGTCTCGGCAACCGCGAAGACTTCGGAATAACCTTGGACCGAGTAAATGGCGATTACCCTTATTTCCCTGGAGGTGAAATTGCTTACTTGTTTGGATATGAAATGTGGAACCGAGTTCCTGAGAAGTTCATGGGTGAATACTCCCTACGATCTTCCCATCGAGTGCCTTACTTTATCGAGGGAAATTTAAAAGGCGTCACCGGCCAACATTGGAACGACTATTGGCAAACATTCGTTGATGAAACAAAAACGAGAATGGGAACTCAAATTACTGAAATCAAAAAGCAAGGCGAAACCCAATATCAACAAATTACCCAATCAAAATATAGCGCGCTAGGTGGAATGATCTCGCCTAACGGAAAGCTATTGGCGTTCACCCAAACCTCATTAACAAGAACTCAAGGTTTATACATTCAAAATCTAGAGACACATGAACTCAACCGCATCGACGATAAAGTCCTGGGCCTCGGACTAGGATTTACCCCAGACTCACGATTTTTAATCGCGAGCTCACTTCAGCGGTCAGGATATCAAACCTATTCTGACCTTTTTGCCTATGACCTGGTGAAAAATAAATCATTTCAGCTGACTCGACAATTACGGGCAAAGGATCCGCATGTTTCGCCCGACGGCAAACATCTCACCTTTATCCAAGTCTCAAAGGGCTCACACCTTCTCAAAAGTGCAGAGCTGTTGATTGATGGGGATGGTAAACCTACACTGGGAGAGCCAGCCCTAGTTTACGAACCCCAAGCGTTCAGTATTATCGGAAGTCCGCACTTCATGGACAACCATAAAATCATTTTCTCACTTCAGGAAATCGGAAAGGGTCAATCTGATCTTTACACGGTAGACATAAATGGGAAAAACTTAACTCGAATTCTAAGTGACGGGAAAATGAATCGCTACCCATTTTCAATTGGTGAAGATATATACTTTGTTTCTGATCTCACGGGCATTGAAAACATTTACACTCTTGACGGCAAGCGTCCCTTAGCAATAACCAACTTAATTACGGGGGCTATTGCGCCTTTTATGGCCCCATCTGGCGAACTCTATTCAAGTGTCATGACCTCTAATGGATATGAAATTGCAAATTTTGGTGCGCTAAACAAAGTGAAAACGAAGCGACAACCACAAAGCATTTCTGCGCCACCCGCACCCGAATCACTCACCGCTGCGCTACACTCACCTGAGCTCAATATTCAAGAGACTAGCAGCAATGACTATTCGTTTGTACCCAGTATGGTACCCAGAGAATGGTCTCCGCTTGCCTATACCTATTACGATGCTAGGTCAGGAGTTTCATTCGGTGGACTTGCCTTAGGTTTTGATTCCACTGGAAAACACCAATATTCTATCAGCAGCACTTACAACACCAAAAGTGAGACACTCGACGCAAACATTAATTACAGTTTGTATGAATTTAGACCCAAAATTACTGTAAGTGGACTCGCACAAACCACAGCAATTGCAACAGATACTTTTGGAGCTTATTATCAACGAAACTATGAAACTGCATTAGCATTCGATTACCCTGCGTTTTGGACTTATAGCCAATTAAGTCCTAGGCTCTATGGATATATTGATTGGAACAGCATTAATTCCATCACCACCCACGAACGCACCCCCTCGGATGATTATGAGTTCTCTGTTCCCTATGTGCCTGGAATTGGGGCTTCAATTACTTACAGTAAAGTTGAAAGCTCAAAACTCGCCATTACACCTGAGGAGGGATATTCAATCGGCTTTACCAATGAAATGAAGTTCAACACACCCGCTTACCCCATCTATAAATACCTGGCTTCGTTCACATCCTATTTTAGACTTGGCGGAGAACACTCTATATTGCAGCCAACCGTTAAATGGTTAGGGTCCTCACATCTTACCGACAAGGATAATTCTTATGCCCTCATTCAAGGCAGAAGAACTACGAATATTGCCGATACCGGACAGAAAGTGAGCTTGGGTGGAATTGGACTGCGCGGATATAGTGACATGTCTTTCTATACCCGATCGAGCGGAGTGATGAGTTTAGATTATAATTTTCCTATTGATCAAATTTTTGGGGGCTACCACACTCTTCCTTTTTTCTTGAAACAAGTTCATGGGTTTACATTTGTTGAAACCGCATTCATTCCAAACACCCTGTACGGGAGTTTATTTTTACCAGCATTTGGAGGAGGGATAAGCTTAGACACCACACTCTTTATTCGCATTCCACTTACCGTTTCATTTGAAATGCAAAAGGGAACCCGCACCGACTTAGGAGGCGACCAGACCTTTTTCTTCTCGCTTGCCAGCAATGGTCTATTTTAATTTTCGGAAAACTGAAAAATAGCCGATTGTTTTTTAGTTCTTAAATCCGTAACTTTCCAGTAATAGGTTCCATTTGATTTCGGTTGGTAAAGCAGGAAATTCAATTTTGTATTTTCAGAAAAGATTACTGAATGAAACTGCGGATCCTGGGTAATTTCAAATTGGAACTCATCCTCAGAGCCATTAAAGAATATAGACTCCCACGTGAACAGTATATTCTCCTGTTCTGAGAGAATAAAAACAGTGTAATTCTCCGGCGAGCGCAAAATGGACGCTTCAATTCGCTCTTTAGCAGGATTGGATTTCTCGACGAGCATTTTAATGGATGCAGGATACTTTTGATCAATTTCGAAAAGAAGTTCTCCCGATCGATCTGTTGTAAATTGAAAAACTCCTCGATGACTTGGCGGAATATCTATTTCTGCCTTATAAATAGTGTCCGATTTCTCATCCTTAACTAAAACAGCTGCACCAAAGAGACCAGGATCACACATCACGGTCAAAACAACAGTGGCACCTGTCATCTGACTTCCCTCGAACCAACAGGTCAATTGCTGCGTAGATGAAGAATGATCGCGTGCCAGCAAAACGGGCTCCGTTTTCAGTTCATTTTTGACAGTTACTGGCATTGGAGGGGGACTGCTTTCAACTGCCGCAGTAGGGGTTTGAGGAACATCTGGAATTGGAGTTACCTTTGCAATTGCAGGTACCTCAATAATCGTGTTTGCGGATGCTGACTCGTTTACTGCAGTCACTTTGAGTTGTTCGTTTCCCATATCCACA
>CAIMWN010000065.1 GCA_903845155.1 Oligoflexia bacterium
CGAATTTATGTATTCCCAGGTGAGGGAAAAGGATCTTGAGCTTTTTCTTTCCCTTTCGAAGATGCCTAAACCACAAACGCGCGAGGATGTTCCTACTTATGTTTTAATTCCTTCCTTCATCGTGAGTGAACTCAATACCGCGTTTCAAATGGGTTTTATGTTGTACTTGCCATTTATGGTAATCGACATGGTGGTATCGAGTATTTTGATGGCCATGGGGATGATGATGTTGCCGCCGATGACGATTTCCTTACCCTTTAAGCTTCTCTTGTTTGTTTTAGTGGATGGGTGGGGTTTGGTGGTTGGAAGTATTGTCAAAAGTTTCGGGTAGTTTTTATAAGGCTTGGCGCCTAGCGAGGAAAGCAAATGACTGAAGAAATGGTAATGCAAATTGGTTCCAATGCCCTTCAAACCATGATGTACCTTGCAGGTCCAGTTCTCTTGGCGGCGATGGCAGTGGGTATTGTGGTCAGTATTTTGCAAGCGATCACGCAAATTAATGAAGCGACCCTTACCTTTATTCCAAAAATGTTAGCCGTAATCATCACTCTTATTGTGATGGCACCTTGGATGCTCAGAATCATGCAAGAGTATGCAATTAGTGTGTTTGGTAATGCAGGGGAGATCCTTCATTAATGGTTTTTACCAACTGGTCGCCCAATGAATTATTAAGCTTTTTCATGGTGCTCATTCGCATCAGTACGTTAATTATTCTTCTACCGATCTTTGGCGATAAGGCGGTTCCGGGTACGATAAAAATTATTTTGTCTCTCACTGTGTCCGCCGTTCTATTTCCGATTTTACGTGAGAACGGCTCTATTCATATTGCTGATGCTAATGAATGGTCGAGTACGACTGGAAAGTTACTGATGACACTCGCCAGTGAACTCATGGTGGGTTTGGCAATTGGTTTTGCCTCTCAATTGGTGTTTCACTCGATTCAAGCGGCGGGTGATTTCATGTCGCAATTTATGGGAATGAGTATGGCGAGTCAGTATGATCCACACACGCAATCTCAAACGGTGGTCATGGGGCAACTTCTGAATGCATTGGCGATGCTTACCTTTCTTTCCATTGATGGTCACCATATGTTGTTTCGTGCAATGGTTGAAAGTTTTCACTTAATCCCACAAGGGCATTTTGTAATGGGAGAGGCCTTTAAGAATTCACTGATATCGATGACCGGCAATACTATTCTTTTTGGTGTGCAGCTTGCGGCTCCCATGGCTGCATGTATGATGCTCGTAAATATTGTTTATGGAATTTTTGGTAAAGCTTTGCCGCAATTAAATATTTTAACATTGTCGATGGCGTCTGGCGTTCTAGTGGGTGGTTTTGTATTGATGATCAGTTATCCCAGCATTCAAAATGGTATGGTGAATGTGTTTCAAACTTATTTTGATGACCTAAAACAATTTATGGTGGTTTATGGCGGAAAATAACGAAGATAGGAATACGGAAGACCTATCCGACGAAGCCTCCCCCTATCGGTTAGAGGAATTCCGAAAGAAGGGGCAGGTCGCACAAAGTAAGGAGCTAGCATCCCTTGCAATCGTGGTGGCAACGGGGATGGGTTTGTTTGCGCTTGCCCCCAGTATTGCAGAGCAGGTTTCTGGCTTTATGAAAGATGTTTTCACTACGGGAATTACTGTAAAACCTGGTTCGAATATGCAGGACCTTGCAGGTGATCGACTCATTCAAATGTTAAAACTGCTTGCAGCGGTTGGCTTGCCCGTATCTGCGATCGGGTTCGTGCTCGGTGTGGTGGGGCATGTATCTCAAATCGGTTTTTTGATGTCGACGGAAACGCTTAATCCAGATTTCAACAAACTAAATCCTTTGGAAGGATTGAAGCGGCTCCTTTCAATGAAGAATTTGATTGAGACCTTCCGAGTAGTGGTAAAAGGAATTTTGCTTTGCTGTGTAGCGTATGGATTGATTAAAAGTGAAATACTTCAAGCACCCACGTTAATCTTCAAAAACCCCAATGCTATTTTTGAAGTCATGGGGAGTGCGGGAAAAACTCTATTCTTAAGCATGTGCGGAGTGCTGGGTGTTTTTGGTGGGATCGATTGGTATTTGCAAAAACGTGACTTTGGTAAACAAGTGCGCGTGACCAAACAAGAAGCCAAGCAAGAAGCGAAAGAGCAAGAAGGGGATCCTTTAGTTAAGTCGCGCATTCGGTCGATTCAAAGAGAGATGGCCCGCAAGCGAATGATGGCTTCGGTGAAAAAAGCAGATGTCATTATCACCAACCCGACCCATATTGCGATTGCCCTGATCTACGATAAAGAGAAGATGGTGGCCCCAAGGGTGGTTGCCAAGGGCGCCGATTTCATGGCCGAAAGAATTAAGAAAATTGCTGCAGAGGCCGGGGTGCCGATGGTGGAGAATGTTCCGCTCGCCCGAGCGATTTTTAAGAGTGTGAAAGTGGGCCAGGTTATTCCGCGTACCTTATTCCAAGCGGTGGCGGAAGTGCTTGCTTATGTTTACAAGCTCAAAAATAAGAAACTTTAAGTATCTTGTTCCAAACCGCATTCTGAAATTGGGTGTAGTGTCGAGAGTTATTGAAGTCGCCGATGGATCGAGTATTGGGCGGTAGGATTTAATTTTTCGCCGCAGGAGGCTTCGCTTTGCTTCCTTCCGATTTATCGGCAGTAAAGGCACTTTCAAGAGTGGTCATTGTTGTCACTTTGTTCGTAGCGTAGTTATAGCAATTGCTGCGCCCATTTTTAATGACTGTTGGTATATCAGAACAGGTGAATTTTTGTGTCTTGGCGCCGTATTGGTAAGTGCAAGTTCCCTTTAAAATCATGGCCCTCAGTGTTTTGTAAACTTCAAATTCGTTTTTGCCGTTGGTGCCGCACGCAGGAATTTCTGCTCCACAAAAAACTTCGCAGACTACGGTCTTTGGGGGCGGTGGTGGAGTAGGCCAAGGTCTTTGGGCATTTGCCACATTTGAAATAGTAAATCCCGCTACTAATAATAAGATATTTTCATCATACTCATTTCTCATCGGGTTTTGCCAACGATTCCTAAAGCGGATTAGATATGGTCGGATATGGTTTTTTGTCTATAGGCCGAGTTACTTAGTTTTTTGACATTAAAGCATAATAGTCAGGTATTGTGATATTAGTAAATAGCCATTATTTACCCTGTGATCGACCGGATTCATTTACGGCTTCGTCAAGCCTCTGACTACTGCAATTAATTCCAAAGAAAGCGTTTACAATGTGCGCGAAAGTAATGCTAACATAGGGAGAGGGCTGAACCAGGATGTACGGCCTTAAAACGGTATCTTTTAACGATATCATGTTCAAAAATGAGGAATCACGGAAGATGAATCAAACGAGCACGAATGCAAATTCACCCAA
This sequence comes from Oligoflexia bacterium, assembly GCA_903845155.1. GTDB lineage: Bacteria > Bdellovibrionota > UBA1018 > UBA1018 > CAIMNF01 > CAIMNF01. The sequence continues at coordinate 3,375 of CAIMWN010000065.1, forward strand.
CCCTTCGACAGGCTCGAATACGTTGGTGACTCGATTCTCTCAAAGCCCAGACATTGTAATGGCCATCGGACTGATCGGCATTTTAGCGATCTTAATTGTACCTTTGCCTGCATTCCTCATGGATTTTTTAATCTCTCTTGGGATTGCGATTTCAATCATCATGCTCGTCACTGCAATTTATGTGAAGCGAGCGCTTGAATTCAGCTCTTTTCCAACAGTGCTTTTGATCGTCACGCTGTATCGCTTGTCTTTGAATGTGGCTACAACCAGAATTATTTTACTTCGTGGACCAGAACAGGGAACTTCCGCGGCAGGTGAAGTGATTCATGCATTTGGTGAGTTCGTAGTGGGTGGTAATTATGCAGTGGGGATCATCGTATTTGCAATTTTAGTGGTCATTAACTTTGTGGTCATCACTAAGGGTGCGGGCCGCGTGGCCGAAGTAGCGGCACGTTTTACTTTGGATGCAATGCCAGGAAAGCAAATGGCGATTGATGCGGATTTAAATGCAGGCGTGATCAATGAAGAAGAGGCTCGTCGCCGTCGTAAAGAAATTTCACAAGAGGCAGATTTCTATGGAGCCATGGACGGTGCGAGCAAGTTCGTCCGAGGAGATGCCATCGCCGGTATCTTGATCGTATTTATTAATATCATTGGTGGGATCATCATTGGTACTCTTCAGCGGGGCATGACTATCGCCGCTGCGGCGGAAACCTTCACCCTCCTCACCATCGGGGATGGACTCGTTGCTCAAATTCCGGCACTCATTGTTTCCACTGCCGCAGGTATTATTGTTACCCGTGCGGGTAGTAACGGAGATTTAGGGCAAGAGCTCAGCAAACAGGTTTTCTCTCAACCGAAAGCACTCTACGTGGGTGGCGCGGTCATGACGATGCTCGCGCTCATGCCAGGACTTCCATTTACTCCTTTCATCGTTTTAGGTGCGGGCTTTGCTTTCTTAGGAAATCGCATTAACAAGAAAACGGCAGCGGTTGCGATTGTGGAAGCAAAAGTAAAAGAAGCAGAAAAATTCAAAAAAGAGCCAGAGAAAATCGAGAACTTGCTCGGCGTGGATCCACTCGAACTCGAAGTGGGCTATGGTCTTGTGAATTTGGTTGATGGCGAGAAAAATGGTGATCTACTCGAACGGATTACAGGGATCAGAAAACAATTTGCACTCGAAATGGGACTCGTGGGTCCTCCGCTTCGCATCCGAGATAATTTGGAATTAAAACCGGGTGACTACCAGGTTCTCCTCAAGGGTGTGTCGATTGCAACGGGTTCACTCATGGTGGGGCATTTGCTCGCGATGGATCCTGGTAATGTGACTGAAAAAGTGAAGGGGATTCCAACTAAGGAGCCCGCGTTTGGTTTGGATGCAATGTGGATTTCAGCCAATGATAAAGATAAGGCGAACTATGCAGGGTATACTGTTGTTGATTTAAGTACCGTGGTTGCGACCCACCTTACCGAAGTCATCCGCGCTAATACTTCTGAGTTGCTCGGTAGACAAGAGCTTCAAACTTTACTCGATGGTCTGAAACAAACTGCTCCGAAGGTAATCGAAGATTTAATTCCTGGCTTATTACCAGTTGGAACGGTTCTTAAGGTTCTGAAGAACTTACTGCGCGAAGGCGTTTCGATTCGCGATTTAAGAACGATATTAGAAGCAATGGCCGAAATGGCTTCTTATCAAAAAGATGCAAATTTACTCACTGAACACGTGCGCACTTCACTTTCACGCACGATCACCAAAAAACTGGTTGGTTTCGACGGACAACTTACTCTTCTGACTCTTGATAAAGGAGTAGAAGAGACGATTGCCTCAGGAATCATTCAAACGGATCAAGGGCCTCAACTCTCCCTAGATCCTGAGTTCGTACGTCAATTCATCTCTGAATTGAACGATCAGGCTTCGCAGCTACTGCAAGAGACAAGTCAAGCGGTCGTACTCTGTTCGCCCTTGATCCGTATGCACGTAAAGCAACTTGTGGACCGGTTCATTCCGAATGTGACCGTACTGTCTCACAATGAGTTGACCCCAACCGTAAACATTCGTTCATTCGGCACAGTGAGGTTAGCATATGCAAGTTAAGAAATTTGAAGCCCCAACCCTTCAGGAAGCTCTAGACACGATCAAGCGTGAATTAGGCCCTGAAGCCATTATTCTGCAAACTAAACAGAATCGCAGGGGATTTGGGCTCATGTCTAAAGCATCGGTTGAAGTCACTGCAGCGGTTTCAGAACGTTCTATTGATAAGAAGAAATCGGTAGAGAAAAAACTTCCAGAGGCTTATACACAGAAAATGAGTCAAGCTCCGGCCAAAAGACAAGCGGATTTCTATGAAAGTTATCTTGAGAAAAAAGTGGAAAAAGAAAAAGTCGAATTGAGTTCGGCTAAAAGAATCACCGCCGTTCGCTATGCAGATATACAAGACGATCCATCGCAGCCAGGAAGTAATGAGCATCTAAATATTAGTGCACGTGAAAATGAAGCGGCAGCAAAAGAACGTGAGATACCCCAATACACGGTTCCGCAAAACTTAGAAAACGTAATTGAGAGTTATCAGAATATTAAATCTGAAAGCCTTCAGGCCCTCCAAGAAGAAGTCGTGAATCTGAGAAAACTTGTTGAAGAAATTAGAC
>CAIMWN010000066.1 GCA_903845155.1 Oligoflexia bacterium
GGGATTGCGACTTTAAAAGTACCCAGGAGCAATCCCCGTTTTCTAAAAACCACCCAAACCTTAAACGGGCATAATCCTATCGACAAATACCCCAAAATTTTGAATGCTCCATTTGACATCAAAATCAAGCATTCTGAAGGCGAACTGCCTACCTTCTGATTGGGGATCTTCAATTGGCATCGTCCTTCGTTGGGACGTGGGCCTCGGATCAAGGCTTAACATTTGTTCAATCAATTCTTTTAAATGATGAGTAGGATGGGAACCGATTTGTTTCAAAGCCATTTCAGAAAATTGCACCGCATAGGTAGGAATTTTTGTTTCAGTCCAACCGCCCTTTGCGTTTGGAATGCAATCCACATATGGAAGATAAGGCTTGATATCGAGAACCGGAGTTTCGTCTAAGAAATCGACCCCGCTTAAATGAATCTCAATTCCATTTCTAGCTTCAAAATCGATACGTTCTAGCTTCACTGCAGACAAACCAATGGGGTTAGGTCGATGGGGCGACCTGGAGGCAAACACCCCAACCTTCCCAGGAGCATCGATTCGAGGAGGAGTGATGAGCGGATTCCAATCTTGGCTAACATGCTCATGAAAAACGAAAACAACCCATAAGTGACTAAAGTCTTCGAGGTAACGAAGTGCATCTCTGAATTTTGGATCTGCATTGAGCTTCAGCACTCCATACGCGTCCTTGATCATCAACGATTGTCGTGGAACTCCAAACTTTTCTTTAAAGGGTGTGTGGATCACCCCTATCGATTCATATTTTTGCTGATTCGTTTCAACTTTTTTCATAAAATAACAGACCGAAATATTTAATACATAAATGCAATTGAGTAATCCATAAAACTCAGGTATTCTCGGCGCAGCATGAAATTACCACTATCACCTCGAACTCTTTCTTTATCATTAACTTTGAGCACTCTGTCCACCCTAATTTGCGGAGCCAGTTTTGCGGCCACAGAACATGATATTCTCATCAAAAGCCCAGATAAAGACATGACCCTCTTTGTTAATCTCAATACTAATGTACATGAGCGCGAAGCAACGATGAATGCGGCGAAGAAGCTTCAAACTGGCTATGCCCTGATTCCAAGTTTAAAAACGGATGAAGAATTGAGTCCCATTTATCAAAAATTCATGGAAACTAAAGACCGAGTCAACTCACTTGATCGACGCCATGAAATGCTGGAAGACCGCTGTAATAACCGACTCGATAGTTGTGACCCACAAGCTGTAAAAAGGGCGAAAGTGCTTCTCGACGAAGCCCAAAAGATTTCTGATGGCTATGATCAACAAGCAATAGACTTTGCTGGCACCCACCCCCTCGACATCAAAAAAGAGTTTCTTGATTTAACCATGGAACTCGAAAGCCAAGGTCTGGAAGTGACCCATTTGATTTTATCGGGCCATAATGAAACCGGTGAAAATGAAGCATCTGGTTTTTCAGGTGATTATCTCGCCGTTCGTAAAATCAAAGACGCAAAACTCATTCAAATCATGCAAGAGCATCCAAAAGTTTATGGCAGACTTACCTTCCTCGGACTATGGGGCTGCGAAAGCGTCACCCATAATCAAGTCGATATTTTTGAAAAAGCCCTGCCAAGCATCCAGGTTTGGGCGGGCTATTACGATACAGCGCCCGCTGGAATTCGTCCTGATTCATACCAATACCTTTATGGTGCAATGATGCACGCAGAAAGCCTCGCTGCCATCAGTGAACCTAGTCTCCTCAAAGCAGCAATCAAGAAAGTCCCATCCGTTGACAATGTTTACTCTGGAATGGCAGTCAGACTCAACCATGGCGAACCGTATATCTATTACAAAAAAGAGGCAGACGACGACAGTATTCAAACTAGATTTGAACCCGTTCATGGTGGTGCTCGCTGTAAGACTTTTCTCGCGGAAGAATATCCAAAATCTGTCGCGGTAGTCGAAAAATATCTATTCGGCTTAGAAGACATTCCAGATGATACCGACCACTCAGCACTTCGAAACGCCTATTATGAAATGAGCCAAAATTATGATTGTTATTGGCGAAAAGGCGGCTACTCTCCGGGTAAAGTAGGCTTGCTAAGATTCTATCAAACCTTTGCAACCAATTTTGACAGAACTTTCGCGACGATCATTACGAAGGCAGAGACTGAATTAAAACTGAGTCCTTATTATTCTACTCTCCAAAATGAATTTCCAAAATTAGACTTAAAACATCTCGATCAAGTTTCGCGCCCGATGACGATGCAATTCACCAAGAAATTGAATGAGCTTGAAGGGAACGTGAAGCCAAAATCAATCGCAATTCAATCACTCGTCATGTATCTTAACCGATACCTCGTTGATATTGACACTAAATGTGTGGAGTTTTTAGAGTGGCATGATGATAAGCACGAAACCCTCGCTAATGCTAAATGCGTGTTGACTGAGTCAGCTGGACAGCTCACATGGAAAATTATTGATGACGATGACCTTCCTCCACCCGACGTTGCCAACGAACTCCGGTTTAACGTACGCCGTTAACTCTCTCTCGTCTTCAGGAGTTTCAATATGGCCTTTTTTACAGGGGCTGGAACTCCGGGTAAATCATGAGTACTGAACCATGATCCGTTTAATTGAAGTCGACCTAAACCTTTTGCCGTCAACTCCAGCACCGTGTGTTTTCGCTCAATCTTGTGAGTGGTGACGACATAACGTAAATTAAACTCTTCTTTCACTTTGGCAGTTTTTAAACCGAGAATTACACCCGCATTCGGAAAATCCCAAAGACCTTCTCGCCAAATCCCTTTCTTGTTTTTCTCAAAGTAGACTCGTAGCCCACTCAAGTTTTCCTTGTGGATGAGAATCCACTTATGCTCCTGGAGAAGCTTCCATTCTTTTTTCAATTTTGGCGCTGGATAGCGCTCCGGATATTTTTGACCTGAGCAGTACTGACTAACCGGGCATTCAGAACAATTTGGATTCTTTGGTTTACAAATGAGTGCACCAAGTTCCATCAAGGATTGATTGAGAACCTCGGGCTGAACCGAGGGAACCTTCACTAATGCCAGCGCATGTTTCCAAATGACGGTTTTCTTCGAATCGAATGTTTTAATTGACTGCAGCCGCGATATGACCCGCACCACATTCCCATCGACGATCGGTTCCCGCTGAGAAAACGCAATGGAACAAATCGCACCCGCAGTGTATTCACCTACTCCGGGAATCAGAAGCCACTCTTCGCGATTTTGAGGGAAGCCTTGTCCATTCTGTAATCGTTCTGCAATCGTGATGGCGCCTCGATGTAAATTTCGAGCGCGAGAATAGTAACCCAAGCCCGCCCACAGCACGTACACTTCATCAAGAGAAGCATGAGCCAAATCTTGTACTGTAGGGAAATGAGTCATGAATTTTTTGAAGTACGGTAGTACTGCAGTGACCTGCGTTTGCTGCAGCATGATTTCAGAAATCCAAACAGAGTAAGGATCTGGATGACTGCGCCATGGGAGCGTACGAGCGTGCGTTTGAAACCAAAGACTAAGTGACTTTGCGATGGACCGATACTTTAACGTTTTAGGCTTATTTTTGACGCTCATTTTGCTGTAAGCGAGCGTAATCGAACTTTGTCCCCACAGCAATGATCAAGTTATATTGGACGACGGGCCCGTCGGCTTGGTATTCTAAGACCAGATGCTTCAAACGAGATTCCTTCTCATCAGCCTCATTTTTTCATGCTCACTCGCTCATTCGAAGCCCATGCCCCATCATGAGCCTTCAAAGAGATTTTTAGTGGTCATCGATCCAGGTCACGGCGGAGGCGATACCGGAGCAATCAGTAAGGATAAGGGCGTCACTTACACTGAAAAAGATCTCACCTTGCTTTTAGCCAGGGACCTTGCCCGTGAACTCATTATCCGCGGCAATAATGTAATCTTAACCCGCAATGAAGATAAGAACATTCCCCTCTCCGATCGAACCGCGCTTGCGAACAAACTCAAAGCGAATGTTTTTATTTCCCTGCACTTTAATTCAAGCGCAGAGAAAATCACTTCGGGTGGTTCTGAAGTTTTTATTCTAAATCACGCAACAGACGAAACATCGAAGCGCCTTGCTGATTTGGAGAATGCAGTACTAAAAGAAAGTTCGGCCAATGAAAATGGTGGATCTTCAAATGTTTCGCTCATTATGAAAGATTTGATTTTAGAGGCGAATCTGGAACCTTCTCGCAAAATCGCGTGCGCTGTTCAAAGTCATTTAAAGGTGGGCAAAAAAGACAGAGGCGTCAAGCAGGCACTTTTTTATGTCTTACTGGGAACAGATATGCCGAGCATTCTGATTGAAGTTGGCTTTTTAAATGCAAACCTCGATCGCGAAAAGGTGCTCAACACCAAATCACGCTTCCGTATGGTGGCACAAATTGCCAACGGACTTGAAGATTATAAGTTCAAAAGAACTCCCACAAAATGCAGAGTTCAAAACGAAAATCAGTTTCAAAGGGCGGATGAGCCTAAACGCGGTCACCGCAAGATATGACTTACTCGCGTCGACCTCAGTTGGCTTCCATTGACAGCCACTTCAGTACCGCTTCAGGAATATCGGGCGGATCGATGTTCACATGAATCAACTTCAGGACTTGTTCCGGTGTCAGATTTCGGTTTTTACCCCGAAAAAGAGCCTTCACGAGCCCCACCGGAATCGTTCTATTTTTTCGCTCGAAACGCTGCTCGATATAAAACCATTTCTCATCCCAACCAATTACTTTCGTATGCAAACGATATTTTTGGAAGGGCATGAGCGAGAGCTTATAACGAATATTCACCCCACCCACCAAGGGTTGCCAGCGGTGCTTCACTAGCGCCTTCGCCAAATCAGTACGAATCAATAAATCAAGTCGCCCCAAATCCATTAACGAAAGATAACTTCCATTATTCATATGAAGGTTCAGATCTAAATCATTAGGAAGCACTCGCAAATTTAAAACAGATTCAGCCAGAGGGTGAAGTCGTTTTCTAAAGAAACTCTCGATGAAAATCACAAAGAGCCTAAAAAATAAATTCACGCCTGCTCTCCCATGAAAAGTGCACTCCACAATCCGCGGCCAAGGAGCCGGGTGTTTTTGAGCGCAAAATCAATCTTAAAGAGAGAATGCTCTAGCTCCTGGATTGAGACCACGGTCCAAAAAGATTTCCAACGATCTAAATTCTTGAGTAGATAGGGATTTCTTTTTTCGGGTGAGCGAGTGCGTGTTTCACTTTCCATCAAATACAACTTAAGATGTCGAAGATTCCATGAAATCAGGCCTAAAACGGGCAATTGGACTTCCATCTCTTCACTGAAAAGGTGGATGAGTTCGAAAGCGCGTTTCTTATCCTTCGAAAAAAGTGCATCAATAAATTGATCTCGAGCTTGCGCGTCGACACCACTTAAGATGACTTCCTTCCTAAGTGCTCCATCATCAGCAACCAATTCAAGCTTTGAAAGTTCTTGATCTACAATTTCAAGCGACCAAGGATCCAGTCCACGCAAAAGGATTCTCTCTTCAGGAGTGAGCGCAAGTCCTTTGCGCTTCGATAAATAATCAACCCAGGGTTCGCGATCTTGCTCACTCACTTCATCACAAGGAATCGCTGCAGCCAGGTCTTGAATTACTTTTGAAGTCTTCTTTCTGCCATCAAAAGATTTACCAATAAAAACACAGACACTATTAAAAGCATCCACGGTTGAAGGTTCGGTCGACTCTAATTCTTTCAGCCAAGCTACTACTGGTTCTAAATTCTTAATTTCATCTGCATTGCGAACGACCATGAGTTTTGTCCCGCCCATCATGGAAAAACTTTGGGCGGAGTCCACAATGGTTTCGACACTCACTTCGCTGCCATCCCATTTCTCAAAGTTAAAGTCATTCGGAGTTTGGTCTTGCAGAACTGCCTTTTGTATTCGCTTCATCAATTCGCGCGACTTCATGCGCTCAGGCCCAAAAATCCAATAAACTGGGCGCACCTTCCCCTGATCGAGTTCCTTTTGAATGAATTTTGGCTCAATTTTAGGCATGTAGATCAAAGGTTTAACGAGAATCACCCCAAATGGAAAGCCTTAATTCAATGGTGCAGCATATTATATACCACAAGGTATAGTGGACACTTGCTTCCGAGCCCCATCTTGTAGTAGTTATAGCTCATGAAGTGTCCCTACTGCTCGACACCAGAAACTAAAGTAATCGATTCTCGCTTGAATCAAACTGCGGACATGACCCGCCGTCGGCGCGAATGCTTGGAATGCGGTGGACGATTCACTACTTATGAACGCATTGAAGAAGTGATGCCGAACGTGATCAAAAAAGACGGCCGCCGCGAAGCTTTTGCACGTGAGAAGATTTTTTCAGGCTTACAAAAGGCCTGCCAAAAGCGCCCAGTGACGACACAACAAATTGAATCTACGGTAGTGAATATCGAAAAACTCATTCAAAGCTACGGGTTAAAGGAAATCCCCTCCACCAATATTGGCGAGATGGTGATGAGTGCACTCAGTTCCCTCGACAAAGTGGGATATGTACGTTTTGCCTCCGTTTACCGCGAGTTTCGCGATGTAGAAGAATTTGTACAAGACTTAAATCAACGTTCTCAAACCCCAAGTCCATTCGAAGGTGAACGAGAGAACCTGACATTTTCTTTCATTCCTGAAATGAACCCACTCGACCAACAGCATGAGGCAAAATCATGAGCTTAGCTCCACTTCAAAATCATCCCCATCTCACTCCCAGGCAACGTGCCCGCGAAGTGGCATTTCAATTCCTCTATCAATTCGAGAACTCAAGCGGCACGAAGATCGGTACTCCAGCCCTTACGGAGCTTGAGTTTGAGAAGCATGCCGAGCATTTCAATATTCCGGTAGAATCTCATGATTTCGCATTAAGACTGGTCCGTACTACGGCTACGTCCTTCAAGGCGATTGATGACATGATCCGAAAACATGCGGAGAACTGGCGCTTAGAGCGTATCGGTGCCATTGAGATTGCCTTTCTCAGGCTTGGTGTCGCAGAACTACTCTTTTTTAAGGACGTCCCTGCATCAGTGACCATCAACGAAGTCATTGAACTCAGTAAGCTTTTTGGGGAAGAAGATACCCCTACTTTTCTAAATGGCTTATTAGATCCAATTAGTAAGGAAGAAATTGCCATGGCAGGTAAAGTACTGTCCGAATAGCCTCAATAAATCCACCACTGTTATTTTTTTGACACCTGTTTTCTTTCCTGCTTTTACACTACAATAATAGGAGCAGTGATACAGGACGTTAACCTGCGGAGAAATAACTGATGGTAGAATTTGGACTCGAACTGACCGACACGCCAGAACAGGCACTGGTTCAAGGTAAAATGAAAGGCATGCTTCTCATTTGCTATGAACATGAACGACCTTTTCAAAGTACTTTGGGCGAACTGGACTGGCGCTTCAATGGTCACTTCACTCAACTCTTAAAAAAACAAGTCATCACCGGGCAAAAAGGTGAAACTGTTTACTGTCCACTCCTCTGGAACGAAAACTTTTTTCACTTCGTGATCGTAGGCGGAGGTTCAGAATATTCGAGTGATCTGCTCGCACTCGGTAAAAAGAAAATTAAGGAACTTAATCTCTCTCAAATTGGAATTCAGGCTCGCGACTGGAATCGGGAGGGGCAATCACTATGGGTATCGTAAAGTCACTTTACCAATTTTTATTCACTTTAAGCCCTCTTGAGCTTGGCCGAGTCAAAAGTGCACATCCTGATCCTCGTGCTGTCGGAGATTTTCGCACACTCGAAGATGTCATTGCTCACAGTTTAAAAGTTCCAACACTCGTGCGCACGCAAACCGTGGCCGGTACCCCTCTTCCAAAACCTGAAAAAATCAGCCGCACATTTCAAGACGAAGCCATCATGAAACGACTTCTTCAACATCGAGATCAGATACCACTCTCGGGACGGATCATTCGCCAATGATCTGGGGTGAGGTGATCAACCAGGTACGAAGTCTTCACTTGCAACTCTTGGATGTCGTCGCCATTCCACCTCAAAAATTCGAAGAACCCTTTCAATTTTCCATCATGGAACTTTACTTTCCGAAACCAACGGGCAATTTTAATGACTGGACCCCGCTCTCCGTACCCGAAATTCTTGAACTCCATCCCGTGGAACGGGTCTTACTCGAAGGGCCGCTGCTCCCGATGGATGAAGTGATCATTCAAAATGAGATGGAAGCGAATCTAATTTTCAAACAAATTCTTACCCTCGAACGCGAATGGCTTACCCGTAATCAATTTACTTCAGCCGAACTTCATCAAGAACTCGAAAGAGCATGGAAAAGTCAGTGGCTGCAATTTCAATCAAAAATCGGTTTGAACCGATTAAAGGCGGTTTAAATGAATATCGAAAAAATATCGGAATCCATCAAAGACTCATTCAAAAAAAATCAACAGATTTTAAGTTTTGAAGACTACTTGAAACTCATTGAAAAAAATCCGACCACTCAACTTCGGGGCTCAGCCCAGTACACGGCTGATATGATGGACGCATCTGGAAAAGTAAATGATGCGTTTAAAGTATTTCACGAACCCATCGATGGTGTCACCGCAAAAGTAGTGGGCCAAGAGAGCGTTCAAAAACAAATTTACAATTCACTCAAGTCTTTTGCTCATATGGGCCTCAATAATCGCTTAATTCTCCTTCACGGGCCAAACGGAAGTGCAAAGAGCACGCTCGTGGCTTCCCTCATGCAAGGGCTCGAAAAATACTCTCAAACCCAAACCGGAGCACTTTATACTTTTTCTTGGGTTTTCCCCGTCGATCGCGTCGTTCGTGGAAGTTTAGGCATTCGAGGCGACCAAGACAAGAAATCAAGCACACTTCAAACTTATGCCTTTCTAAATGAGGACGAAATCGCCTGCATTATCCCAAGCGAACTGAAAGATCACCCTATTCTTCTCATGCCGGTGCCTGAACGTAAATCCTTCTTCGATACATTGGATCTTCCACGGGATCAAAAATCAGATTTTAAAATTCCAGCCCGCTTCCAAGATGGTGGACTCTCTCATCGAGATCAACTTATTTTTCAAGCACTCCTCAATAACTACCACGGCGATTTTGCACAAGTGCTTCGCCACATCCGTGTTGAACGATTTTATCTTTCACGCGTCTATCGCTCAGGCTTAGTCACCGTCGAACCCCAAATGCATGTCGACGCCCAATACCAACAACTGACGATGAACAAATCGCTGAGCCAACTCCCGGCCTCCTTGCTCGGACTCAACCTGTTCTCGATCAGCGGCGATCTTGCTGAAGCCAATCGTGGGATGATCGATTACAACGATTTGTTAAAGCGCCCACTCGATTCTTTCAAGTACCTACTTACTGCCTGCGAAAACGGAAAAGTAAACGTGGGTCAGAGCATCATCCATCTCGATTCAGTTTTCATCGGATCCTCAAATGAGCTCCAATTGGATGGTTTTAAAGAGTACCCCGATTTCAGCAGTTTTAAGGGCCGCATTGAACTCATCAAAGTACCTTATTTACTCCGCTTGTCGCAAGAACGGGAAGTCTATGAGCCACTTTTGGAAGATACCGCCGGGGAAAAAGCCGTGACGCCGCATACGGCTTGGGCTGTTGCATTCTGGAGTGTGCTCACCCGACTCAAGAAGCCACATCGTGAACGCTACCCCAGTGAACTCGCTTCCCTCATTGATAAACTGACTCCACTCGACAAACTCAAGCTTTATGATACGGGCGAAGTTCCGGAGAAGGTCACAAATGAAGAACGGAAACTCATTCGCTCGCACCTTCAGAAGTTCTTTGAAGAGTACAACGCGGTTCCTTACTATGAAGGCCGCACGGGTGCATCAGCACGTGAAATGAAAATGATTTTGATCGATGCCGCTCAAAACAATGATTTCAAAACGCTCTCCCCTCTTGCCGTCGCACAGGAGCTTCGCAAGTTTGTGAAACGAACGAGCGAATATGAATTCTTAAGGCAAGATGCGGTCGATGGTTTTCATCACTACGAAGGATTTATTGAAATCATGCTCGAAGAGTACGCAAGCAAAGTTGACCGCGAAGTGCGCGAGTGTTTAGGTCTCTATGACACCAAACAATGGGGCGAATTCATTAAAAAATACATCTCTCATTTATCGGCATTACTCAAAAAAGAGAAAATGAAAAACTCGATTACCGGCGGATATGATGAGCCCGACCAAGCGTTACTCAATGAGTTTGAAGCCATTGTGGGTGCGCCCGTAGACAGTAGCGCAAAAGATAGCTTCAGACAAAACCTCATCACCCAGATCGGTGCATGGGCGCTTGAAAATCCAAAAGAGCCAATTGATTATTTTAAAGTTTTCCCGGAGCTGAAGCAACGCCTGGAAAAGCACTTTTACGAAAGCCAAAAGTCACTCCTTCAGAAAATGAATACAGCCCTGAAACTCTTTGGGACGGATCGGGATGAACAGAACTCGGAAGGCTCACGCCTGGCGCAGCAAACCCTCGAAAATATGCAGAAAACTTTTGGATACAGTGTCGACGGAGCCAAGGAAGTCATCGGATTTTTGATGAGCCGCAAGTACTGAAATCTGCCATCCCATCTCGATCTACCGATTGACAGGACGGCCATTACTTAGGAAGACTATACTTCGTGAAACGACTGACGAAACGCCTCGTAGGCGAAGAATACACCATCACCCATCGGGTGGGCTTATCTCAAAGAAAAGTTCGTCTTGACCAATTTGTGATGGAACTTTACCGCCATCGTTCGCGCGAGCGATTAAAGAACGCCATCATGTCGGGCGGCATCACCATTGTGCGAAACGGATCCAAACACCTGAGCCTGGGTAAAGTAAAACCAAGCACCATATTACAAAAGGGCGACGTGATCCATGTGCGCTCGGTAAAACGGAAAGAACCCGACGTAAATTTCGATTACAAAATATTGTTTGAGGACGATGACATTGCGGTGGTCTTGAAGCCACCCAATCTTCCTGTTCATCCCTCCGGGCGCTTTTTTTTCAATACTTTACTGGTGCATATGAAAACGGAAGGGTTCAATCCGGCCCTTGAGAACGAAAAACCATTTTACCTTGTTCACCGTATTGACAAGGAAACGAGCGGTATTCTCTTGCTCGCCAAAAATAGCCAAGCCTGCGCGGTGCTCACTTCACAATTTAAACAACGGGAAACCGGTAAATACTATTTGGCCATCACACATGGGGTTCCTACACCTGGCACGTTCACCATTGATCAGCCCATTGGGAAAGTCGCCGGTAGTAGAATCGGCCTAAAGATGTACCCTGTAAGTGAGAAAATGGGTGGCCTCCCTAGCCTCACCGAATTTGAACTCGTTGAAGCCCGTGAAGGATTTAGCTTGCTCGCGTGCTTTCCAAAAACGGGCCGACAACATCAGATCAGAGTGCACGCTGAACTCGCGGGCGTACCTTTAGTCGGCGACAAAATTTATGGTCTCAGTGACGAAGAAGGTGGCGCCCTCATGGACGGCAATCGTATTAACGAGCTGGAAGAAGATGATTCTGATGACGCGGCTGCAAATTTTGAAGGAACCTCCCTACCTGATATCGATGTTGATGCTCCAAGTTTTGATGAAGCGGATGTTCCCGAATTAGAAGTAGGCTTGGACGAAGACGCGAGCACGGGACATACACCGCATGTACACAGCGCACTTTACGAAGAAGCAAAAAGCAAACTCATGCTCCCAAGACACGCGCTTCATGCAGCCGGCTTAAAATTCAAACATCCACGCACAGGTGAAGAAATGATTTTTGAATCGGGGTTGCCGGATGATTTGCGGTCGTTCTTCGAGTCACTCACTGGGCAGCGCTTAAAGGATTTTAAAACAAAACGTTGGGGGTTCTGAACGCATGTAATCAGGGAGATTTTGAGAAGGGCGATGATGCGACTCCAACGCAAATAAAAAAAAACGGAACAGTGGAGACCACCATTCCGTTTTGATATTTTAATTTTTTTAGAAACTTACTTGCTGACGTAATTTCCAGTGGTACAAGCACTCGTTTGATTATTGAATTCTTGTTGAACCACGTAAGTAGCCGCTTTGCCTTTCAAGCTTCCTTTTGAAGATTGGCAAAGGTCGCCCACTTCTTCTCCAGTTTTAGTATTCCAAGCCTGAGGGTAATCAGGATTTGATCCCGGAGTTGGGAATCCATCAGTAATCGCTTCGATCAACTCATGTGATGACGAAACGGTGATGCGTGCAAGTGCGTTTCCGCTTCCGCAACCCAATGAACAGGCCATTGAATCAAGATCTGGAATCACGCCGTAGAAAACAGGAGTTCCATTTTTTCCTTTGTAGCCTTCGTGGTAAGCACAAAATTGCTGACATGAAGTCATCACTGTCGCGCCATCATGAATCGTGATTTTCAAGCCCGGTGGGAAGTGAATCATATAAAGAGTGTCTGCGGTTGCTGCAGGAAGAGTTCCTGCGGCCATTTGTTTGGTGAGCTCAGCTTGGATTTGGGCATCGTCAATGGTTCCCGAGAGGACGGTTGGTTTAATCTGCACTGTTTGCAAAAAAGTACCACGTCCAATGGTTTGGTTTGAACTCGAATGTCCTGTGCCTTGAACCACTACACTGCCAGTGGTGTTGTACACACCGAGCCAGTCCATGTAGGTACTGTTAATTATGGAAGCATAAAAATCAGGCATCGCTGATTTTGTGGTTGAACTTACTTTATCGCCCCAAAGCACGAGCACGATTTGAGCATGGCTAATTACGGGTCCGCCGTAGTAGAGCACGCGTGAAGCAGGTGCGCCCGCGTTGAATGAGAGCGCTCGCTGTTGAGCCTCAGAATCGGCTTGTGCACTTGCTTGCATTTTTACTGGAAAAATTCTCGCAGATGCATTCATCGAACCTACCGTCGACGAAATGGTGAACATCGTTAATACAGATACAATAGATAATACGTGTTTCATTTAGATCCCCCTTTGTTTAAATCCTGCCTTCCATTCTATTGCGCCAAGTTGTTAACACAAGTAAAATAACATGACGCGTTTTACCAAAGTCGAACTATTTTGATTGCACAACATGAGTAAAAATGACAATTCTGTGGGTCTATGGTGGGCGAGACATTATTACTCTTTATCGCATCTTTATCTCACAGCTTCGATCGCTCGTTCCCTGAGGTAGGATTTCAACCTCAATTTCAATTTGAGAAATACGCTGATCCACTCCCCATTCCTGAAAGAATTTTAGTCAATCGCAGCGGCAAAAGTTCGGCTGAATTGAATATGCCCATGACTCAGTTTCAAATGAAACTTCACCGTGATCTGCCAATACAGACCGTATGGGGCTATGCCGGTCGGTACCCAGGGCCCACCATAGAAGTCGATTCCGATCAATTTCTCCGTGTTCATTGGAAAAATGCTTTACCTCAGAAACACATTTTCCCACTCCCTCGGGGCATGGATAACGGAATTACGCGCGGCCTTTGCTTACCTCTTGCACCCGATGTTCGTACCGTGACTCATCTCCATGGAGCGGAAGTGTCTGAACCGAACCCTTTGGATCGGCTGCATAATAATGATGGCTGGCCCGATTCTTGGGTTACACCAGGACAAGAACAAATTGCAGAATACCCGAATCATCAGAGCGCGCGCACCCTTTGGTACCATGATCATGCCATGGGAACGACTGGCCGAAATGTGGCAGCAGGCTTGGCAGGCGCTTATATTATTCACGACAGTTTTGAAAGAAGCCTCAACCTTCCGCGCGATCAATATGACATTCCCCTCATGATTCAATCGCATGCGTTTAGCGAAGAGGGCCTACTTCAGTACACAAACGACATTACTCAAGAGTATTATGGCAACACCGTCTCCGTGAACGGAAAGCTTTGGCCATTTTTAAATGTGGAACCTCGCAAATATCGCTTTCGTTTTGTCAATGCCGCCAACGCACGGGTTTTCGGCATGAAGTTGGTGAGCGAAGAAGACGAAACCAAAAATGGACCTGCTTTTTATCAAATCGGAAGTGACTCAGGCTTTTTAGATAGAACAGTCGTTCTCAACGATCCTGCCAATCAAAATGCACCCCGCTTGATTTTAGCGCCAGGTGAACGCGCTGATGTCATCATCGATTTTTCAAAATATGCAGGGAAAAACTTTCTCCTTCACAATAATCAGCGGGATGGCGCCGATGGCGAAATCATGATCGCAGATCTAATGCTCTTTAAAGTAGCAGCGCAAGTGACGAAGCCTGACCATAGCCGCATCCCTCAAAGTTTTCAGCCCATCCGCAGATTGAAAATTTCTGAAGCAACTCAAGAGAGAAAAATTGTATTCGCAGTCTCTAAAACGCCGAGTGGCGAAGAAATGCTGACGTTGAATAACAAAGCATGGAACGACCCGATTGAAGAAAAACCGAAACTCGGGAGTACTGAAGTATGGGATCTTTACAACACCCTCCCCGATAGCCACCCCTTTCATTTACATTCAGTACAATTTCAAATCGTAGACCGAACCCCTATTGATGCGAGCCACTATTCAACTACGGGCCGCGTGACGCTTGCGGGGAACACGGTAGCGCCAGAAGCGAATGAGCTGGGTTGGAAAGACACCGTTCGTTTACCGCCCTTTACTCTTGTTCGCATTATTGTGCGTTTTGAGCCCTTTCCTGGTTTCTATGTGTATCACTGCCATAATCTAGAACATGAAGACATGGACATGATGCGGCCATTTCAAATTGTGAAATAACCTTGGGCTTAGTAACAACCGTACTCTTTACCGTAATTCATTTTATTGTGATCATTAAAATCAATGATGTTCACACTTTTGCTTTGTGCGCTCTCTGATATTTTGTAAATGAGTCGATATTTGAGTGTGACTCGCACCGATCGAATATTAAAATCTTTACAACGCTTGAGTAGTTCATCATGATAAGCAGGTTTTTCTCTTGTTTTCCCTAGACCATCTTTTTCAACTTCTTTTTGCCATTGTGTGTATTTTTCCTGCACATCTTTGGGCAGTTTATTCAATTGTTTTTCGGCGCCCTTTTCCATTTCAATCGTCTTCGTGATGCTTTTTGATTCTTGTTTCAATACGACCGCTGCAACGTCAGGTAAGTCTTTCTTGGGTAATTCACTCTTAGTCTTTTGTGTTTTTGCCGGTTCCACTTCAGTCATTTGCTCTGGCCGCTGCCGCTTGGCCTTCCTCATCGCTTCGCGTTCTGCCTTAGTCATGGTACCAGCGGTAAGATTGGAAGGGGCAGTTTGATTTACCGGTGCTGCAGTGGCCACTTCTGGGACTTTCACTTCTATAGGCAGAATTTCAGGTGTTTTTTCGACCGGTGGTGGTGGAACGGGGTCGGGCGTTTTCACTTCGCTTACTTGATCGATCGTCGCTGCGTTTTTTTCAACCTTCGCCAGAGCTGCAGTGTTCCTCATATACTTCCCGAGTTTCCCTGCACCATAAGGCAGGGACGCGACGGCTATATCTTTTGTCACTTCCAACACGCCTGTTTTTTTAATTTCATTTTCATCTGTGGTCAATTGCTTTAATTGACCGCCCGTTTTTGCGAGTATTGCATCTTGATTATTGCTCATGTCTTCTTTCAGATCAAAATGCCGCTTGGTGGTATATCCCACATTTCCTATCACACTGGCGCTGTAGAGCCCCACATTCACGGCTTCAAGAGTGGTGATTCCGGCTGCCACTCCTTCCATCGCCACACCAGCGACGCTGAGAACTCCAGTAGCCAAGAGAACCCCTCCCACGATAGTCACTCCCCAGGTGAGATCATCTAATCCCTTTTTAAGCATTCGATCTTGGGCATCATCGGCCGCAATTTCATTAGAGACAGTACAAACCTCGGTCGCAAACTCTGGATGTTCCGCCAGAATTTGTCCGGCTGCTACAGGATTTGTTTTCAACATGGCCTTCAATGAATCTCTAAAATTAGTCGGTGCCTGAAAGGCCGGAGCAAGACCCGCCACCATATTAGAACCCACGGAGGCAACATTCGCTTGGGCTTTACCCGCAGGACTTAATAAATATTTCAAACTTCCAAACTGTTCGTTCGTCTTCCTTGCAAGATCGAGAGTGGAGTCCTTAATTTCACCGATCGCCTTTTTTATCACATCCGTACCATTAACCGTTTGATCTTGAATTACACCCGCATCTTCTCGCAGTGCTTTGGTATAAAGAAGCAGCCCCACGCCCTCTTGAGAATCTTGCATGAACTGGTCATAGAACGCTTTCTTCTTAATCTGAAGTGGCTCTACGGTTGCTTTGAAATTACTAATTTGTATATTTTGATTTGCAGCCGCTCCTGCTTTTCGAATTCCATCCGTTGCATAGAGACCATCGGGGCGAGACTTCGGAAAAATACTTACGTTTTGTGCCTCCGTTTTCGCTTTGGCAATTTCCGGGTCAATTTTTCCGTATGCGGATCTGAGTACATTTAAATGTTCATTGAGTGCTGTTTTTGCCTCGGCCGACTCTATTAATTTAAGTCCTTTTGCATCAACGTTTCCAACTGGAATCGTGATGGCTGAATCGACAAAAA
>CAIMWN010000067.1 GCA_903845155.1 Oligoflexia bacterium
AAAAATTCTCACTGACACCACTACTACGGGAAGTTATTATCCTGCGCCGGCTGCAACTCCGGTGTCGACTTTAATTCCTGCTACGTTTCCTGGTTATGACGGGGTCACCACTTATACAGCTGGAATTTCTCCGACGACTTATTTTGCGCTGGATGGTGTTACTGCAACTTCACAGCCAAGTTGGCTACTCGATTTTCAAATAGGGACGACTTCCACTTCTTCAACTGCTTGTGCCGCATTTGGTGGAGTAACTGCACTGGATGTAAGTCAAGTTTTCCGTGTGAGTGAGGCTGATTGTTCGGCCGCTGCGGATGGAACCGGTGGAAAGGACGATCCTGTTTTTATTCGTGCGGTTTTAAATCGCGATCCGACGGTGATTGGATCCGCAGAGAATTTGATGATTCAAATAGAATATCAAGCATCGGGGTTGCGCGCTAATCTGGATTCCGATGTTGTGGACAAGGCGCTTGATCATAATCCGGAGGATTTTGTAGATCAACTCTGGAAGATTTTTTGGAATACTACTTTGAGCGGTACATCCGCACCGGTGCCTTTTGCTACTTTTGTCCCCCCCAATTACGCCTCTTGCTTACCTAATGGATCTGGTAATGATCTTTCGGTTTTGGATGGCTGTCATGTGGCCGGTTATAAAGGATCTCCAATAAAGGTGAAGCAGTTTATTATTCCCATTTCTGCCTATCCAAACATGAGCGTCATTCAAATTTCTCGAGTGAAGGGAAGGGTGGATGATACTTATGATTCTCTTCTTGGTGTTCCCAATGGCTCGGCATATGTAAACAGTTTTTGTGGCACCGGTAGTTCACCCCTCTGTCTTGGCGTCGTCATTCATTCCATCACCTTGATGAGGATATAGCGATGGCATGCATCTGGACAAAAGTTCATTATGATCATCGAAGTCGCAAAAATTTAAAAAAATATTTGTTAGTACCCACCCTTGCGGCCATCTTCATTTCCTGCGGTGGTACGATGACACCGAACACCCAGGCTACGGCCACTGCAGCGCCAACTCCGGTGGTGAGTGGTGGACTTGAACCTGCTGCACGATTTATTTTTCATACTGGAAATTTTACCAGTCTTACTGATTTTGTGACTCCACAGAGCACGAACTTTAAATGTTTAGGTGATGTGGTCAAAAATTATTATGTTACAGGAAATGACTACGCAGGCACTTCACCCAGTATTTTTCCGTATTCAACCAGCCCAGATCAACTTTCGCCCACCACGAGACCCACTTTTGTAAAAAATGTTTCGGTTGATATGACTCAAACCAATTATCCTAATACGGTTGAAAACGTGGTGCAAACGGACCAATGTTCCTATCGAACTGGGACCGTAGCGCCTACTTCCTGTGCTGATTTTGATTTGGATCCTTATTCCGTGCCTACGCCTTCGCCCACGATTGCGCCTAATCCTACACCGAATCCTACTCCCGACCCCACGCCTACACCGGTTCCAACTGCCACTCCTGAGTATTATGGAACTTCCTATTACCGAGCTCGCGATGATTTGTGTGCGGGGCAAGGGCCGATCTTGAGCCCGGATGCAGATACGACGAAATCGTATGTGGGTGGTGTGAATATTGATCTTGATCGGACCCAGCTCGGTGCGAATGAAGACTTGTTGATGAACGTGACTTATCTTTCGATGAATGAAAATTCTGTTTGGCCTGATGTGGGTCTCAGTCAAAATGATCGAACGATCTTAAAGGTAAGTTTGGTGGGCACGGGACAAAGTCTTGACACTTTGTTGGGTATACAGCAGCCAAGGCCCTGGAGCGACTATTCTTCGACTCCGGTTTATTTGAAGGAAATCGCAACTTTCGAAGATCCCTTCGGCTCACTCCGAACGGAACAGGTCTATCTTCCTGTGTCCCAAAACGTACTCATTGACCGTGTGCGGATTGATCGGATACGCGGCTCCTATTATTTATATCAAATAGACATATATCGCCTAGGAAATAGAGCAAATTAGTTGATGTCAGGATCCTGACGGTGTCTAAGTTTTCTTCAGTATTTCAAAAAAAAAACCGAATAAATATAAGGCCCCACTGTAAGAACAATTCTTGCAGTACCTAATGTTGGGGTTACTTTTATGGGGGAAAACGTGAGGAGAGATCGTTCGCGATCAACTCATTTCATTCAGTCAGTTTTGCAATTCATTTTTTCAAATGAATTTGTGTTGGCGTCTCTTTTCCTTTTAGCGCTCAATACTTCGTGCACCAATATTGCTTCAAATCTCAGTGCTGCTGGTACTGGAGCGAATACATTGCTCACCGATACGAGCGTAAACAGCTCTGGCGGAAACTTCAGCATTTATAGTGTATATCCAAGTCAAGCTATTCCTGGCGACTATGATGTGATCGGGCAAAACGCACAATTTGATTCTTATTGCGCCGACACTCAGGTTCCAAATTCAAAATGCAAATGTGAATATACGTTTACTCAACCTGGCCTTGGAGTCCAAGTAGTACAAGGTAATGTAGATTACGAAGAATCAAATTTAATTCGTTGTCAGAATGAAGTGACGAGCGGGATCACCAGTTTCAGTCTCAGGATAGTGACTGTAGGTGGAACTGATGCTTCAAACTCGCTCACGGTTCCGCTCAGTGGCGGGGCCTTTTCAGGAACGACTAGTTACATCGATCTCACTAATCCTGTGAGCTATAGCCAAGTACAACGGTATCAATGCCGCAAGCACGAAGATATTTTAGACCCCTATGATTCAACCATGATTGATCCGTTTCAGTCTGAAGATCCGAATGTGGTTTATCCCTTTAATTACTATACTACGAACGTAAGTGATTCTCTGGTATCGTTGCAATCGAGACAGGGCTCAGGGTGGGAATGCACATTGACCGCGACCCAAGATCGCTCGTTGCAGTGGTGGGCAAATCCGAATGTATATTCATCATCCATTTGTACTGGTGCTTTTTGTGCAGGCGATGGCCAACTGATGTATCCTCAAAGTAGTTTATCGAGCGGAAAAATTCCGGTGAGTCTCACTTCTACTTCGACAGGTAAGCGTCGCTCTTCATTCGCAGTTGCGAAAAGTGCTTATGGAGTTTTCCAAGTTCCATTGAAGGCCGCCATCGCACCTTCTCAAACTCCTGCTAATGATTACGTTTCTGCAGATTATGAAATTATCGGTTACGCGGCTCAACCAGTGGCAAATGCGAGCGGAATTTCTAGTTGCCCGAATATTCAGTTGCCGCCTAATGCCACTTGGGTAAAATTATGGAACTTTAGGTCCAATAATATCAGTGCCCCCACTAAAGTTACGAGCTCTGTTTCCATCTCTTCATTTGCGCAAAGTGGAATTGCTTGTAATCCGGGTGGAGGTGCGGTTCCTTCTTGCGTGACACTCGGTAATTTTACTCCACAGACTGCTGTTGCCAATGGAAGCGTGCTTGCTTCACGAGTAGTAGTGGTGGGAGGGGATGCGACGTCCGCAAATACTTGTAACAATATTGATCCACTTTCTTTTTCTAATGGCCAAGAAGGTTGGAGCCCAAGTCCATTTGCATTTAATTCTAGTATTACTTTGACGATGATTCAGTCGTTCCCGTGGGGATTGTATACGAGTGCGGTAGATGAATGTGTAAGTCCGGCTGTTGCTCCTGGGGCAACTCCTGTTCCTACGGCTGTCTTTACTGCGGTTAGTACGCCGGCACCTCTTGGTTGTACTGGTCGCGCGGGCGGCGGAATTCCAGCTGGGTCTGGAAATCCAACTCTTGCGGGCGCTCTACCCGAAGCCACTCCTGCAGATTTTTCCCCCAATATTACCTCAAGCCCGTTGGTTGCTGGACTTAGTAATTATATTGATCAACTTTTTGTAATAACTGAAACTACGGTGAATGACCAAAATATGAAATTTACGACGAGCTCCTCATATCCGCAATATGTACCTGAAACTTATCGAGCCAGTGCTGATTGTAATGGCGTTATTGAAAGTTCTACTTGCCCCTCCAATAAGAAAATTGAGTGGAACATCAATACCCTCGAAGTGGGGTCAACGGTAGGTGCAGATATTTATCCACTCTGTGTGGTGCAATTTTATGACTAAGTATAAAATAATTTTAATCGCTTTCGGTTTTGTTTCTTGTACCAATATCAGCCAGTACGGTTCACTGAGTACGGTGAATAATCCTGCAACATTGTCGAATGGGAATACCACTTCATTTACCCACATCATGAAAAATGTGACCGAAGGGCCGCTTTCTGGAACCATCGCAGCTGGTGCGCCAAGCTTAGAGTTGGATTTATCGGTAGATTCCACAGTTGCCGGTTTTTTACCTCTCACTCAGTTTTGTAGCAGTACCGATAGCACTAAGGGATGCATGTGTGAACTCGATTGGACGGATATTAATTCCGTCACAGGTACAAATATCTCCTACTCACGAACCAAAAGATTCCCTATCAGTGAAGCGCAAACTGCATTAGTGAAATGCCAAATGTTGCAAAGTGATTGGGATCAAATTGCAACCGGGATTACGGTGACTGTGAATATTATCGCTACACCAAATTCGAATTCTACAGGCCTATTGGTTCAGTCCATACCCTATAAAAAAGGTACCAGCATCTCGTCGACGGGTGATTTTATGGATAGTACGCTCACTCCTTTTAGAAATGTGCATCGTTATTCATGTTATTCAAAAAGTTTGGCTCAGGTGCCATATGAAATTCTTAATCAATTAAACGCTGCAACTAATCCGGCTGGTGGGACGACCACGATTGCTATTAGTAGCGCTTTTTGTACTGCATCGGGGGGCACCAACTGCAATGTCACTCCGAGAAGCGGCTATTCGGCGCAAAGTTATTATCGTAATCTTTATGTTCGTTCAGACTTTTTGGGCCAAATCAATACGCCTACATCATCTTATGAATGCCCTCAGGTATTTGAATCTATTCATTACAGTTCAGTGACCGCCACGCCCACTTCAGAGCAGCGTAAGTTTTGGCCGCTTGATACCACTTTTGCACTCGCCACCACATATTCCACTGACTGGAGCGTGGGGGTACGAGCAGCATCTGTTCTTTATATACCTGGCGATTCTTCTAGTGATCCCACGCTTTGGACCGCAGGCAGTGAGGAGGGAAGTTGTCATGCGGGTTCTGTTACCGGAAACATTTTGAGTGAAAATGGCATCACCATCAAGTGCATGGGTTATGCAAAACTTCCGCAGTCAAATGGCACTTGTGGATCGCTCACCGACAGTAACGGGCGTACCAGACCGCTCACTCGCTTACGTCGCTATCGCGCCATGTATCCTGCATACTTTGGAGCAGATGGAAAGGTTTCAAGTGCAAAAACGGCATTCGGTCCCTACAATGAAGCGGACGAAGTTTATGTTCCCGACCGTTTAGTGGTTAACAGTAGTGGAGTGCCAACGGGGTCCATGATTTATGGTCCGAAGCCCTGTAATTTTTCTTGGTTCGATCATGAGGGTGTGACGAATCGGGTGGCAGCGGGAACGGTAGGGGCCGTCGATTTTGGAAGTCATCTAAATGTAACCACCTCGGGTTCAGTTACTTCGTACGCTGTTCCCACTTACAGGTCGACTTCAAATTACCAATATCAGAAATTCGCAGGTTATAATGTTTCTGTGAATCCCGATGGACGCATTCTGCCGAACATCGATCTTGCGGGTGGATCAGTGAATTCTTGTGGAGCAACTTTACCTTATGTAGATAGAGATCAAACATTAGGTCAAATACTTGATGTTCGTTTGTTGACTTCAACCCAAATGAGAACTGATTTTGTGACATTAGGTGGTGCTGCGACTGATGCTGGATCACTACCAGCCTTGGGCACTAAGCGAGTATACCTCGATGAAATTCCTATTAGACCCATTGATGCATGGACTCCAAACTACATTGAGGACACCACCTTTCAAGCATGCGTCCCTGCTTCCGATCCATATGTTGAGCCACCAATGGAAGTATTCAAGCAAGATTCAGATCACTACGGATGGTGCACCAAAGCATACCCCACTCAAAATCCGTATTGGGCTTCCGTGAATGCAAAGAAGGTTTTTACCGGTACCACGAATGCCGGAATGGTAGTGAACTATACCGGGGCATATCCTGTTGCCCCTCCATCTACTCCGGGTAGTACGGCGCTGGTGAAGTGGTTTACTTCGCATCAAGTGGGTGTAGGTACATCAACGGTATTAGATTCATTAAATAATCAATGCATCATTTCAACCGCAAATAGCGTGAGTCAAATTTGTACTAATACCACAGCAGACGTTACGGGATGTACGATTTTTCTCACTAATTTGGCACCTGCGGGCTCCGCACATACTAATACCTGCGATCGCACCGTAGTACCAAGTTCCACAACCTATACCACTTTTCCGCTACAAGCTGCAGACCCGGACATCGATAGCATGCTTCGGAATGATATGGCACATGATCAAACTTTTAGTTGCGAATATTCTGTGAATGCGGATGCAACAAAAGTGGGTAAGAAAGTTCCGAGCTCTGCTTGTTGTGGTGTGAGTAACGGGACACCGATATTACAACCTCTGATGAGTGGTGCGGGGGGAGTGGGTGCTCACATGGAACCTTACAGTAATCCAGCAACCCCCACCATTCGCTTCTGCGGGAATCCGGTGGAATAAAGTATGAAAAAATGGGGGATTGGCTTATTTTTAATTTTCTTCTTCACGGTAAACGCCGGTGTGAGTTCGTGCACGGGTATTGTAGAACAAAATTTATTGGCTGCTCCCACCGCCACTCCCATCGTGACTTTTTCTTGTGCAGCCTCCTTTGGTGCGTACGATAATTTAAGTGATTGTAATTTAGCCACCTCGGCAAATTGCACCAGTACTTGGGAAAACTTTCCGAATGGCTCTACTGCTTTATGTTATATGCCAGTGGCGGGCTGGCAATCATGCCAGGCGAACCCCGCGACTTGGATTTATACTGAAAATAATTGGTGTATTGGGCCAGTGGCAACATTACCTGATGCATCGACACACGTACAGTATGAGCGTCAACGCTCTGTAATTAGTTGCTCGAGTACCACTTGTGCCTGTAACTCTACTCAAGAGCTTTCCAGTATTTGTTACGATAATGATGAAAGTACGCATGGACTAGTGGATGGCGCTACTCCAGGTGTTACCAGCTGGTGTTATAATAATTCAGGTGCTGAAGTACACCCATCAAGCGATGGAACCGTAGTTGCTTGTCCCACACCCTGAAGCCACCATGTGTTCTATCAGCGAACAAACTTAATGATCCATTTACTTATTTAAGCCGCTAAATCAAGTTCAAACCCACTATATTTAGCAACTGGACGAATTGAATCGCGCCTACTTTCGCTATGTTTGAGATCTACTAAACCAATCTCTTCAAAAATTTTCGTATCAGAATAGACATTTTTAAAGTCTCTGCCAACCAACTTAGCAAGTGCATAAATTGAATTTGGTTTCTGTTTGAGAATCACACCCAATAGTTCAAGGCGTACTGGTGAAAGTGCTTTTGCGATTGCGCTCAGGCTAGTAAACACGATGGTGCCTTTGAGTTGTACAGAGTGAGACTTCCCTTTGAACGCACGAGCCCATTCTGTCTTTACAGATTCAACTGGCTGGACAATGATTTTAACCTTTTTAAGTTTCATATAATGAATCCCTCATTCCTCGATAATGATGCGAAACAGGTACGTCATAAATACTAAGCTCTGCAATTGCAATATCATTCGATGTCGAATGCACCATAGTCAGCTTACGGTGAAACCTAAGTTTCGCCTTCACGTAGTTTTTATGATCTCATATATATGGTAATAATGCCATATATATGATTCTTTAATGGTTTTGAGAGCTTACCGATTTTTAACCGTGTATGCTTCAAGTCGGCTCCTTCCACCGTAATTGAATCGCTTCAAATAAATGTACTTCTTTCATGATCACGCTTTGGTCCATGGCCTGAAGCGTATGCGCGATTCTTAGAATTTTATGCCGTGATCGCAAGCTCTGAATGGGCTCGAGTAAAAGTTCAAATGACTTTTTCCTAGAATAGCGTTCTTCTAATACAGAGGCGGGTATTTCACCAGGCAAATACGAGAAGTGTTGTAGTGCGAATGCACGGTCTCTTGCAACGCCTTTTTTGATGGATTCGAGTTGATCAAAAACGGTATCGTTATTTTCGCTTTTCTCTTCTGCTGAAGAAGGTTTGCTTGGGGCAATGACGACGACTAAGTCGATGCGATCTGCAATGGGGCCTGAAACTTTTCCGAAATAGTCGCGCACTTCTTGGTGGCGGCATTTGCAGGGGGGGAGTTTATCCCTCAAGGTGAGCAAGACATCCGGTTGAATGTAAGAAATGAATTCCTCGGGCATTCCTCCGCATCGACATAAGTTGCCAGTGCCTACAAAGTGAATATCGCAAGGATAGTGAATACTTCCTTGAAGTTTAGTGAAGTATACTTCTTTTTTCTCAAGTGGTTCTCGTAAACATTCTTTTGCATCTCGGTGCCATTCCAAAAATTCATCTGCAATGAGGAGCCCTCCGTGGGCAAGTGCCAATTCGCCAGCCTTAAAGCCCTTTGTATTGAAACTTCCAAACAGGTGCGCCGGTTTCACCTGCGCATGAACTCTTCTGATGGGTGGATCGAAAGTAAAATGTGTGGTTTTACTCTCGGAATGTAAAAGTCGCATCCAGGTTTGAGAGGGTTTGCTGTTGGGGGTGAGGGCCTTAAACCATTCGAGCATTTGAGATTTTCCTACTCCCTTGGGACCCAAGAGCAGCGCATGGTGACGACCCACCATGGTGATATGGAGCAAACGCCTCAAAGGAGAAGAAAGGGGCAGAAGCGCAAGGGGAGTGGGAAAAATGTGTGTATGGGATAATTCTGTGCTGGAAAGACTTTCCAAATTTATTTTCTTTGGATTCTGAATTTGATCAGGGATTTCTTCTAATGCCCGGATGCACAGGAGTTTAAACTCGGGCAGGGCGGGGAGTTGATTCTCGATTCGCCAGGAAACGTAGGTGTAAAACTGTATCGCATCCTCTGGGCAAAGAAGAAGCGTAAGGGGAAGGTTCTCGGTGATGAGAATTTCGATGAGCGCACCGATATGCCCACAGGGTTTTACCCGACCATTGAGCCCGAGCTCGCCCCAAGCGAGGAGATGTTCGGGCCAGGGAATATCGAGCACCTCTTGCAAAATAGTGACCGCAATCGCAAGGTCGTGGCCGGTTCCGGATTTTGGAAGTGCAGAAGGCGCAAGGTTAACCACCACTTTCTTTTTTGGAAAATCGAAACCTGAAGACATAAACGCCGCCATAATTCGCTCTCTTGCTTCTTGAATCTCGGGCGCCGGCAAACCTAAAATTTGAAACGAAGGAATTTGAAAGCGTGTACTCATTTCTATTAACACTTTTTGTGGATGAAACTGATCTTGAAAAATAGAAATGACTTGCATGAGGAGTGGGAGTGCAAGCTCGGTGCCAAGATTATGAAGAGACGTGGATCATCACGCGCCTTTACGAACGATCATCTACCTCTCGTTAGCGCTTGCGAAACCTCTGTAGCATCTCTTCTTTTGCTTTATTGAGTTGTGCAGACGCTTCTTGATAAAATTTGATCTGTTCTTGTGCTGGGCCCTGAATGCGATCAGGGTGATAAAGTTTGATGGCATCTTTGTAGGCTTTCATGATTTCTGCTTCGTTCGCATTCTCAGCAATTCCTAAAATTTCATGTGGGGCACCATGCAAACGAATTCCGGGAAGATTGAGTTGTGGGGTATTTTGTTTTTTTGAAGCGTCTCTGAGTTTTGCATCGGCAAGAGCTGAAGGTCCTTTGATTCGATTTAAGTCATTGCGGTCAGCTTCTCGGACTTTAAAATTGGTTTCTTTTTGTCGCGAGCGTAGTGTGGTCCATCCAAAGTAGGCAGCAACAATTAAAACGACGAATTGAATAGTTTCAAAATGTTCTGCAATCCACTTTGTTTTCATCTTTCAAGCTTAGCGCAAAATTCTTCTGCTTGCGAGTGGGTATGGTTCCTGCAGTGAGTACGTTCATGATCGAGTCAAGTGTTTGGCGTTCAGTTTTTCAAAAGCTGATTTATAATGAGACGACGACTGGCTCTCCTGAGGGGATCATGCGGATACTCGGTTTTGTGCACTTGTACACGGCGAGCGGAATTCATATTTATGCATTTTTGAGTTTTATGGAGAAAATTGCCGAAATCACGGGCCTACCGAAATGGTTCCTACGCACCTTGAGTTACTTTATTGTTCTCCTAATGTGGGATTTGCAACAATTCCGAATCGCTTTTGCCCGGCCTCTCATTACTTTTTTTATCCGAAAACTTGCCCAAGAGAAAGGAATGAAGTGGCGAGTCTTTTATCCGCTCGTGATCACGTTCGCATTGGATCTAATCCTCAATATTGATTCCGGTAGATTGCACTATTATTTGGCAGTGAGTGGGGGCTTGCTAGCGGCAGAACTTTTTGAAAGCGGCATGATGAACCATGTATCGATGGCGTTTGGCTCTTGGGCTTTCACGGCCGTGGTGGATCTCTGTCAATATCATGAGATTGCTTGGATGACTCCGCTCTATAGTTTAATCACGATTCCCGTGATCAGTATTATATTATACCCACTCAGTGTCATAGGGATTTTGTTTTCGCCGCACTCGCTTTCGTGGATTGAGTTCGCATGGCAAGAGTTTATTGATTTTGTATTACTCTTGCCTGCTCAGGGCCTTACCTTTTCAGTCATTTCAACTCGGACCTTGATGCTTTCTCTCGCCATGAGTGTTGGCTTAATGGTGTATCTCTATTTTGTAAAAGTGAGAAGACTTCAGTTCTATGGACTGGTGAGTTTAGTGATTCTTGCAATCTTAGTGCGAGTGTCTTCCCCCCAACTTTTGAATGATTCAAGGCTGGTTCAGCTGGATGTCAAGCAGGGGGATGGTCTTTTGATTGAAAAACATGGACGGGTTGAAATGATTGATGTGGGTAGCGCAAAGGCCATGAAGCCCAGTGACTGGATTCATGAGTTTTCGCGGTATGGGGTGAGTGAAGTGGATGCCATATTGTTTACTCATTTAGATGAGGACCATATTGGTGCAGTGAAGGTGTTTTCAAATCTTTTGCCCGTTCATTGTATTCAAACTCATGAGAACCATTGGAAAAGTGAAAAGGGCAGAAAGTTAGTTTCTTATTTGTTAGAACATGCGGCAGATACTGAGTTGAGCAATCAATCATGCATGCAAATACCGAAAACCGCATGGTTTGCCAGTTCTGACCATAGAGGAAATGGGAATGAGCTCATGGCGGGTTCGGTGATTGAAGTTTCGCCCTCTCGGGCCTACGTTGCATTGGGAGATGCCGACGTTTCTCAGGAAGAAAAGTTTGCGAACGTGTTTCAGCAAGAGCTGAGCTCTTATCCCCATAAATTTTGGAAAGTGAGTCATCATGGTTCAAGATTTTCGTCTGGAGAGGCTTTCTTGAAGGTTCTTCAACCGGATGAAGTGTGGATTTCTGTAGGAAAACATAATCATTACCACCATCCTCATCCCAGTGTGATGGCGAGATTGCAAGAACTCGGCATTCCCTATCAGCGGACAGATGAGGTAGGAGATATAGTCGTGAGCATGGAGTAGGGCTCCTCAATGCCTATCATTGATGTTTAGAATTTTGATCTTATAAAATTTCCGCCCATTTTAATCAAGTATTGTGTATAAATGCACTTAAAGGAAAGGGCGAATTTTTTTGTGAAGTGCACCCGGTGGGAAGTGTTTGAAATTGTTAAGAATCAGATAATGGTAGGCTGTTTGAATTCTTACAACAAACACAGGAGCACCTTGCCCCATGGCCCACCATCATCTGACCCGTTATGACCGTATTCAAATAGGCGCATTACTACAAGTTCCAGTTTCACCGATTGAAATAGCAAAAAGACTAGGGCGACCCAAAAGTACAATCTATAGAGAACTCGAGAGAAATTCTTATGAGGGATTTTACTTTTATGAGACCGCACAGCTACTATACGAGATTAGGAAAAGTAATGCCTCCCAGGATCGCTGCGCAGACGAGGAAGTGGATGAGATGATTGAGCTCGGACTCAGACACGGAATGAGCCCCGCTCAAATCTCGTGCATCATCATACCTCCACACATTTTTAATTGAAAATGTGTGGAGGTATGATGATGTACTTACTTTATGCAGGTAAACCAATCAATAAGATCAAGGTTGCATGTGCACGAGAAATGCTTGGGTTTGTTTGGGAGTCATTGAGGGTGGCAGCCGCAACCGCATAATGAATTAACGGAAGTTCGAGGTAAAAATCATTCTCTCATTGCTATTTTTATAAATCAACTGCGTCATTTTTGACATTTCGGATCCGAATTGACTCATAAAGATTGTTACCGAAGCTGATTTGGGGATTGCTTGAATTTTGACTTTGCAGATCGTTGACTCATAATAGGTGTTACCGAAATGGAGACACCTAACTTATGGATAAGAAAGGGCAACTACGGATGAGTATAGAATTAAAAAGGCACTATTTAATGCAAGTGGTTGATTGTTACCCAAAATCAAATCGTAAGGAAAAAGCTGAAATTATAAATCAATTTAGTTTAGTCACGGGAATGGCACCGAAAAGCGGTGATTCGGTTAATTCGTCAATCGGTCCTCGCCAGGCAGGGCAAAGCTCCAGCGCTCCGTTTAATGAAGCGTCGAGGGCGTAAGAAACAATTCCACGATGAGGAACTGGTGAAACACCTGCGCAAGCTCTGGATTCAGGGTAATCAGCTGTGCTCAAAAAGGATGCAAGCATCATTTGAAGATTGGTTTAAATGGTATGAATGTGACGCTCAAACAAAGGCAAATCTTCTTAAAATATCACCTTCCACAATTGATCGGATTTTAAAGCCGTACAGAGCCCAGTATCGGCGTAGAAAAAGAACAGGAACGAAGCCTGGTACTTTACTGAAAACACTGATTCCGATAAAACTTTTAGATAGGAGCATTGAGCGCCCTGGTTTTATTCAAGCCGATACGGTTGCTCACTGCGGAGGAAGTTTATTGGGCGAACATATCTGGAGTTTAACATTTACCGATGAGTTTACCGGATGGACAGAGATTCGAGGAATCTGGGGCAAGGGTTCTCTTGGAGTTCTGAACGCGATTAAAGACATCGAAATTGATCTGCCATTTGAAATGGTGGCATTTAATTCGGATAATGGGAGTGAATTCCTAAACGATCATTTATACCGCTATTTTACAGATAAAGCGCAAAAGAAGATGGGGTTTAAGTTATCTCGGTCCCGGCCGTATAAGAAAAACGATAATGCAAAAGTGGAGCAAAAGAACTGGACCCACGTTCGCAAATTATTTGGTTATGAGCGTTTTGATCGAGCGATGTTAGTCCCAGTAATGAATGATGTGTATCGTGATTTTTGTAGGTTGCAAAACTACTACATGCCTCAAATGAAGCTCATCAGAAAAGAGCGTGTTGGTTCAAAAATCAAAAGGCAATATGACATTCCGAAAACTCCGTTCAACCGCTTGATGGAGTCTGGGTACTTGACTGAAGAAATGAAAGTAAAGATCCAAAAGATTAAAGATGAGACAAACCCATTCCATCTCTCAAAGCAGATTCAAGAGAAATTAGAGTTTTTCTATAAACTCTTAAAGAAGGATGCCGAAGAGGAGTCTGCATGAGGATTCTATCCTTCCTCCACTATGTCTTCCTTCGGTAACAATCTATTATGAAGCAATACGTTAAGCAAGTCCGAGCAAGGTGACGGTTCATGCACATTGCGCGGTTAAGTGAAGCATTTGTGAGCAAGCGCTGTTTTGAAAAACATTAAATTAATGCGTGACCAATGAAGTCCAGTGACGCTTGATAAAATAAAGGACTTCAAAACGTGATTAGAAAACTATTCATTGGATTAGTGAACGGAGATTATAAATGCTGAAAAAAATGCCAATTAATAAATTTGCTGCGATTGTATTATTCTGTGTGATGCAATCTTTGACCAGCGCAAAGGCGGATACAAACCGTGCAGTAGATGTTTATGAATTAAAGTTGTTGAGTATTACGCCAAAAAAACCGCTGCCTACGAGCAGGGAATTGAGAATTGATGTCGCTGATGTAACTCTTTTCTGGGATTATATAAAGCCTAATGAAGAAGTCATAAATTTTGACAAGAGACAAATGAGACCCCTTTGGCACGAACATGACTCGGCCACTTTTCGACTCGATTCCTATGAAACTGCTGACAACGGTGGAATTAGTGAGCATATCCAGCAAAAAATTGATCTAAGTCAAAAGAATTTTCAGCGTTGCTCGGAAAATTCTAAAGATTTTTTTCCACAATGTGCTTATGAAACAGTAGAAAATAAATTGTTCTCCGTTAAATTTCTTTATATCAAAACTGGAGATTTATACTGATTTTTAATGCGAGTGTTGCTCGCTTAAACAAAGAAATGCCGAGCAAGGTTGAAGTTCACGGATTTTGCTCGGTAAAACAAAATAATAGTGAACGAATGATGTTTTGAAAGCATTAAATTAATGCGTGACCAATGA
This sequence comes from Oligoflexia bacterium, assembly GCA_903845155.1. Classification (GTDB taxonomy): domain Bacteria; phylum Bdellovibrionota; class UBA1018; order UBA1018; family CAIMNF01; genus CAIMNF01. The sequence continues at coordinate 14,563 of CAIMWN010000067.1, forward strand.
AGTCCAGTGACGCTTGATAAAATAAAGGACTTCGAAATGTAATTAGAGATTAATCATTGGATTTATTATGGGAGGCTAAAAATGAGTAAAAATTACCACTTTTGTTTCTTCTTCTTGCTAGGATTGCTGACATTAAATTTGAGCAAAAGCTTTGCAAGTGACGAAAGCTATAGCTGTGAAAACGAGCTGCTTTTATTTAATGGCGGCGTAACCTCTCATTGTATTTTTGATTCATCTGTCGCGTGTATTAAGTATTTGAAGTCGCAAGTGAGAGGTGATTATCGCTGCGATGGTGATCTGCTCACCTATAAAGAGGGAGTAGCTTCAAATAGTATATTTTCCTCAAACAGTAATTGTGTACAGTATCTTACTACGCATGTGAAAGGGGACCATCGCTGTGACGGCGACCTCTTGTTGAATAAAGAAATGAATGTTGAAGCAATGTTTAGTAGTAGTTATAATTGCGTTAATTACTTAAATGCAAATTTTGATAATAATTATCTATGATTTTTGGTAAGCGATCTGCTCGCAAGTGCAAAAACGTTCTGCACAAGATGCAAAGAGAACGAGGCATTTTCATTTCGCGACAAGCGGGGGCAGCTCAGGTGAAATCGGGCTATTCTTATTTTGTAATTTTGATTGAGTCGAGTGAAAAACAATAGCGTTTAATATGGCCATTGGCTTAACGTTGCACTTTTATTGGAATGCTCGCTTCAGTTGCATTTTTGGATCATTGCGCGGCACTAATCAGGTTGGTGAGTGTGGCATCATCAACCGTCAAACCAGTCAGGGTACCACCCGGTAAAGAGGTGGGGTACATAATGTTGGTTGGATCATTGATATGTGCCAAGCCAATAAAGTGTCCGAGTTCGTGTGCAAAGGTCTTTCGCTCACTTGAGCGATCGTCATTAGTACAATCACCGCTACAAAATGAAGTGTTAGCGTTAATCATGATCATGGCCGAATCAATTTCAGTGCCGTTCATTCTAGCCGTGGTCATTCCAATTTTGTTTGCATCAAAAGGCCATGGATTTTGGAAGAAAATCACATTTCCTAGGATGCTGCTTGGGTTGGATGGATCGCCTGTGTAGGGGAGGCCTGACTGAGTCCAGTCGCCTTGAAAATTAAATAATTTCTTTCCGGTTCTCGTCTCCCAAAACTGAAGTGCGTCTTGCAAATCAGATTGCGCTTGGGCGGAGTTCATGATGGTAGAGTCAGCATAAATGGTGACTGGGAAAGAGCTCCATCCTTGGTGGCTTCCGCATCCGGTTAAAAGAAAAAATAGACCTATTACTAAAGAGCCGACTTGCCTTCCTTGGCTAATCATAATGCACCTCTCATCCCTTAGTGTCGCAAGATAAATGCCAACATAGCTACTGAATAGTCTTGGACTTTTTTGCTTTGGCCCCTTTATGACACTGCATATTTTGCCTCCACCTTGATTACATAGTTTATAGGTAATATATAAAAGATGGGGCAAGGCGAGCGACGTAAAAATGGCGGATCACGGTCACGATGAACTCACTACAGAGGACTTCACGTTGACATGGTGATGAGCGATTGAGTAATATCTAGTGGTTCAACCGTAGAGGTGCGAAATTGCACGAATCATCCTGAAAGGTGCTCTTTTCATGGTTAAATTCTCAGGTGGTATTGTTCTGTTAATGCTGATTGCGCAAGCTTGCGCAAGCTCTCACTACTATTTCGCGCCCGCTTCCGTTCCCAAAGTGAGTTTGAACGCTGAGCCCGGAGAAATAATTTTAATTGCCGATGGCAAAGAGAAGAGTTCAGTCAGGATTTTTCCTATGGGGATACGTCAAGTGGATCACGTGCCTGTATTTCAAGTGAGATATTACTTTGAAAATTATGAAGGAAAGATTTGGCATCTTGACTCAAAACTGCAGAAGATGAAGTATAAAGGCGCTGGTGCCGTTGTTGCAGGTTGGTTTCCCAAAGGCACTGTTCCCGCCGATCAGATTGACATTCCTAGTGGGTTCTCTCGTACGGTGGATCTCCATTTCCCCGTTTCGAATTCGGTGCGCTCTGATGCAGATTTGGAAGGGCTTGAGCTGACCTGGAGTCTTAAGACCTCAACAAAGGTGATCGCCAATGTGAGTGCATTCACACGAGTCCTCGTAGAAGACCCCATTGTCAGTAACAGCCCCACGAAGAGCGCAAAGAAACGAAACTAATCTTGGCTGGCCATATAAGGTCTCTGTGTCTTCGTAAACCCTGGCGTAAAGTATTGTTATATAAATGGTATTTAATAAGACCAATGGCCTATCTTTAGGCGCAAAACTCGTTGAAACGGCCCCCTAACAGGTAGATTATTTTACCAAGGGGAATATGATCATGAAAATATTATGCTTAGTTTTAGTCTTGTTCAGTGCTGGTAGCGTAGTGAGTTTTGCGCAGGCTCCGGCTGCGGGGCCTAGTTCTTGCGCAAATGTGGGTCAGCCTGTCTTTGCGAGGCCCGGACAGTATCCGAAAAAGTGTTGTGCCGGCTTGGTGCCTAAGTCAACTGGTATTTTAAATGACTCCGCGATTTGCGAAAAAGCCGCGCCCGCGCCTACACCCACTCCAAAACCTACGGCAACTCCACGTATTCCGATCCTCCCAAGTCCGACTAATCCAAAAATTAGGTAATTGAATGATTGCCTTTCGGTGAGCGACTACGTCCCAGTAAGTACGAAAGTATCCCCGAATGGATCAATCGTAATCGGCGGCAACAACTCCATATTTCCTGAATTGATTACCGCTTGGATTGCATCCACTCGGCCTACGGATTGGCTCCACACTGCTTGAGTGCTTTTATCTGCAGGGTTCAAGAGTGTGGCACGTCGTATCTTCTGAAAAGCATCGAGGAGCGCCACTTCAGTTTTGTATTGGGTAAGAGCGCCCATTTTGCTGATCATGTCGTCTACGCCATCGACTCCGTCTACTCCATGTTCAATGGCCGCGTCGTACATTACTAATATTCCCGCTTGAGTTTTAATGTTCAATGTTTGCACTCTAACCATGGCCGGATTGAAATAGAGTTCATCGGAGATTTGATCTTGTGCTTGTCTAAAGAGAGGATCTTCTGCGGCAGTCGCCCACTCGGAAGGGAGTGAAGAAAGTCCAGCAGTAGAGCCACTGTCCTTATTATTAAGATTTTGCAAAGTGGGAATCAACGCTTTAAGTGGCGTAGAGGGATTCATGGTAGCGTAAAATTGAATCACTTCCAACATATCGCCATCACGTGAGGTAAACCCCGCACGTCCGGCTGTGTATCCGCGTCCATCACCTTCTGCAGCAATGTAAGCGTATTGCAGGGTAGTGGTGGAATTTTCAAAGACGGAAATAAATTGATCGAGCATGAGTTTTTGAGAAGCGGATACAGTAGGAACTCCGCTCACCGGAGTTGCGGTAGGTGAAGGGCTAACGCTTCCTGAAGTGGAGCCACCAGTTGAAGACGTGGTCGGAGTAGGTGTCGCACTCACCACACCATTGTTAGCGCCGGTGTTGGGGAGGGTTAGATTTGGCGCCGGAGTAAGGTTGCAGGCGCTCGATGCGAAAGTGACAGCGATCAGTAAATAGTGGTGACGTTTCATGGACACCTCTCTTCCTTGAAAGGGTTATTAGACGGGAGATCGTAAACTTCTACGATCCTTCCCTTTATTTTATCGTGGAGATCTCAAGCTCTCCTAAATATTTTGTGACTAGAAAAAAACTAGGTCGATGCAACAAAATACAAAACTTAAATAGCACGGTTTTTGCGTAAGAGAGTATCGATAGAAAATTCATTGAGATCACTCGCAGTTAGGTGGTGCAAAAAAGCATCACTTGCGCCGCTGCATTTATTCACTATGGAGGATATAAAATTAAATTAATTTTTTAACGCGAGGCAATAAATAGAAAAAATACCTTAATTGTAAGGTAAATGACGTAGTGTGCAGGGTTAGGCGTTTATTTGTTAACTGAATAAACTAACCAATCTCCGCGTTCAAGCGCGAGAGGGAACTGCGACTTTAAGAATTCAAAGTTGATGGACTTCGTTCCAATGGATTCATGTTTGTTGACTACCATGTAACGAATACCTAATTGATGAATGAGCGAGAGTGCATTAGGCGCACCCAAGAAAATCTGATTCACCTCTTGTTCACGAGGGGCGTAATTAATTCCCCAAGACCAAAGCCAGCCAGGGTACCCCATTGCAACTGGATTTCCGCTCAGGCAAGGTAGCCAGTGGTTGTGCCTGGGAACGATCAGCACTAAAGCATCGGCAGAAGATCGTACTTCTTTAAATTCTTTTGCAAGAGTAATTTCCTCCGCCGAGAAAAACGTTGCGGTTTGTCTTTTTGAAGCCATGAATTGTAAATCAAGAAAACCCGTGGTGCATTGAAAGATCACGAGGAGCGGAGCCAACCATTTTGAATATTTAAATTCGAAGATGGCTTGAATTCCGAGGGCCGCAAACGGCGCCAGAAATAGAAAGGCATAGGTAAATATTTTTAGGTTATCATAAAAATAAGGTTGGATGTTAAAAAGCAGCCCAACCAGAAACAGGAAAACCCCCGATGCAAAAAGTGCAAATAAAGTTTTTGTTTTGCGCTGTCGGTAAAAACCAAAACCCATGAGCGGAAGTAAGATGCCCGTATTGTAAATCCAAAAACCGAATGGATTCATTTCCATCGCGCCCTTCAGACCAGCTTTTGAATTTTGAGCCCAACCCGGAAACCAGTAGTCCCAGCCACCTTGATGTGATTTCTCTCCGCGAATCAGTAAAAAATAAATCCAGATCAGGGAGAAGAGCGCTACGCCCAAGCCGAATTTAAATAGAGATTTTCGGTAAGCTTCTTTGATGGGGAAAATAAAAACGAAAAGTAGGAACACGGCGCTTGCGATCCAGGTGTGAAGATGGAGCAGAGGCGTCAGGCCCAGTCCCAGGCCGATCAGTAGCCAATGTTGGGTGCTGATTTTTTTAGTGTTTTGAAGCCGCACCAAAAAACCGATCAAAAATGAAAAAGCGATCAGGCCAAAAAGAAAGGCTCGTTGAGGAAAGAGTTCGAAGATGACGAATTGGGTGAAAACAGATCCTTCGTTGAATTGGTTGGTCAGTGGTTCACTGGCTTTTAAACTAGAGTCCAAAAATTGAATGCCGCCGATAAAGAGAAATAGGACAATAGCTGCAAATGCCGTCCAACACTTTAGCGCAAAAGATTGGAAGAAATAGTAAAGCGAGAAGGGGAGTAAGAAGAGGAGCATCAGGCTTGAGCTGTAGACTGCAGCGGCTACATCGAGATGAAAGACCCACGCGTAAATCGCCGTCAGCACGTGGCTAAGAAAGGGGTATTGAAAAGGCGTATCGCTAAAAAGTGGATTGTCGCCCCAGAGCCAGTGGGGGCCCCTTTCGAGCAAGTTTGAAATAAAACTAAAGTGCGCTGACCAGTCGCCCCAGATTGAATAACTGTGAGCAATGAGATTACCGCCGGTATCCCATTCCAGCATCTGCGAGCAGCAATAAACTAAAAAGAGACTGAGAGCACCGAGGGACAGCGAAATGGGTTTTAAAAAGTGTTTCATGGTTTGGACGCCGAGTTTTGCATTGAACTAAAGCATAACATAATTTTTTGGAGGAAATGCTCAAAAATATGCCAATTCCAGAGAAGTATTTCATGCAAGTGACCAAAAACCTATGGTACACTTTTGCTAACACTTATGAACTTTCGACTCGTGATATTGGTGCTTTTCTTGTTATTTCGTTTTTATCATCTTGGCGTCCGCCCCCCTCATCACGATGAGGCGGTGAATGGTTGGTTTGTAGATGGGATTTTCCAGAATGGATTTTACCGTTACGACCCACAAAATTATCACGGTCCCATTCATTTCTATATTCTCACTTTTTTTGAAATACTCTTCGGTCGTTCCATTGAAGTCTTAAGAGCTTCGACGGTGATTTTGGGTGGCTTGGTTGCCTTCACTCCTTTCCTCTTTAAAAAATACATCAGCGATCGAGGTGCCTGGATCGCGGCATTCTTCCTCGCGGTTTCTCCGGCGATGGTTTTTTATTCCAGGTATGCCATTCATGAAATGGGTTTCATGTTGGCTTGCATTTTGTTTCTCTATTTTTGGCTCAAAGTTAGAAAAGAGTCTTTCACTTATAAAAACATTCTTGGCTTAGCCGGTACTCTCGCACTGATGGCCTGCTTCAAAGAAAACTTTATACTTTTTGTGGCTTGTCTTTTTATTGGTGAAGGTGTGCTTTATTTTGTAAATCGATTTTTTCCGAATCGTCTCAAAGAAGAACCCTTGATTGCTTTCAAAGATAAGAAGAAGGCAGCGATAGGGCTGGGGTCCATTCTGTGCATTGCGCTTGCCATTATCTTCTTGGTTTTTAGCGCATTTGGACGGGATGAAAATGGGATCAAAAATTTCTTTCAAGCCTTTGCCTTTTGGAGTGAAACGGGTTCCAAGGGCAACGGACATCAAAAGCCTATTTACTATTGGTTAAAGCTTTTATTTGAATTGGAGTGGTTTGCGTTTTTTGGACTGATTCTTTCTCCGCTGGCATTGAAAAAAATTTCGTCTGAGTTAAGACTGATCATCATTGTGACGGTAGGTTTGCTCTGTGCGTACTCAATCGTCAATTATAAAACTCCTTGGTGCGTAATGAGTTTCTATTTTGGATTTATTTTCTTTGCTAGCTTCTGGGTTTCAAAGTGGATGGACCAGAAAAACAGGAAGGGTATCCTTACTTGTTTTCTGGTGGTGGGTTTTGGTTTTTCTGCATATCAGTCTTATGATGTAGCCTATGTGAATGTGGATGCCGAAGATCATTTGTACATTTATGGGCAGACCTACCGCGATCTCATGGTGCCGATGAAGGAAATCACGGATCAGGCGAAAGCAAATCCTGAGCTTTTAAAGTCCATGAGGATTCAAATTATTAGCCAATTTACTTGGCCTTTGCCTTGGATTTTTGGCGAATTCAAACAAGTAGGCTATTTTGGTGAACAGAATGCACCGGCAGTTTTAGACGGAGATTATATTATTATTGATAAGGTCATCGAATCTAAGTACGCACCGAATATAAAAGGGAATTATTCTCGTAACGAAGTGCGCTCTCGTCAGTGGGCATCTCCGATGGTGATTTACACGAAACAAAAGTGAATTGAAGGTTATTGTCTAACGCCCATGTATTTGGTCGCCTCGAGGACGATTTCTTCGAGCAAACTCCAGTCATCAGTAGCGCCGCTTTGGTCGCTCACTTTTGTGGGAGCGGTATCGTTCACTTGCCAAATGAAATCAGGGTGAGGATCGGTAGTGTCGTCGGGTGTCCAATCGCCACCGATAATATTGTCTCGGGCATCGAGCTCCAGAACGTACTTATAAGTGAGGGTCTTCGCTGACTGTTTGTCTGTTCCTAGCACCGGTTCGTAAGATGCTTCCGAGTGTTGGTCGTCTTCATCGGCGTCGTAGTGAGCATCCTTGAATAATTCGTCGACGTAAGTGGCGATGGTAGTAACATAGATCTCTTTGCGCGCGTTCGCGCTTGCACCAGGAGATAAGTCATCGCTAGCAGCATCTACTACGCGATAAACGGTGCTTTTGTATTTTACAAATGGTTGATTCCAAACTTCGGCAGTCGGATTGCGATCGATGGCGAGTCCGCGCTTTTTTAAGCCAATTTGATTCGCTAGTGCGACATGGAAGGCTCCTGCATTCATGTCCTTGCATGCGCCATCTAGATCCAAAAAATTTGGATCGTTGGATGGACAGGCAATACCAATTCGCTTCGTCATGTTGTTAAAACGATTCGGATCATGAAAAGAAAAATAATAGGAGAGTAGGCCCTTAATGTCGCTGGAGCCGAGTGGTACTTTCACATTGAACTTCTTGCTGTCAAAAATAATGGGATGAGGCTCAGGAAAATTAAGGGATGCATGTGTCCAGCCAGCGCACAGTCCTCTCCACCAGTCTTCCGCTTGAAAGGGTTGATCTAGATCCATTTTTTTAATTCGGTTCGCGATCGGAAAGTTAAGTTCTCCTCTTAAAATATCGAACTTTTCAGCAGGAGAGAGCCTCTTTAGCTCGCTTGGTCCCATGTTCTGCACTTGATTGGCGGTGGGCAGAATATATTCCCTGAATTTGAAGCGACGACTCTCAATTGGGAGTTCGTCCTGCCAGCGGTCTAAAATGTAACCTCTCGTTTTTGGCCAGTAGGAATCGGACCAACCGGTGTTGGTAGTAGTGACATCACCGGAGGGGGGAAGTTGGTAAAAATTAAAATTATAGTTTGGATCCAGATTCCGGGGATCGTTCGCCTGATTCCAGGTGCGGTCGGCTTGGCAAAATCCATACATAAAAACGCCGGCAAAAGTGAAGATCATCCATGCAGAAGTGAGTACTTTTTTCGGCTCCATCCCGCATTATTAAACTAGTTGTGTTTAATTGTCAAGACCAGGGTATCTTCTTGGTTTGATGACGGTTTTGAGTTATAGTCGTGGACTAATTCATGAGTACTTTCCAGGATTATTTTAAAGATATCTATCGCGACCGTTGGGCATCGCTCGAACAAGCGTTGCATGCACCTGCGGAGCGCATGGATCGCTCCGTCTTTGAGGGGCACGCCCAATATCGAATGGATACCGCCTCTATTCGGGCCGCGAAGGCGTTAAGGGTGCAAGAGGGGGATGAGGTACTCGATCTCTGTGCCGCCCCCGGTGGAAAAACGCTGATCCTTCTGGAGGCACTCGATGGAACCGGAAATCTCACGGCTAACGAACTTTCCTTCGCGAGACGAAAAAGGTTAGAAGAGGTCATTCGCACCCATGTTCCATCTACACTTCAAGGAAATATAAAAATCAGTGGCTACGACGGCAATCAATTTGGGTTGAAGAAGAAAGAGTACTACGATCGTATACTGCTCGATGCACCTTGTTCGAGTGAACGGCATTTGCTTGAATTGGATCCTGAAATGAAGGAATGGAAATTATCACGAACAACTCAGCTCGCAAAAAGGCAGTACTCACTGCTTTGTTCAGCAATTCTCGCTTTAAAATCAGGTGGAGTGGTGGTTTATTCCACTTGCTCTATTTCTCCGTTGGAGAATGATGGGGTGATGGAACGAGTTTTGGAACGTAAGTCTGATTTAGTTCGCCTCGATGAAGATGTCTCAGATTTGTCAGATTTGGAGAGGACAAAATTCGGCTTTCAGATTTTCCCTGATTGCGCTAGCGGAGCAGGGCCTATGTACATTGCCCGTCTCGTCAAGTTCTAATGGTTAAGCACGAAGTGTTTATTAAAGACCCCGTTTTTCAAAATAGATAAAAAGTTTAAGTCGGTCATTTGCGGGTTGTTTGCAGGTAGTGTTACATGCGATGACCAGAGCATTGATTAGGCCAGTTCGAATATCACTGGAGTTAGTTTTTAAGTATTTACGTGACTCGAAAATCACTTGATCTGCATTCTCTTTTCCCAAGACTTCACGCATTCCCCAAAGTAAACTGAGTACAAAATCAGAATTTGCCATTCTGTTATTTTCATATTCGATCGCGAACAGTTTTTTATTTTTCCCATTCTTGCCTTGTGCAGTAGAATATTGTTTGATCTTTAACGCTAATTTCGGGGTTTCATTCAGGGACGCAGAGAAGTAGTCCGCTAGCCCCTCGATGACAGGGGTTGAATGACTGAGTTCTAAATAGTCGCTCAAGGCGATATGCGAAAACTCATGCGTAATAATCTCGGGGATCATGGCGGTATCCAAAAAATAGTGGCTAGGAGTGAGAACTTTGTTGAGAAAACGCATGATTTGAAATCCGGCTTCAAACAAGAGCAGGGTACCCGCTTGCAGGGTTTCAGATGAAAGAAGAGTATTTGACCAGCTTCCCTGTGGGTTTACCAAAGCGTAGACCACATTACTGAGCCCGGTGCCCATCTCCATCGGATAGATAGCGCTCCTTACTTTTTTGATGACGGGGTTCAATGGATTCCCGCCTTGCATCGCCATGATTTCAGCAACGGGAATATGCTTCTCTGGTCGAAACCAGATTTCTCGTTTCCACGGCGCAATGTTGGCTCCGCTCATGCCGACACCCGCCGGAATACTTAAGGCGTTATTGAATTGCGGTTCTTTTGCGTCATTCATGAAATGACCGAGATCACTAAATTGATTGATGTGTTCTAGGCGAATGGTGATGGGTTCTAATTTGGCGACTTCTAAAGATTTAACTGTATGAGTGAAGTATTTTTTAGCGTGCTCTAGATGAAACAAGGTATTCGCTGCCTTGAGCTTAGTCTCATCAGAAATGCGAGGATCATTCACCGAAATAGCTTCATTTGATTTTCCTACAACTATTTTAAAATCAGAATTTTCGAAACGATCCTCATTCATTTGAATTTCTTCAGTGGTGATTTGTGCAGCACCTCGGGAGTCACGGGTGACGACATTCCATTCCTTTTGTGCGAATGACGGTTTACTCAAAAAAAGGCATAGTACTACCAGCGTAATATAGTGTTTCATCGTCGATACTCCTTAAAAAATTGAAATTCCGCGCTCTTCGGCACTTTTGATTTTTTGTTTACCTGCAACGGACTGAAGGAAAATGACTCCTAAAGCAACCAATTGGTTGAAAGGGGGCGGAACCAGAATCATTGCTGGGCCACCAATCTTCAGCATAAAGCTTTGCATTTTTTGATTGAATGTCACTTTTGGATCCCACAGTTCCTTTACGTTGAGGATTGTGTTGATTTGGTCACCATTGACGGCACCCGTTTCAAGTGCAGCCATAATGACGTCTTCAAAAGTAACCATTTTTCCAGAAAAAATTGGTTTGAGCTTCATCTCCTCAATCTCTTTATGGAACATTTTTTCGGCCATTCTGTACTGCTCCATCATGCTTAATGCATAGATTTCGCTATCTTTGGTGCCATAATGAATGATGACCTCAGCTGAGGTTGCCGAAATACGCTTGCTAAAATTTTGATAAAGTTTAGCGAGCGTAAGAATCTGAAATCCATCAAAATCTTGATACAGTTTCACTTGTTGAGTTAACCCATGAGATTTTTTAATGGTTTTTGATGCAAACTCAGATGGAATAGGAGTCTCTTTGCTGACGAGGTACGTGTTTCGGGCGAATTTTATCGCACTGTAACGATCGCAAGAGTCCTTGGTTGGTTCTTTGGTCTTTTTCCTCTGAGGTTCTTCGCTCGTGTCCGGGCTTGTAGTGAGTGGTCCTTCATTTACTTCTTTGAAAAGACTTAAAAAAAGGACATCATCGATTTTTTGTTCTCTTCTTAAGCTCACGATCAAACCTGGAAGAATGTTTTCATCCACTTGGGCGGTCAAATGATGCATGAGTTCTGTTTTACAGTCGTCGGCACTCAGATGGTGTTCTAGTTCTTGTAGGAATGATGCCGTATATTCTGGTGTTTTATATTCGTCTGGTAGTGAACGATAGGCCTTATTTTCTGAATGCCCGAAATAGTTCGAATCAGGAGGAGCCTTAGTATTCCCAATCTGGGAGTAGGCTTGGGTGGTGCACGCAAAAAAGAGTGCGGTACTGAAAGGAATTATTTTTAATTTTGTTTTTTTCATGTTTTTCATATTTCTTAATAAAACTCCCGAATGCTCGCTGGGTTAGCGTTGAGTCATTCGGGAGCTGAGTGTTTAGATTAATCAATATGGGACTATCTGAGGATCGTGCCGCCGCAGCCATTACCATTGTTGTTCCAAGTAGTGCTGAGGGTATCACCACGGGTTCCGCCACCATGTGTACAAGGGTTACTTGGAGTGGATGAGCCAGTGTTGTTGTTGATAATCAAAATGATCACTACGATCACAACGATTACTGCAATAATCACTCCTACGTTCATTCCTCCACCAGAAGATCCAGTCCAACTAGCACCTTCTTTTTGAGCCTTCATTGCATACTGAGCAACTAAAGCGTTAGTTTGCGCAGCAGTCATGTTCTTTTCTTTTGCAATGGCTGCGAGTAGGTCTAAGTCAGCGATGAGTTTGGCATCATTGAGTTGCAGTTTAAGTGCTTCAACTAATTGACCCTGGGTCATTCCTTCTTTTTGAAGTTGTTCAATTTGACCGGCAAATACTTTGTAAGCATTTGCTTTAAATTGAGCATCTTGCTGGTCCCATTGTACTGTGAGGGAATAATTCAATTGTTGAATTGCACCATTCAGAGATTGGGTTTCAGCGTGTACAAAGCTGGTTGGTAAAACAACACTCATCACTAAAGCCACCATGGCAGATATATTTTTCATCATATTGCAGATACTCTCTTTCTAAAAATAGCTTCCATTTCATTTTAAAACGAGCGGCCCTCTGAAAGCTCAATTGAAAGTCGCCCGTATTCCGTTGTTCAGGTTATAGCGAGTTCTGTGCCAGGGCTTGGATTCAATCAGAGGGGTTTGGAGGTGTGGTGATCACGGAAACGTAATGATGGGGGGCATATATGGACGCGGTGTATGGGAATTTTAGATTGGGTTTTCTTAAAACCCAACGCTCAAGCCGGCCCCAATGATGGAAGTGTCAATAGATGGATTCCAAATGAGAAATTGGTAGTAGCCACTGACCGACATAAAAAGAGGAAATACATTAGGAGTGACACTTGCGGTAATCCTGAACGTATCTTCAAGAGCAGACCCTAAATGCAAAAAACCCTGACTATCTGGTGAGCGATGCTCAAAATCAAACTCGGTGGTTGTATTGAGCGCAAAAGAGGGTGATATTCGATAACCAAAATTATGTCCAAATGACCCATAAAGTGTTTGTCGGT
>CAIMWN010000068.1 GCA_903845155.1 Oligoflexia bacterium
CGCTCTCGACAAACTTCGTATTTTGAAAAGTAAGTTTTCTTATTCAAGTTTTGGCGTGCTTGCCCAACTCAGAATTGGTGATGTGTATTTTTTACAAGAATCCTATCCAGAGGCATCTGCTGCGTTTGAAACTTTTATCGAACTTTACCCCAAACACCCGAAGGCCTCTTATGCCCTTTTCAAGACAGGCGAGTCTTATTATTTAGATATCCCCTCCACCATTGCACGGGACTTAAAAACAGCGGAAAGTGCGATTAATTCATTCACCCAATATTTGAAGAAATATCCGACTGGTGAGTTTGTCGAAAAAGCAAAAGACATGAAACTGAAGGCCTACAACAAACTTGGCGAAAAGGAACTCAGCATCGCCGAGTTTTATATCCGAAAGAAGAAGGATGAGGCTGCTATTGCTCGTCTTCAAAAAGTGATCAATCAATACGGCGATTCTGAAAGTGCTACCAAAGCAAAAGAACTTCTCAAAACCTTAGGGAAATAAGTGAATGATTTCTGTTCAAGAAATCCAGAAAAACATTCAGCACAAGCGCTTTGCTGAAGCTGAAAAACAAATTGAAGATGCAATTCTGGTCGAACCAGACAATGCAGATTATTACTACATGCGCGGCCTTTTGCGCTCTTATCAGGGGCGCTTAGTAGACTCAATTGAAGACCTGAGACACGCGCTCGCTCTGGATCCAAAGCACACCGACTCTGCCGTGTGCTTAAGTGTAATTTTGAACGATATCGGTCGGTATGATGAAGCCAAGAAAATATTTGAACAAGCTAATCAAAGTGTTTTCTTGAAGCAAGTCGGCGACGATATTCAAATTGATCGTCGTTTTTCAGTGAAGCATTTTGAACTTGGTGATCTCTATTTCAGATATCGGCGTTATGATGAAGCGATCGAGGAATACAATAAGGCCATCCTTTTAGATCCTCAGTCGACCGACATTCGAGTAAAACGCTCAAAAGCATTCGCTAAAAAGGGCTTTGTCACTCGCGCCATTCAGGAGCTGCAACAACTCAAGAACGAACGACCTAGCGACCTCACGGTAAGAATACAATTGGGCCTGCTACATTATAGTCAGAACAATGTGTTGGACGCAGAGTTAGAATGGGAATCAGTACTGGAATTCGATCCGGTCCATCGCGAAGCATCCGCTTATTTGGATTTAATTCGATCGATACAGCCTAAGTAAAAATCCTAGCGGATTAATTCAACCGCAGTGGTCAATGGAAGGGTATTAATCTCCAGTGCACCTTTTTCTTGTTTAGAGCCAACATCGGCGCTTGCACCGCGTGCTGCTTTCATTGAAAGCAAATGGGTGCGGAGCTCTTTAAACATGGGATGCTTAATGGGTTGATCATTCTCTTGAAGCACTACTTGTTTTGCAGTCTTCTCTTTAATGTTAATCACGAGCGGCGCTTTTAAATTCGCAGTCATCTCTACTAAAGATGAAGGAATAGTCAGTATGGTAAATACACTAGCGTGCTTGATTGATTCCAAACGAAGTTCGCGAAGTTCAGCTGCCGACAAGCGCACAATATAATCGGGTTTGAAAATTTTAGGTTCGAGAATGGGAAACGAAAGTAGCGGATTACTCAGCGACTGCAACCATAGGATGAGTGTATCATCACCTGAATCAACCAAACAAAAGTTGTGATCGTTTGGAAATCCTAGAATCCCACTTGGGATAGAAATGATTTCCTCTGATGAAACTTCAATCTGGCCAAAACGTCCTGTTTGTACCAACATACTTACCTCCGATTCGCACCAATCCAGGTGCCCCTTAATCAGGATACGCAATTTTGAGCAATGAGCAATAGCGTTATCTTCATTAGTGCAAAATAATGTCAAAAGGATGACATTATTTTGACATCATGCATAATTTTGTGACGCTACTATTATTTAATCTTTGAGTGCTTTATTCATTTCGTCCAAATCAGTCGCAGTGCTGCCTGCCTCTTTATTTTGATCTTGGATAGAAGTGTAAACTTCTTCGCGATGAATTTTGGTTTCTTTTGGTGCTTGGATGCCTAAACGTACTTGTTTGCCCTTGATTTGGACTACAGTAATTTTAATGTGGTCATCGATCGCAATACTTTCGCCAAGCTTCCTTGTTAAAACTAACATGACTATTCTCCATGTCTAAAAACGAGTCAATCCCGTTACTCTCCATGACTGTTAGCGTAATCTTATGAATTAAACAAGAGAATTATCTCAAAAACTCTAATAAAGTGGGCTGAATGAGGTGTTTCGAGCTGGCTAGGCTACTTTTAAAGACAGTTTCCTCTTTGGCAAGGTCACTTACCACCTGCGTCATGTCAGCATCTTCGATACTTGAGGTCAACTGCGCGTTGGTGATGTTATGGCGCTCCATCGCGGAAATATTACCCTGAATCCCCTGAACTCGTGAGCCCACTTTTGCTCGGGTCGCGACAATCTTTCCTAGCATGTCATCGAAGCGCTCCAAAGTTCCACGAATGGCGTTGGTGTCCCCGGTCAGAAGCCCTACGCGAAGCGTTTTCAATTCCTGAAATATATTTACATTCTGAGGCGCGTCCAGCGCTGGTTCTTCTGATGCGAGTGTACGTAATGCTTGCGGAGGAGCACTCTTATCCGGATTTTTCTCCTGCTGAAGTCTACGCATGTCGCCCGAACTTTCAGGAGCAGTGTTGAATGCATGAAAACCAGGTACATTCATTCCAATATAAACTTCACGGCCAATCTCAGTCATCATCTCACCATCATCACCATGATAGTTACCTTCAGCATCGACAGGCGCTTGATTCGTCTTGTAGCCACCAAAGAGATAGCGATCACCGATCCTTCGGTTCCCGGTGGAAACTGCTTGTTGATAAAGCTGCTTTACTTCTTCTGCAACACCGATTCTGGTTTCGGGCGAGGAACTTGCATTACTCGATTGATTGATAGCAATTTCCTTTGCCCGCATGACTACTTCACTTAAATCTTCGAGCGCATGATCGGTATTATTGAGAAATGCCTCGGCTAGTTTTGCATTGGATTGGAATTGGTCGTTGTTCACTTTATCTGTCCTCACTTCAAGAACTTTGGCTGCACCCACTGGATCGTCCGAGGGCTTATTTAATTTCTTCAGAGTGGCATTTTGCGTTTGCAAATTTTCCATGCGTGATCGACTACGCGTAATGCTATCGCGTACCACACCGAAATTTGTATTATCACTCACTCTCATTTTCTATTCTTCCTAACGTCTTAAGTTAATCACGGCCTCTAACATTTCATCTGCAACTTTAATTACTCTAGCGGAAGCATCGAACGCATGCTGAAACTGCATCAAATTTGTGGTTTCTTCATCTATGGAGACCCCTGAAACCTGCTCTCTTACCTTTTCTAATTGAGTAAGAATACTTTTAGTTTGCCCAAGTGCCTCATTGTTTCTTGCGCTCGCAACCCCGATGTCACTCACGATTGAATTATAAAAATCATCCATCGTAGTTTGACCATTGCTCATAAAATGCGCATTTTGAAGGTTTGCGATGGCAAGGGCATTGCGATTATCCCCTGGAGCTTCTGGTTGAAGAGCCGTAGCAATATTACCAGTAGAGTTCTTCACATGATTCGATAAGGCGATCTTACTGGCGGCCCCCGTTACCACATCTAATGGGTTGAAAAAATTTAAACCGGTTTGCCCGTCACTCGTAAAACCCTTTTGATGAATTTCGTTTACGGATTGAGTTACTGAAAAGGCGAGCTGATCGAGGCGATCGAGCACTGTTGAAATCGCCTTATCGCGCGTCTCAACCAATGCACCAATTTTCCCGCTTTGAAATTGAGAGGTAATGTATTCCGATCCGAACGGTGAGCGTGAAACTTGCAGCGAGTTTTCGGGACTTCCATCAACAGACGCTGGAGATCTACCGAGGTGATAAGCTTGAGCGGTGGGACCGGTAACCAGTGGCCCCACGCCGCGCACTTCGATATTCACCATATTGTTATTATCTTTGTTAGTCGTTAAATCAACAAAGGTGGCCATTTTCTTGATCATGGAATCGCGTCGATCCTCGAGATCATTTGCGTCGTTTCCTTGAATGCTTGCCTGACTGATTTTTACATTTAAAACCTTCACTTGTTCAGCGAGGGCGTTAAGTTCTTTCATATTCCCGTCGATACGAGTATCGATGTGGCCGCGTACGGTCTCTACTTCGTTGCGAATACGATTAAAATCATTCACCATTGCTTGTGAGGATTCTCTCACTGAC
>CAIMWN010000069.1 GCA_903845155.1 Oligoflexia bacterium
CAATCTGGTGTTCATCAACTCGCTCTTTGCAATAGGAGATGCTTTCATCGATCAAGTCGACCAGCCGAACTTCCTCAACAGCAACAGTGCGCTCACCCAAGGATATTTCCTTTAAATTAGTGATAATTTTTGAAATCCGCTTCACTGCATTAATGATTTTCTTTGCCGATTCAACTACAAACTTTTGGTTAAACATTTCCTGTTCTAGCGACACAGCAATCAGTGTCGCGTGAGAATTGATAATCGTGAGCGGATTGTTGATTTCATGGGCAATGACAGAGGCCATATCATTCATAATATTTACTTTTGCAAATCTAACCTTCTGCAATCTTCTCAATTCCAAATTCTGCATGACCTGACCTGCAAGCACTTTCAGCAAACGTGTTTGCACTTCGCTCAATTTACGGGGCTGAAAATCAAGCACACATAAAGAGCCTAGTGCATACCCCTTTTCAGAAATGAGTGGCGCACCGGCATAAAACTTAATTTTAGGGTATCCAGTAACCAATAGATTATTGCTAAATCTCGAGTCAGTGCTCACGTTTTCAATGACGAGCATTTCTTTGCTTTTGATCGTGTGCAAACAAATGGAGTCTTCACGTTTAGTTTCCGAAAGCGTTGTGCCTACTTTAGACTTAAACCACTGGCGATCGGCATCAACGAAAGAAATGAGCGCCATGGGCGTATCACAAATTACAGCAGCTAAATCCGTTAAATCATCGAAAACCTGCTGGGGAGGGGTATCCAAAATTTCATACTCTGAAAGGCTCTTTAACCTTTCAGTTTCATCTAAATTTAAAGGGGTGTTCACTCCTCAATGATAAATCAATATTATTCTTTTTGGAATATATAATCACAGCCCCCACTCTTTCAGCGTGGCCTGCTCCTGAATTCGATTTACCACCTTCTTAAATTTGGCTCCTTTTTTCCCAGTGGTGGCTCTTTGACACGAGTCCCAGGTGGAGTGCCGCTCTAGCACACCATCAACATAGCTCAAGTATACCGATTTAAAAGCGGCACCACTTTGCAAATTTACCGGGTAGTCTTTCAATTCGCCCCTGAAGAGCTCAATAGGTTCCTCATGAGAAAACTTAACTGCTATTTCATCGACTCGCTCATTCGCTTCATTTCCCTGATGCCCCAAAACATGTTCATACTCGATTTTAAAATGTAAATGCGCGAACTCATCAAGTCCCTTTAAAATTTTCTCCCAAATATCCCTGTTTTTCACATCCGTACCCGCTTGAGTCTTCCAGTCCCTACGACTCCAATTGCGAAGACTTTTACTGGCTCCCTCAAGAACATATTTTGAGTCTGAAATAAAATGAATCAGCTTACCCCCAGGCTTTGTTCTTACGAGTTTAAATATTTCCTGAAGACCTCGATAGAACCCCATCAGTTCCATTCGATTATTAGTAGTTTTAGGCTCATGCGCTCCGAATTCAAAAACTTGCTCAGTCGGGGTAACCACAATTACACCATAACCACCCGGACCAGGATTCTGTCGACAGGCCCCATCCGCAACCAAAAGATAAGTGCTTTCCTTCATGAGAACTTCTCAATCATTTCGGCCGTCACTTTGGTTTCAGGCTCTTGATCATTTAAGTACTTTCCTTGGGCCACTCGCTCATAATAATCCATATACTTGAGCGCCATGTTTTTTTGATCAAACTTCGCATATACCCAATCCCTGCATTCTTTTGGGCTTGGCATCTTGATTTTTCCGGTGAGTGCCTGTTTCCAATCGTCATCAGAACGCATCAAACACTGGGGAGCAAACTCTAAAATTTCTGAAACTGATCCATACGGATGCGCAAATACGGGAGTTCCACTTACTAAGCTTTCAGTCATGACCAGTCCAAAAGGCTCATTCCAAAGCAAGGGAAAAAGCAGTGCTTTACCCTCGAGCAAAAATCTCGATTTCTCTTCTTGATTTACAGCCCCTACCCATCTCCAGTCCGCTCTAAAAACTTGCTTAAGGACAGTCAACGCACGGTATGAATAGGGTCGATCACCGCCTGCAATCCATAAATTTTGACGATGCTGATTTGCAAGCCTCATCGCCCCCTTCAGATTCTTCACCTTCCATGAGGTTTTTGAGAGAAATAAGTATCGATTGGGTCTCGGTTTTTCTGAAAACAACAACTCATCAGCATCAAGACCATTATATACAAACTCTGAGGAACCATGCCTCTCTGCATGATTCTTACTTACGAAAACTGTATTCCGATGAAACTTTTCTCCGAGCTGTCCATTCCCTTGAATGGTCACCATCACTTTACCTTGAAAAGCATTCTCAATAAGGATGGACGGCTTCGTAAATCCATGCAGCAAATCAAATTCCCTCGCTCTTTTGAGAAGGATTGTCTCATCCACAATGCATTCAACTCCATCGGGCATTTGACTACCTGGACCAGCAAAAACTGCGACTTTATGTCCCATCTTTTTCAAACTATGCACCAACCACATGACCACACGCTCTGTTCCTCCATAATGAAGAACAGGCAGTTTTACCGGATGATAAATCACAATTTTAAGCTGGGATGAAGGAACCATTAATTTGATTGATCTTAACGTTAAATTTAAAAATCGGGAAGCACTTTGACATTGCCGTGACAATTGAAGGGTCGGCTTGGGATATGATCAAACTCAAGGACATGATTAAATTAGAGCAGCTCATCATCGCAGAGTTTGAATCACACTCGCAAGCCTGTGCTTCGCACCTGAATTTGGAAAATACCGTGCAGATTCATACCTGTCAACGCTCGATCATCCTCAGCACGAACGCGCTTGCCCTACTTGGTGCCCGTAGACAATTCTCAGGCCTTGAAGCCTATGAATTTCTGCTACGCTTTGCTTGTGGCTTAGAGAGTGAAATTAAAGGCGAGACCGATGTGTTCGGACAAGTGAAAAGCGTCTTTAAGAAAATGAACCAAGAGACTCCCCATCTCGCCGCTGAGTGGAATCATGTTTTTCTAAAAATCTTTGAGGACACTAAAGACATTCGTGCTCAATATCTTCAAGGCATTGGCGGCAATACCTATGGAACACTTTCTCGTAGACTATTGAACCCAACGGCTGATGATCAAGTATTGATATTAGGAGCGGGTCAAATTTCCAAATCGGTGGCCCCTTATTTTGCAGAATTTAATCTTAAAATTTGGAATCGATCGCCTGAACGCCTTGCGGAGTTAAAAGCTGAACTCACTAAGAAGGGGCACACACAAGTAGAATACCTCACTCTTGATTCTGAACTTAAATCAGCAATGGAAACTGCAACCATCATTATTCTCGCTACTCCGCCGGGCTCTGCTGCCGAGGCCTCCACTCTAGAAGTGTGCAAGGATAGCTCAAAAAAGATTCTTCACCTGGGCGGCCAAACGCAAGATACTTATGCCTTCATTGATCACCCTCATTTTAGCTCACTCACCGATTTGTTTTTAATTGAAAAGGAACAATCTGAATTGAGATCAAAACAAGTGCAGCAAGCAATAGTGGCGTGTCACACTCGATCACTCCTCCGCAGTCTATCAAAATCAATTCACATCGCTCATGGCTGGGAAGATCTGGCTTTGTTCTATTAGTCGAAGAAACTAGGTATTAAAACTCAACATGACAAACTCACCTTCTAATTTAAATAAAATCAAACTGGGAACTCGCCGCTCTTTGCTCGCATGGGCCCAAAGTTCATGGGTCGCGCGAGAAATTGAAAAAGTAAATCCGGGACTCAGTGTTGAACTCGTCGGCATTGATACCCAAGGCGATAAAATTCTAGATAAGCCGCTCAGCCAAATCGACGGTAAGGAATTTTTCACCGCCGAACTCGATCATGCACTACTAAAAGGCGAAGTTCATCTCACCGTTCACTCCATGAAAGATCTTGCCTTAGACCGGCCCGCACAATTTAAATTGGCGGCAACACCCAAACGCGAACTCCAACATGACATTATTGTTTTTCACGAAACCGTAATTGATCGACTTAAAGCAGGATTACCCATCAGAATTGGCACTTCATCCCCCAGACGCCTCACCCTGATTCCGGAGTTTCTACTCAAAGGCCTTCCTCAGTTTTCCCCTAAAAAGCCAGTCCTTGAGTTTGTTCAAATTCGTGGAAACGTGAACACGCGCCTAGGCCGCATTCATGAAGTAGAAAATACTGAACGCAAACTCGATGGTGTCGTCCTTGCAATTGCTGGACTAGAACGACTTGCATTGGACGAAAAAGCCTCTCTCGAGCTTTGGAAACTTCTTGAACAAACCCGCCTGATGATTCTTCCGCTTCGTGACTGCCCCAGTGCTCCGGCACAGGGTGCACTCGCCATTGAAGTATTAGCAACTCAAACTGACGTTTTATCTTATATCAAGCCACTTCATGATGAAGAAACATTACAAGGAGTGAAGGAAGAACGAGTGATTCTTCAAGAGTGGGGCGGCGGCTGCCATCAAAAATTGGGAGCAAGTTTCGTCGGACACACTCTCTACATTCGCGGGCAGAAAATGAATGGCGTGAATGTGAATGAAATTCGCGGAGCTCGCGCTCATGACCTCACCGGTTTTGTACGCGTGGAAGCGAAAGATCTTTTTAACTTTCAACCCTGCTCGCTCTCCGACCAAGAAATCACTGCTTTGAAAAATTCAAATCAAGTTTTTTTCGCCCATGCTCGCGCTTACGAAAACACCGAACCATTGAACTTAGATTTTTCTAAGAAGCGGGTTTGGGTTTCCGGTACACCAAGCTGGTTTAAACTTGCCGCAAAGGGGCTATGGATTGAAGGAGGACTGGAGGGGCAAGGCTTTGAGTCACTCACTCGCTTTTTACCCAAAAAACTTCTCCGGTTCAACGGGACTGCTTGGGCTTTTTTAACGCACAAAGAGAGCGTTGTCACTCCGGGTAAAGTACCATTTTCTCAGATGGCTACCTACCAACACGAGTTAAAAGCCATTCCGGCTCAACTACTGCAAAGCGAAAAACTGTATTGGACTTCGAGCTTACCCTTTCTCACCATTTGGAGTACCTTCAACGAACCCCATCAGCGTGAATTATTTAAGAAAAAAACCCACGCATGCGGACCTGGTAAGACCGCCGCAGTTCTTCGCGAGCACGGCATTGAACCCTTAATTTTTACTGAATAGTATTTTTGGAGCAATCGTATGAATTCAAATTCTTTTCCACTTTCGAATCGTCGCACGCGATTAAATCCTCACATCCGTAACCTCACTAAAGAAGTCACTTTATCCGTGCAAAAATTAATTCAGCCTCTTTTTGTGGTTGAAGGCATCTCACACAAAGAAATTATCCCGGGTCTTACTGGGGTTTACCGCGAAACTAGCCACTCACTTCTGAAGCAGGTGGAAAACGACCTTGAGGCTGGCATCCACAGTTTTCTTCTTTTTGGAGTTCCCGCTCAAAAATCAGAAAAAAACTTTAATTATGATTTTACTTCACAACAAATTTTTGAACTGAAAAAAAGGTTCGGTCAGGACATCTTTCTCTCCGTTGACGTTTGTTTATGCTCTTATACTTCTCATGGCCATTGCGGAATTTTAAATGATTCCTTAGATCACGTCATGAACCACGAAAGCGTCGATGCGCTTGCTGACTGCGCTCTCGCCTATGCAAATGCAGGTGCTGACTGCGTCGCTCCAAGCGACATGATGGATCATCGGGTGCTTGCCATTCGCGAAAAACTGGATGCCAACAAACTTCACCAAACCCTACTCATGAGCTATTCAGCAAAATTTCATTCAGGCTTTTATGGTCCATTTAGAGTGGCTGCCGATTCCGCGCCAAAGGGCGAGCTCAAAATTAAAGACCGGGCTACTTATCAAATTGACCCCGCCAACCCCAGTGATGCCTATCGTTCCAGCATGCGCGACATGGAAGAAGGCGCCGACATCCTTATGGTAAAACCGGGCCTCCCCTATTTAGATGTGATCAAAGAACTCACGCACTCCATCGCACTGCCTTGGGCGGTATATGAAGTGAGTGGAGAATATGCTGCCATTGAACTCATGGCAGAGAAAAATTTGATCAATCGCGAACGCGCTCACCTTGAATCATGGACTGCTTTTTTCCGCGCAGGCGCCTCAATGGTCATTACCTATGGCGCCCGAGACGCTGCTGCATGGATTAAAAACGCTGAAAAAAACATTTAATTTATTTAGAAAAGTACGAAGGGAAAACATATGAACACTAGTAAATCAGAATCACTCTTTCAACGATCAAAAAAGGTTTCTCCGGGCGGAGTTCATTCGCCGGTTCGCGGCTTTCGTGGCGTGGGCGGAACTCCTGTCTTCATTGAATCGGCAAACGGCGTTCGAATGAAAGATGCAGACGGCAATGAATACATTGATTTCTGTATGTCATGGGGACCACTTCTGTTTGGTCATCAGGACCCAGAAGTGGGCGAAGCAGTAAAAAGCGCACTGACTCGTGGCTGGTCATATGGCGCCGCAGAACGCTACTCGCTCGAATTCGCGGAAGACCTCATTAAAGCGATTCCAATCATTGACCAAGTTCGCTTTGTGAGTTCAGGTACGGAAGCAGTCATGTCTGCAATACGAGTGGCTCGCGGTTACACCAAGCGTGATCTCGTTCTTAAATTTGATGGCTGTTATCACGGCCATGTCGATTCACTCCTCGTTCGTGCGGGATCAGGTCTAGCAGAAATGGCTTCACCCGATAGCGCCGGGATCTCTACTAAAACCGCATCTGAAACGATCGTCTGTGCACTCGATGACGATGTACAACTCGAACAAATTTTTAATACTCACGGTTCACAAATCGCGGTCGCTATCATTGAGCCACTTCCAGCGAATAACGGGTTACTGCTTCAACGAACCGAGTTTTTGAAGAAACTTGAAACCTTATGCAAGAAACACGGAAGCGTACTCATCTTTGATGAAGTCATTTCTGGATTTCGCGTGGGACTAGGAGGAATGGCTGAAATTACCGGCATTCGTCCTGATCTGGTTACTTATGGAAAAATTATCGGTGGCGGTTTCCCGGTAGGAGCATATGGCGGAAGAAAAGAACTAATGGAGATGGTCGCTCCGGTCGGCCCTGTTTACCAAGCAGGCACACTCAGCGCTAATCCTGTCGCCATGAGCGCAGGGCACGCGATGTTGAAAAAAATTATCAGGGAAAACCCTTATCCTACTCTTGCAAAAACGGGTGAATGGTTTACGGGCGAGCTTCAAAAACTTGCAAACCAATACCTTCCTTACCCCACCCTTTTCCAAAAATTCGGTTCTATCTCTTGGATGGTGCTTGGCACGGATCAACCAGTGCGCAGAATTGAACAAATTCCTGCAGAACAAAAAGCCCGCTATGCGGAAATTTTTCATAGTTTCCTCGACCACGGTGTTTATTTTGCGCCAAGCGGTTATGAAGTCGGATTTCTCAGCACTGCCCATACCAAACAAGATCTCGAGCAAGTCATTGAGATAGCAAAAAAGGTTTTCCAAGGAGCGAAGCAAAAGTAATGGGCAAAGGGGATCTCATCAAAAATCCCGATCGGAGAGTAAAACTACTCTTGATCATTCAGGCACTCTGGGTAACCACGCTCATCGTGCTGATTTTATGGTGGAGTACCGTGATTCGCCAAAAGAGTGATGAGATTGCAGCATTACAAACGCAGCTCGGGGTACCTGAGTCTCAGATCCAAAGCCAACTTGTTAGAACCGAACGGATGATTACAGGCGAATCAGGAAGCTTATTCCTTCTGATTATGATTACGAATGGTATTTTGTTTTTCTTTTTTATTCGTGATCACAAACGCTCAAAAAGCTTGCAGGCATTTTTTGCATCCATCACACACGAACTCCGCACACCTCTTACGAGTATTAAACTACAGGCTGAAGCACTTCAAGACATCATCACAGACGCTTCTCATGGTGTATTCATCAATCGACTACTGGAAGACATTGGTCGACTCGAAGGGGAAGTTCAAAAAACCCTCGAACTCGCTCGCATAGAAGGCGGCGGAACGCTCAATTTGCAGGCGATCCATGTGAGCACTTTTTTCAATTCTAAAATCATTCCGAACTATACTCCTCAAAAAATGAAACTCGAGTACAGACTTGATGACGCATTCATTACTGCTGATCTTACCGCGCTTACTATTATTTTTAGAAACATTTTCGACAACGCAATTAAATACACGCAATCACAACCTGCAGTATTAAATATCAGCGGAACAAAAAATGGGGAACGCTATACATTCACGATTCAACATCAAAACTCGAACTTTAAGGGTGAGACCGAGCACCTTGGAAAACTCTTTTATCGAGGACAGAACTCTCAAGGTGCCGGAGTGGGCCTTTATTTGATCCAAACCCTCATGAATAACATGAAGGGAAGTGCCACTTTTCAAGCTAACACCAATGAGTTCACCAGCACACTTCACTTCGAGGTTGACCATGGCACCTAATCTTCTCCTACTCGAAGATGAAATCAATGTAGGCTCAACCCTCAAAGATCGCCTAACCTTGGATGGCTTTGATGTTTCCTGGGCACAAAGTGTTACTCAGGCAAAAGTTTTTTTAAATGAACGTGCTTTTGCTTTGGCACTCCTGGATGTTCAACTTCCCGATGGAAGCGGCTTTGATGTCGGTGAGATTATCAAGAAGCACCACCCATCGCTCGCGATGGTCTTTCTCACTGCGGCCGGCACACCGGATGATCGAATCCATGGCTTAGAAATAGGGGCTGAAGATTACATCGTAAAGCCTTTTAACTTTAAAGAACTTCTGCTTCGAATACACAATGTTCTGAAGCGCGCTCAATTCATTACCCAAAACATTCAATCGCATGAAGAAGTTCGAATTGGCAGAGCTACCGTCAGATTTAATCAATATGAAATGATCGTGGGCCAAGACAAACACCATCTTTCACATAAAGAATGCGCTCTTTTAAAGTTACTTTACGACAAGCGCGGTTCCGTAGTGAGCCGAGATGAAATCTTGAATCTGGTGTGGAGCGAGGATGAGTACCCCACCCCAAGAACTATTGATAATTTTGTGTTACGCCTTAGAAAACTAGTTGAACCTGATGCAAATGTTCCTTCTATTATTAGAAGCGTTCGCAGCGTGGGTTATCTCATGGAGAAAGAATGATTTATTTAGATGCAGTCCTTAGAAAGAACACTCAACGTCCACCCGTATGGTTTATGCGGCAGGCTGGCCGCTACCACTCTCACTATCAGGCGATGAAAAAACGTTATTCATTCATGGAGCTCTGTAAGATTCCAGAAGCGGCGGCTGAAGTCACTTTTGGGCCAATTCAAGACTTTGATTTTGATGCTGCCATTTTATTTTCAGACCTCCTGTTTCCTCTTGAAGTTTTAGGGATGGGCCTTGAGTATACACCCGGTCCTAAGCTTGGTTGGCACCTCACTGAGAAATCACTTCTGAGTAAATTAAATTCAGAAAAAAAATCAACACTCGAATTACTGCAAGGAATTGCGTACCAAGGCGAAGCGCTCAAGCGAATTCGTTCCCATTTAAGCCCTGAAAAAGCCCTTTTGGGCTTTGTGGGCGGGCCTCTCACCCTTTTCTATTATGCAGTGGAAGGATCTCACCAAGGGGCGCTCCACCTTGCAAAAGAAGGCCTTACAGATGGCCGTTACGAGGGATTTTTTAAAATTTTGGCACCACTCTTAATTGAAAACATGTGTCTTCAAGCAAGCTCTGGGGCCGATGCTGTCGCGGTAATGGATACCTGTGCAGGCGAAGTCGAGCCAGCGCTATTCCGAGAAGTAGTGATTCCCACACTGCGAGAAGTACTCATTCAATTTAGACGTCGCCACCCCCATACACCAGTAGTTTATTACTCAAAGGGAACAGGTCCTTGGCATTGGCAACATCTTGAAGGCTTACCCTTCGAGTGCCTAGGAATTGATTGGCACCACTCTATTTCAGAAGTACTCCAACAATGGGGATCCAAATGGTCTATCCAAGGCAATTTCGATCCAAACCTAATGCTCTTACCCGAACAAGCGTGCATGAAAGAAATCGAAAAGTTTTTTGAGCCCGTTTTAAAACTCCCTCGCGAAAAACTTAACGGTTGGGTCTGTGGACTTGGCCACGGAGTCCTTCAATGGACCCCGGAGCAAAACGTTCGTAATTTTCTAAAATATCAAAAAGAGGTATTTTCCAAATGAATTCCGATTTTTTTAAAAAATATAATGTGCCGGGGCCCCGCTATACCAGTTATCCCACCGTTCCCTATTGGGATCATTCGCCAACGGCTGAAGAATGGATTCACGAATTAAAAAATGCGATTACGATTGCAAGCGCACAAGGTACTGGAGCTGCAATCTATATCCACGTTCCCTTTTGTGAATCGCTTTGCACTTATTGCGGCTGCAATACTCGCATCACGCGCAACCATGGTGTTTCAGAGCCTTATATCGACACTGTACTTAAAGAGTTCACCCTTTATCGTGAAAAACTCGGCCTTACTCAAAAACTAAAATTAAGTGAAATGCATTTAGGTGGCGGCACACCCACTTTTCTTACGCCAGCCGAACTCACTAAGCTCTTGTCTGGTATTTTAGAACATTGCGAACTTACCGATGACTATGAGCTTTCAGTCGAAGTCGACCCTCGAGTAACCTCCGAAGCTCACTTGGAAGCTCTTGCTCGTTTCCATTTCAAACGCATTAGCCTTGGGATTCAAGATTTTGATCCCAAAGTTCAAGATATCGTTCATCGAGTACAGTCCGTAGCCCAAGTTCAAAACATCACTGAACTCGCGAGAAAGCATGGCTTTACCAGTATTAATTATGATCTGATTTATGGCCTGCCCTTTCAGACGCTCCACAGTGTTGAAGATACTATTGCAAAAGTCATTCTTCTCAAACCCGACCGAATCGCATTTTATGCTTATGCACACGTCCCTTGGATTAAACCGGGCCAAAGAAGATTTACCGAGGACGACCTTCCGAACGGAGATCAAAAACGTTCACTTTATGAACGAGGGAGAGAACTATTAGAGCAGGCCTCCTATTGTGAAATTGGAATGGACCACTTTGCACTGAAAACCGATTCTCTTTATATTGCTTCCGAAGCGGGTTACCTTCACCGTAATTTTATGGGCTATACTGCCCGCAATGTGAATCCGATTATTGCGCTTGGCGTATCTGCGATCGCGGATGCATGGACAGCATTTGCACAAAATGAAAAATTGCTCGAGACCTATGTTGAGAGAGTCAATCAAAGTGAAATCCCCATCTATCGAGGTCACCTTTTAAATCAAGAAGACCTCGTCATCCGAACTCAAATTTTAAATCTGATGACCAAAATGAAAACAGTATGGGATCCACAAGCACTTCAAGATGGTTTTTTAGCCGAGGTTCCAGAAAAGTTAAAAGAACTCGAAAGGGATGGTTTAATTCGCCTTTCTAAAAATAGTTGCGAGGTTACTGAAGAGGGACGGGCATTCCTGCGAAACATCTGCATGGCCTTTGATGCGAGGCTTACAAGAAAAGCGCCTGAAACACGGCTATTTTCACAAACAGTATGATAGGTTCACTCGATCTAAATCAAAAGGAAGTAGTGATCGTGGGCGCAGGCATTAGCGGCCTTCTTATCGGCTATCATTTAAAAAAATTAGGCTTTAAAATAACGATTCACGAAGCGTCTGGTCGCACTGGCGGCTTGATTGAGACCACCGTTACTCCTTATGGCCTAGTCGAAAAAGCGGCTCATAGTTTATTGGTGGGTGAGGAATTGAAAAGATTTCTCACTGAACTTAACATTGAACTCCTGCCCGTAAACGAAGACTCCAAGGCCCGCTTTATTTTGAGAGGCAAAAAGATGAGAAGGATGCCGCTCAGTTTTTTTGAGATCATCCAAACTTTGATTCATTTTTTTTCAAAACCTTCAAATCCAATAGACTTGAATTCTGCGAGTTTACAAGAATGGGGCAAAACTTATCTTGGCGCAGCCCCCACCGAGTATTTATTGGGACCATTCGTATCTGGGGTTTTCGCGTGCACCCCTGCCGAGCTCAATACAGCAATCAGCTTTCCGAAGCTTCTCCCCAATGACCCAAAACAATCATTGTTTCGTTTTTTAAGATCAAAAAAATCAGCTAAAAAATCGCGGACTCAAATGATGGTTCCCCGTGATGGAATGCAATCCTTGGTCACGAGCCTTTCAGAAGCACTCAAGGACGACATCATTCTTCACTCCTCCATACAGAGCTTAAGCGAACTCAAATCACCCAACATCATTCTCACCACGCCCACTCAATCGCTCGCCAGCCTTATTGAGTCTGCAGACCCAGTATCCGCAAACTTACTTCGAGCTGTTTCCTATAGCCCATTAGTGACGGTGACCGTCCATTATCATCGAAGTCACTTTCGAAAGGCGCCTCCATCCGGGGTAGGTGTTCTGATTCCACGCAATGAAGGCTTTCGAATTTTGGGGGTGCTTTTCAATTCAAGCGCGTTCAATAATCGAGTTCAGTCCAAAGATTATGTTTCAATGACTGTCATGCTGGGGGGGACCACTGATCCCGAAGCACTTCAACTTACCGATTCCGCTGTTCAAGCAATTATCAATGATGAGCTCGAACGACTGATCGGCACGACCCAGAACTTAACGCACCTCTGCAGGACAAACTGGTCCCATGCAATTCCCATTTACTCTCTCGCACTCGCTCAAGCGCAAAAATCCCTCAAAGAGGGTTTTTGCTCAAAACCGGGTCTTGTTGTTTTTAATAACTACTCAAAAGACGTTTCTATACGTGGAATGATTGAAACCCTCATCAAGGACTAGATTCAGGGCCGGCGTTGCGCGTGGTGCCACAATTAGCACTATTAGTAAAACTTGAAACATCTCATTACCTTAAGTTTTACTTTTCGTTGCCAATTTTTTGGCTTTCCGATATTACCAAAATAAGGTTCTAAACTGATTTTAAGGGGGATTTTGGAATGAATAGATTCATTTGGATTGCGTCTGTTTTAGTAGCGCTGCAAAGCAACCATTGCTTCGCACAAGAAAGCGCAGATGGCTTCAGCTCTGTTACGGTCCGCGATGTTACTTCAGAATATGAACTCTCCCAGCCCAGTCCAATAGGCACACCTATTCCTATGTCTACTCCCATTCCTAAAGAACCAAGTGGCCCCCTTCCAGGAGGAATCAATCCTACTCCTACTCCGGGAAATGATACCAATATTCCGCCACTCCCTAATCCATTTCCAACACCAAGTGGCCCCGTTAATGCAGACACCATTATTTCAATCGGCAGTAAAATCTGGGACTTTATCGTAAATAATAAGCCCACTGCTGATTACAAAACCTTAAAAGCATCAGTGGTGCCGAGCGGCATTACTGATTGGGCCCAGCTCACCGGCTGGTCTAAAGACAAATACATTGTAAAAATATACCGAGTTGAATTTAAAAATACTTTTGGAAAGGTGGGCGGAAGTTTTGATTATCGGATGAGTTTCTTTTACGGTGGAAGCTATAAGGGCAAAGGCAAGTACATCGGACAAATTGCGATCGTTCCCGGAAACATCAAACTCCACACGGATCGCTCCATCACCTTTAGAGCTGAACTTCTCGATGCACTCAATTTCGGCACTGAAGAAAACCCAATCGCTGGCGTGCAGCTTCAAGTGACTTGGTCATCACCGACCACCACTCGTTATGAAATGCATTCTGCTGAATATTTCATGCTCGCTACTGGCGAAATTCAAGACATTACGAATGGACAATAAATCGTTTAATCCGAATACGGCAGCCGATCCCAATGCGGGAATTTATGGGCTGCCGTATTCATTTCAAGAATCACAACTGATCTACATTCCTGTTGCTTGGGAAGCTACCACTTCTTATGGCGGGGGCACATTTTATGGGCCAGAAGCTATTTTAAACGCAAGCCCTCAGCTTGACGTCTTTGACATTGATGTAGTTGAACCCTACTCCGCTGGCCTTCATTGTCTCCCTGCAGATGAAAAACTGATCCACTATAATATTGAAGCAAGGGAACTCGCCCAGACCATTAAAGATGCATATGGAATTGTTACCGATTCAATCCCACTACAAAAGAACCTATCCAGAGTAAATAAAATATCCGAGACGGTGAATGAGTGGGTCAAAGAGAAAACAAGCTATGTTTTAAATTCCAATAAAATCGCTGCAATTATTGGCGGGGATCATTCTGTTCCGTTTGGAGCGTTTCAAGCCGTTGCAGAAAAATTTGGCTCATTTGGAATTCTCCATTTTGATGCTCACTCCGATACCAGAAGTGCCTATATGGGCTTTGAATATTCACATGCTTCAATCATGCACAATGCCGCAACGAAGATTCCAGAAATCATTAAATTTGTTCAAGTCGGCATACGAGATTTCTGTGATGACGAATTTCAATTCGTAAAATCACAAGGACCTCGATTTGAAGTTTTTTACGATTCAAAAATTGCTGAACACAAATTAAAGGGACTCACTTTCCACGCGCTCGCAGAAAAAATGATTGAAAATCTTCCAGAAAAGGTCTGGGTAAGTTTCGATATCGATGGACTAGACCCCAAGTATTGTCCTCACACCGGCACACCTGTTCCTGGTGGACTTGAATACTCAGAAGCAGTGTATATTATCAAACTACTTGCTCAATCAGGAAGAAAGATCATCGGATTTGACTTGGTTGAAGTCTCTCCGACACTCAACGATGAACAAAACCCAATCGAAATTAACCAAGCGGCCGACGAGTGGGATGCAAATGTAGGCATGCGATTGCTCTATAAAATGAGCGCAATGACCTTAGCATCACAAAAAAAAGCCACTTGGCAGAAAATTTAAGCAAAATCATCCCCCCATAATGGTCATCCTACTAAGTATCGATCGGTCTGGATGATGTGTAGACACTAGCGTTGAATGCGGGTTCCCAAAAACCTGCCTGTTTATATTAATTCTACAATTTCGACTCAATATAAATTAAAGTAACGATGAAAATCGCTTGCGAGACATACATATCGATTAAGCTGCCTGGCGCTTCATCAGGGTTTGAATTTGAGCTTGTGCCTTGGTCAGTTCATTTTTAATCTTGTTCTTCTCAGCTTCTGACTGCACTACTTTTTGCTTCACCTGCTCGGTTTCTTTTTTATGTTGTTGCGCTAATTTCAAAGTGTGCTCTACCTTAGACTCAAGATCTTCAATCATCGGGCCAGCGCCCTGAGCTTCTTTCTCGGCCACCGTCACACGCTCAGACAAGGTCTTTACTTTAATTTTTTCCGCCTCAAGTGCCCGATTCGTTCTCTCGAGCTTTTTACTTAACTCTTCTATTTGTAAATTACCTGCATTTGTTTCTGCAGCTTTAGATAACCCATGATCTTTAATTACACTCTCGCTACGCTCTTTTGTCTTTAACTCCTCTAGCTCTTTTTCAAGAACAGCATTTTCATCTTTAGATTGCTTTAGCAGGGTATACATTTGGAGAGCTTTATCTTTAAAAACTTTTGCCTGATTGTCTTTTTGAGCTGGTTTATGTTGAGCCAACTTTTCATTTAAAACTTTATTCTCTTTTTGCGCTTTTACATTGGCCAACTCTTTTTGTCGCAAAAGCGCTTCTAACTTTTTCATCTTATAAGCTAGGAACGTGACCTGCTTATCCGCTTCCAATTCCTTCTTTTTACAATTCCGAATTGCATCTTTCAGGGAATCTTTGAGCTCAACCTGTTCAGCTCTAAACTGATCTGAAATCTGGTCCATAAACTGAGAGCTCACCACCTCAATGTGCTTTTCATCCTCTTTCGATCCAGTAAATATCTTTGTTTTTTCGACAGCAACTTGTTGCGGCTGCGCGGAAATAGTGACTAATGGATCACCATTCACGGTCTCTTTAGTTGCTCTAATTCGGCGTAATTCTTCCTCGCTCGAATTATTAACAGAAGCACGAACCAATGCATCGATATCCTGAAATTCCCGTTCAGATTTAACGCGTACGGATTCATCTTCTTCTTGTACTGATGTACCATTTTGAAAGAACTCACCGGAGCCTGATTTATCCTTGCTCGAAGAATATACTTCTTGCAGCAATTTCTCGTAAGGAAGGTCGCCAAATTCGGTATATTGCCCATGCTCTGAAGTGATGTCATCACTCTCATCTACTAACGCGAGGAACTGTGACTCATCAGGCGAGGCTTCTGCGGGCACCAAATAGCGACAGATCCGCCACTCTATCAAGTTGAGCTTTTGATTTAGCCTCACTTCAACATGGTCCTGTGAATAAAGAATTTTCTTCAACATCAAACAGTCATCAGAATTCACCCAATACTGCGAAAGCATTTTCTCAAAATCAGTTGCATTTTCCTTAAAGGTTTCATTGGGGAATCTAATCGCAACAAATATTTTCTTATCCTCTACCGAAAACTCAATATTCCCCAACTCAGGTTTTTCCTTTGGATAAGCAAACTGGAAAAGTGACTGAACTAAAACGCGTAGGTCCCCAGATTGCTTGATCGAAACTGCGTGATTTTTTTCAACCCAAGCGGAAATAAGGTCACCAATTCTTCCAAAACTTTTCGTTCCGACAACACTAGAATGCAAAATCTCAGTGTCTTTATCCAATGAGTTACCCAGTCCCAGCGCAGCAACTTTCATGATGCAAAGCCCTCCGGACCATAAATGCTAGGCGAGCACTCTGCATAGTGCGAAACATCTCTTTTAATTCTCTGTAACCGGCCAATCAACTTTTGCGACCACTCTTGATTTAACTGCAGGAGTTGATCTTCCCCTATACTCTGATGTTGTGACATCAGTTGGCTGATTCCCCCCACCATGATTTCAAATGTGTTTTGTCCTAAATTCCAATCTTCACCTTTGACGGTTCGATCATAGATATCGTCTCTCAACTGATTCAAAACATCGTAATCATGCCAGCCTAAGTGAATTGCGGTGAAGACGAAAACTCCAGATAGCAACAACCCATAATCATGCCTTACCACTGTCGATTCTCGTGCGTCTATCATCACATTTGAATTAAGGGGCCTACAAAACTCATGTGTAAATACAGCCATAAAAAATGGCTCAATTTTAACTTCTTTTCCCCAGAGTGTTCCCATAATCTTTACGGTTTCGTTCGAAACTTCAAACGAGCTCATTCCAATTAAATTAGCGGGCGTGGTATTTAAGCTGAAAAGATTCTTTACTAATCTTGCCGCTGTTTGATATCGCACAGAAGATTTAACAATTTTCGGCACGTAAAACACCTCATGTTTTTTTAACTTCTCCAACTCATCCGGCAGAAAAAAATCGAGTGGTGCCTTTACCGATACAAATTTTTTATTGAGTTTCATGAAAACATAAACCGGGGCGAGCATTAATACAAAAGGGGCAATGCTCTCTACAGGGCATTGAAGTAAATCGTCGATGTCTTCGGTACTCAGTTTCTTATCATCAAATAGCATAGTTTATGAATTCACCCATGTTACTTATCGGCAAATTCATGATTTATTTGAATAAAGTGCAGAACATCTTTACGTTTTTTTGAGGGATTTTTTTAAAGATAGGTCAAAAGAATGTCGAATTTTGAGTTTAACTGACTCAAACGACCTTAGATGCGTTTGAGTGTTGTGTGCTTTAGCGTTAGTAATAAAGGAACAATTATCCGTTCAAGCTTTCAGATGATTTTTACGAGTAAAATCTTGTATAAACATTTCCATGAGTTGTGACTTATTCTCATTTTTTCTTGAAATCAAATACAAGCCCGCACTACATGCGCCCACCTTCACTTTTGACAATTTTTTGGCGCGGACCTCTTTTTCAACCATAAAACTCGGAAATATCCCATAGCCTAGCCCATTCAAAACGAGCTGCTTTTGCATTTCTTTACTATTTGATTGGATCAAATTTTTTGGCTTAAGACCAACTTTGTTATAGATCCACTGTTCCGCAACCGTGCTGGTATAATCTGCAGTTACGGCGCCTATGTAACTCATTCCGGTTTTATTTAGGTCTTTTACGCTGTATTTTCTTAAATTATGGGGTTTATGTACAACACTAAAGTCGACATCCACAAGAAACTCTTCTTGAAACATTTGTTGTTCTTTTAAGCTTAACCGAGTGTAAAAGATTCCGTAGTCAATCTCTCCCTGTGTCAACTTTTGTTTAATTTCAGTCGACGATCCCGAACAAACTAACCATTCGACGCTGGGAAACTCTTTGGTAAAACTCGTCATAGCCTCAGGTAAAATATAATTACAAATATTGTCGGAAGCACCGAGCTTTAAAGGGCCACCCCAATTTCCACTTAAAGTTTGAGGAAGCGTTTTTATCTCTTCAATTTTATTAAAAATAGGCAAGCAAAGTTTTAATAGTGATTTACCTTCTTCTGTGAGGGCAATCTTTCGGCCAGCTTTCTGGAACAATGATAATTGGAGCGACTCTTCAAGCTGCTTAATCATCTTTGTAACTGCGGGTTGAGACACTCTCATTCTTTGGCTCGCAATCGTCACACTTTCTGATTTTGCTACTTCAAAAAAATACTTCAACCAATTCAATTCCATAATCAATACATAACTCTGAGTTATAACTTAATAAACATTTATATATTTATATAAATCATTAGAATGCCCTATTCATAATCCATCAAACGTTGGCCCTGAAACAAAGAGGAATATATGAAAAACTTAATAATTCTATTGGCATGCTTAACAATCCCACTTCAATCATTCTCATTTCCAGTCGACTATTTTCAGAGAACCTTGCATCAGAAAATCGTTCAAAAAGGAAAGAAACCAGTATTGGTCTTGGACTTGGATGAGAGCACCGTACATTCAGCCAAGCGGAAAACAATGAGCTATATCAAGGCTATTGAGCAGAATCGCTCAGCATTGAGCACCCTTTGGCCCCATGAAACTGAAATCGCGTTCCGTACATTTACCTATTCTGGCGAAAAGACCATTAGAGGCCTCTCAAATCAATATGATTCATTAGAGTTATTCGCAAAAATGGGAGTGCATAACCAAGATTTCATTAAAAAGCTTGATTCCTTGATGATCTCTATTTATTTGAGCAGTGATTTCATTTATTTGGATTCACCATACCGAGGAATCCTTGAATTGTTAAATCAGGTTTCTCTGCTGAAAGGTAAGGTCTACTTTGTGAGTTCGAGATTTGAAGCGTCACAAATGTCAGCAACCGCGGAAAACTTAAAAGCCAAACACCTAACAAGTGCATTCACTCACAGTTACCTTGTAATGCGAAAAACAGATGAAACTTCGATTAGCTTCAAAACAAGGGCATTCCGAGATATTAGATTGCAGTTGAGTGACACTGATACTGTTCTGATGGTAGTTGAAAATGAGCCCGAGAATCTGAATGCGATGATTGACAATTTTCCAGACGCTATTCCTGTTTTTGTACAAGGTGCGGTTCTAAACACAACCGTAAATATCAACCCATCAGCCTCAGTTATTTACACGCGCGACTTTGCAAGAGAGTAATTTCTTGACCATTAAACACTTGTTCTCTAACATGAACTCATCAATGAAAGGATTAATTAATTATGGGTAAAGGTAGAAAAAAGAAAACGCAAATCATGAAGAACAAGAAAAATCAGGCTAAGAAAAAGGCCAGAATTAAGCGCAAAGTAACAGCAAAGAAAAAATAGTTAGTTCTTTAATTATTTATTTTAAAAGGGGTTGGAATCTAATTCCAACCCTTTTTTATTTACTCTACTCATAAGAGTTACTCAGCGATACTGAGCTAACGTCCACTTCCTGCACTAGACCGCTATTTGATCCCTATTACTGCGCCCGCTCTAGACTCCCACTTATATTCCATTTGTTTGTATCTTAATACTCTTTCAACTAGTTCATTGTCGGGGAAAAGCGCAGCTAGGCGCTGAGAAGCTATAGATAAGGGGTTTTCTTGATAAACCCAATCCCTATCCTAAATAAAAACAAAAAAGCCTCTTCAGTTTGCACCGAAGAGGCTTTTTGATTCCCAGCCATAAGGCATGGATAAAATAAATGGGGGCGTCGTGCTATTTTTACACCGAGCTACCTCGGCACTATTTTCGCCGCATGCGGGCTTAACTTC
>CAIMWN010000070.1 GCA_903845155.1 Oligoflexia bacterium
GCACCTGCAGTTGCAGCAGCCATTGCAAGACCAGATTCCGAAGCACCAGCACTTGAGCTGGCCATGTCTAGTTCGTCTTCTTCTTCTTCAGCATTTGGATTGGCAGTGAGTTCTGTAGCTTTCAATTCAAGCTTGTCAGATTTTTTGTCGCCTTTTCCTTTGATCGCTTCAATAGCGAGCTTCACTTTTGGCTCAAGTTTCTTTGCTGACTTAGAAGTGGCAGCGGTAAGTTTAGTGGCCATTTTTGGCATGAGTTTTTGTCCCGGTTTTTGAACCAGTTTAGGCGCCACTGCTTTTGCGCTCATTGCTTTTGGAGCCATTGCCTTAAGGGGCTTTTCTAGTTTCTTACTTTTAGTCATTGTTTCCTTTTTTGCCTTATTTACCATGATTCATTTCCTCCGGGATAGTGTTACAGGTTTGCCTCAGTTTTGTCTAAAATTCCATAGCGATGTAGCTTATTATAAAGAGTTTTAATGGTAATTCCCAAAGATTGCGCAGCGCGCGTCTTGTTTCCATCAAAATGGTCCAAACAGCGTAAAATATGGACCTTCTCCAGCTCTTCAAGCGGCATGTTAATGGGGGCTGCTTGATTGGTGAGGTGATCGAGTTTTGTTTGGCGAGAGTTACGAATTCCGGAAGGAAGATCAGAAAGCTCAATTTTGCCTCCGCCGGAAAGGATCCTAACGCGCTCAATAGTGTTTTGAAGCTCTCGGATATTACCGGGCCAAGAATATTGTTTGAGTGCGTCCAATGACTCAGGAGAAAGGAGTCCCAGTGTGCCCGGAGAAAAACATTCAATGAGGATGGGAAGATCTTCTTTGCGTTCACGAAGGGCGGGTGACTTGATCGAAATCGTATTGAGTCTGTAATAGAGATCCTCACGAAATTTACCCGTGCGAACTTCATTCTCAAGATCACGATTGGTTGCACTCACAATACGAACACTTACGTGAATTAGTTCCTTGCCGCCTACGCGATAAAAATCACCTTCCTGCAAAAACCTTAATAATTTCGATTGAAGAGACATCGGCATCTCGCCAATTTCATCTAAGAAGAGAGTTCCCCCGTTTGCAACTTCAACGAGTCCTTTTTTGGCGACACTTGCACCTGTGAAGGATCCCTTCTCGTGTCCGAAGAGTTCGCTTTCCAATAGGTTCTCAGTAATGGCGCCGCAGTTAATCGCCACAAACGGAGCATCTTTGCGATCGCTCAGTAAGTGAATTCTGCGAGCAATTAATTCTTTACCCGTTCCACTTTCGCCTAAGACCAAAACTGATGCTGTGGTGGGAGCTACACGATCGATCACCGATAGGATTTGCTTTAACTTCTCGTGCTCACCTTTGATCTCAGGAGCAGTATTCCTAAAGCTTTTATTCTTATTTCTCAAATTTTGCCCGAGAGTGAGACCTGGAATAGATGGACTCATGATTCGGCCGAGCTCAATTGCAGCCACTTCCGCTAGAATCATTTCAGCCTGGACCCAGTGATTCCGTACATGGTGAGCAAATAAAACGCCAACCAAGATTCCTTCATGAAGACAAGGAATGATAAAAATTTGATTCATGGGTTCAATCACACTTTGCTTGAGCTTTGTTGCTTGCTCCAACATGCGCGGATCAAACACAGGAAAATTCTTACTTGCAAAATATTGATCTTTTGGAAGATCCCCCTGTGGTGATGCCTTTGCAATTGCAAACTGTGCGAATGAAAGTTCGCGATTCAAAAAATTAAGAGTTTCCAAAAACTCTTCGCCCTTTTTGACGGAGTAAGGAATCTCTTCATTTAATTTTCTGATGATGTTTAGAGCAGAGGTGCTTCCCATAGAGTTGGGATTATACAGTCACTATGTAAAAAATGCAAGGATTAAATTGATCAAAAGAGTTGGCTAAGTATTAATTTCATGGTCCAAGTTGCGATTCAATAGAATTGGTTTAAAGTTAAACTAAGTCTAGTCAGTGTCTGGTGTGAAAATATGAACTTCCTTAAATTTTGTGTGATTGTTCTTCTTTTGGTAATCGGTTTTACGGTGAATCAATTAAACTGGAAACAAATTGAAACCGTCCTTCATGTCATTCCCTACGCGTGCCCATTGTTGCTCTTTACTGGGTACCAATGTGCACTCTGTGGCATCACGCATGCTTGGATTGCACTGTTTCGAGCAGAATTTCTATTATCCTTTCATTTCAATTGGCTTGGGATTCCACTGTTTTTGGTCTTTATCTTCGCCCTGTTTAGCTCCATGTTAAATCCTAGCTGGTCAAAAAACAGAGTACTAAGTAAGGGGGCGGCCCTCGTGTTTTTGGGCGGTTTGATTATTTATGCTGTTGTGAGAAACATTTCTTTGGCGGTTTCTTAGTTTTAACTTTAGTTTCAAAGCAGTTGTTAAATAGAATTGATATAAAGCTCTGTAAATACAATGAGTTTTGTTAGACAATATGGTTAATAGTGAAGTGGATTCGTAAGAAACAATTTCAAACGTTTTCGTTAGTTTTTGTGTACATGGTTACAGCTAAGGTTGCGTTTTCGATGCCAACTCTGTCGATTCGTAGGGTAGATCAGCAAGGTAAAATAAAAAACATTGAGGGAAGGGTTTTAGCTCAGCAAAAGACAAGCTGTTTTACGGCTGACTTCGAGGACAAAGACTTAAAAGAAATTTCCTCCCCCAAAATTGAAAATACATTTGGTACGGCGGTTCTAGATAAACAGAAAATTCACATTTGCACACCCAAGGATTCTAGTGTTGTTACCATTCGTGGTTACATCGGACTCAAAGTTCAAAAATTTCATTATGTAATTTCAATCTCCCGCGCTGTTGAACCAGTAAAAAAGATTGAACCGGCAAACAGCGCTGTAAATCAGCCTGTAGCGCTAGTTTCTACGGAAGCTGCTCCTGTCGAACTCGGGGCGCGGTTGACTGATCATCAAACAAGGCGTTTTAGTATCGATCATTCTGTATTTATCGGAGTAAGTTCCGTTGTTCATCAGAATAATGTGGGAGCAGATAGCGACACCGTCATTCAGCGGTGGACTGGGGGGCAATTTCATCTCACAAGTAAATTGTTTAATTGGGAAACTGGCCTTTGGGGACTCAATTTATACGCAGGTATTCGTGCGGATTTGGGATCTAAACTACCGCAGATGGTTGAAACAGCCATATACGTAGATAAATCGCTAATGTCCTTCCATTCCACGCATGAATTTGTGGGTCTTGCGCTGAGTGGAATATATATGTTTGGCTTGCAGGATTATGGTGTCGATAAGTCATCGGCATGTGCTGTAAGTTTTAGGATTCATCAAGACGACGACCAGTGGGAAATTAATTTCGGCTATGGCTACTTTTTGAGACCAAGCCTGGACGCAACGAGTAAACACATCAATGTCAATGCCAAGTATAGAATCAATTGGTTTCCTAAAATTTCAGTGGGAGTGGATTATAGCTCTAATAATATTCTGAGCCGAGATCAAACTCCGATGGTTGATTATAACTTTAAAAGTCTCGCCTTGCTGATTGGCTATAATTTTGGAGAAAGTAAATGAAGCATATTTCGTCAAAAATAGTATTGTTGACCATCCTCCTGGTAACTACATTGATTGTATTCAATGCGGCATTCTCGGTGGGGATATTAAAGAATGAAAGTAGAACCTATACTTTTCAAAATCAACAATTACAAACGCAGGGATTATCCAATAAATTTGAATTAGAGTTTTATTGGGCGCAGGAAATTGCCACGACAGTCTTTTCTTCACACACGAGCAAAGAGCGCCTTGTTACTCTGCTGGAGCGTTCCTTGGATCAAACGAGGCAGTTTACTTCTGGAGTAAAAGGCGTAGCGGTATTTACCAAAGGTGACGGAAGGTGGTACGAAACCAAGGGATCAGATATCTCTAAAAACTCAGGGCGAAATGATGATTGGTTTCGAAGTGCGAAAGAGACATTTGTCTTGGGAGATCCAGCACAGATTGAGAATCATATTGCAGTTTTTCCGTCAAAAGATTCGGTAATTTTAGTAAAAGTGAATTTAGAAAAAGTGAAGGATAGTTGCAATGGCTTATCGGTAGCCGTATTTAACAACGATGGTTCACCAATATTATATTGTGATTCATCAATCGCAGAATGGCTCAATCGATTCCCGAACTCAGTTAAAGAGGCGCTGACCACCGATTTTCAGTCTGGTTCATTTGAAAGAGAAGAGGGAGATCAAGCCGGACTTTGGGCATTTTCGAAGCTTTCTAGTTTTGGTAGAGTTGTTTCCTTTACCGATGTTAATGTCGCATATCGACCTGCATATTTACTTGGGATTAAAATATTGTTGATGGCTCTGATGTTGATTGCGGTCGCAATGATTGCGTCACTTTGGGTTTCAAGAAAAGTAGCAGGTCCTATTACGATTGTGACCGACGCCACATTGAAGATTTCCGAGGGTGAGTTTGATACAGAAATTAAGGTAAATACAAACGATGAAACTCGTGTGCTTGCCGATGCTGTGAAAACGATGGCGGTGAAAATCAAACAGCTGATCAGTGTTCAAATTGAAAAGACGAAACTCGAATCACAGCTGGAGGTCGCTGGCGCGGTTCAGCGAATTTTTATTCCTGAAAATAAGATTAAAGTGGGAAACCTCACTATCAATAGTTACTACAAGCCTGCTACTCTCTGCGGGGGTGATTGGTGGAGTTATATTGCAAGCAGGGATGAAGTGGCGATTCTCTACGGGGATGTGACAGGACACGGATTTGCAAGCGCGTTGCTCGTGGGTGCAGTTCGGGGCGCGCTTTCCATTATTCAAGAAAAGGCTTCCATGGATTTTGAAATGAAATTAAATCCCGTCGAATTACTCTCCAGTCTCAATGCAATGATGTTGGACTCAACACATTCTGAAATGCAAATGACTGCGGCTTGTTTTATAGTAAATCTTAAAACTGGCGAATATCGCTATTCTTCGGCCGGTCAAAACTCTATCTATTTCTTGGATTCAGAGAAAAAGAATTGGAAGCCCCTACTTGCGAGAGGTGTAAGAATCGGTGACGTGAGGAATATTCAATCGCAACTTGATTTAAATGAGGGAAAGTTGATTTTAGGTAAAGAAAAGGTCGTCTTTTTCACTGATGGAATTTTCGATTTAGGCGATGAACAGCATACATTAGGACGCAAGGGATTTAGGGCTTTTTTGGATGAGAAAACTAATAGTACTGGCGAGCAATTAGTGGATTCCGTGGTGAATGAGCTGATTCCATTGAATGCCGGGAAGCCGTTGGAAGATGATATTACTTTCTTGGTATTGGAGTAATAGATGAAGAGCGTTAGAAGGGCAGAAATATTTTTATTTTTGATGGGGGCGATCCTTTTGCTGGGCGCTGCTTACCTTTCTACCTTAGGCACCGACCGCTTAATGATTCTCTTTGGTGTTCAGTCCAGAAATCTTAATTTGAAACTTGCAGAAGTTCGAGTGGTCGTCGATTCGGTAAGGCGAAAAAAGCTAGATAGCCCTGAATTCATTCAATTGAGAAAAAATCAGGATATTTTTAATAACGATTCCATCATGACAGGCAAAAATAGCAAGTCATTGTTGACCTTTATTGATGGAAGTACAGTGGAAATTGGTCCTGATTCACTGGTTCAAATTCAAGTTCACCAAGACCCTGTGCTCTCAAATAATATT
The DNA here is from genome assembly GCA_903845155.1 of Oligoflexia bacterium. Taxonomy (GTDB): domain Bacteria; phylum Bdellovibrionota; class UBA1018; order UBA1018; family CAIMNF01; genus CAIMNF01. The sequence goes on from CAIMWN010000070.1 coordinate 5,661, forward strand.
CATCTCAACCTCGATGTTCAACGGGGC
>CAIMWN010000071.1 GCA_903845155.1 Oligoflexia bacterium
AACCGAGTTTAATTCGTTCTTCCCGACATTCAAGTGTAACACAATCGAACATTCGATATTGCTCTGGAATAACAGGTGCATTAATTACTTCTGATTTGAAATAGAGTCCACGATGGTAATTCCATTCGAATAGTTTTCCAAATAGATAAAAATCAGTTGCGCTTGCAGCATAGTGCGGAACCTCCCATGCAACCGGCCGAATACCAATTCGGGTAAGTATAGATTCAGCAAGCTCTAGTCGCTTTACTGCCCATTCAGGACTATCTTGAATAATGGGTACATTTTTCGGAGCACTCCAAAACTCATAATCAGACCCGCTTGACCCATCATAACCACTAATTAAGTCACCTGCTGAATGAGTGATCCCATGGAGGACAAAGTTTGCGCCACGCGCTTTTGCATATTTGAGGATACCTAGAAACTCAGGATACCGATCTGCCGATTTCCAAATCGGTTCCGCTGCCTGTTTGATAGGATTTTGAAATAGATTACTGTAAAACGGAATCAAAGCCATACTAAATGGAATTTTATTATCCGCGAGGTAATCAGTGACCCATGCCAAATCTTGAATTGTAACGGAGGGGTTAATGTCCTCAAGTCTGATGAGTGCAACGGGTGGCCGGGTGGGACTGGGCTCATTGAGCACGTCATAAATCAAATCACAAAAAATTAAATATCGATCTTCGTAGTCAATAAAAGTAAATGGAAGATCAGCAAAATAGAACATAGTTCCACCCTTACCTAAGTTTTGTCTCACTACATACGGCGTAGTGGTATTATTTAGCGAGTGACGAGCGGTCGATAATACTTGTACTTGAGATTTATCTTGAATCACTACCCCACCTAATTCAGGATTACTCGAAAAACGATCCGTTTGAGAATCCCAGTAAGCGAGTTTTTCGAAGGTCTCACCCTTGAAATCAAAAAAGCGATAAAATCCTGGATCCGGGTTTTTAGGCGACGGAGGTGCGTCTGCTTGAATCACCGTGGGAACATCGAATGCAAGCGGAGTATACCCCAAATTCTTCGATTGAGATTCATTCATATATGCCTTGCGAAAGCGATCAAATTTGTAATTAAACCACACTACCGAATGTCGCTGGGCAAACTTTGCAAGGTCAGTGAGATAAGTCGAGGGTGGATCTAAAATAAAATTGGAAGCCGTATAAAGAACCGACTCACAATTATCAAGATCACCCGCTCGGTAATGAACTACCGATCTTCGTTCCTTTTGCCATTTTGGAAAAGCGCCTACAATATTTTCAACCATGCGGGCATGAATCGGTCCAATGAAGTCTTGGGGATCCGATTCATCAAAATACACACATGCTCTTTTCTTCAAACGATTCAATCCTTTGGGGTCAGGTAGAGAAGAAATTGCTGGGCTAGAGATGGTGACCGATTCAATGCTTTCTTTTTTTAATTTACCCATTAAAATAGGTTTATTAAGTGGATTCGTTAAAATAAACCGCGGGTCTGCTTGAGAAATCAGCGGCTCCTCTTGCGTGGTCTCTAGCATTAACTCAAGCGTGCTAATTGCATTCCCGGTCTTTGTTGACACTTGATCTAGGGTCCTAAAAAATACCTTCAACGCCTCCGATTGCGCCTTCATGCCTTCGTTCGTCAAACCCATCAGCTGGGCCCCATTTACTTTCGGACAATCCACTTCAGATTCATTTGATTGGAAGTGAAAACATGAAGGCAAAATCACATTGGAAAGTCCAATTTTGCGATTTGGGAAAAGAGCATGGATTCGTTGGAGGCGATCCAAAAGCATAGCTTCGAGCCGTTGTGGGTTAATTTCGAGGTTTACGGGACTAAAATAATCCTGAATGGGCAGTTCAAACCTTACCTTTTGTACTTCCGCCCACGTTTCAAAAAAAAGCCCCGTATCATCGGCCTTAAACTTCTCAAGTAACTGTAAATTCGCTTCAGTTGAAATCTCCAAACTAATATCAGTAGAAGAGCCTAAGATCCGCCTACTATTTTCCAGTATGTCCTTCCAATGTGCAGAGAATTCCTTTCGATAGGTATTTCCCAAACCCGCACCTAATACGTATTCTTGTATTGAATGAAGGGCCGCCACCGACAGGTAAACGTTAACTACATTTTCATAACTTGAGAGAAGTGACTCACCCGACTCAGGATTGACTTCAGGCAGGGCCGTAGGAGTTCCTAGGCCTGGATTCACATAAATCATGGGTTTGAAAATGGAGAAACCATTCCCGTGATTAATTCTCGACACCATGACCTCCATCGCAGTCCGATCCGATCGAAATGGAGGATGAAAAAGACTTGAGTCACTTGGATTCATGATCCCCAATCTTAGATTTAGGGTCATTGACCCAAACCCAAGCGCAAAAAGACTCATTTTCAATTTTGCAGCAGCATCACTTGAGTAACTATTGCCACCCTTATACAAGTAAAACTCTCTCACTCCCGCACTCAAAGTATATGCATGCACCATTCCACTATGGAACAAAGTCACAAGACAACAGACAGTAAATAATATTTTTCGATAATTCATAATGACCTCTATAAATTAGTTCCATAAAATGGCAGAGTCCCCTGAAGCTCCTGAGTCGGAGTCAGTTCAGCCGAACAGGTGTTCATGACTTTCGCTCCAATATTATCAGGATTAATTGGCTTCGTAGAATATGGATTAATCGTAACTGCATGATATGCAAACCCCCACCACTGCAATTTGTAAGCACCAGAGAACGTTTTGGTTTCGCCACACGCTCCTACAGTAATTGCATCATAGTTAGTCACATAACGTGTTTTTTGTGTGTAAATCTGCACGAAGTCACCTGGTGACAATTGATAATCAGTACTCACTTCGACTTTTTCAGTGGTTTGTTTTGAAACACTTGTAAAGTACTCCTTATTAATGCTCAGAATATTTCCGAGTGAGAAGCCAAAAATGGAAACCCAAGAGAACGGAGAAATATAAAATCCCCAAGTTTTTCCTTTATTACTTTCCCACACTTTTTCAATTCCCTGCTTTAATACCAACTGACTTGCATTGGTGCTCCCATTAGAGAGCACACCAATGGTTGATGGAAACGATGAATAACGTTGAAAACAATTTTGATTGGCCATCTTCGCATCAGCAGTGGGTGCCAAGATGACTGATCTAGAAACGGTAAATAGTTTCTCGGTAGAGACTGCCTCTCCAGTCGAGAGATCTTTAGTAATGAGTAAGACCCCTTGTTGAACGTAGGGAATCTCATTCCGAAGCGGAGGCAAATTAATATTAAAGGAATTTCCATCGTTCACATTGATTTCGAACTGTTCTTCATTGATATTATAACCCTCGTAACCGGTACCGAACCGATAGATGACCGTATGTCGATAAGACCCTGAGCCACCCGTAGCCGTAGGAGTCAGAGTGATGCTGTTGTTTTCTAAAGTTCCTTTAAAATCTGAGCAGTCACGATAGCCCGCATAATCAGAAGTTGCAGTGTTTGCTTTTGAAACTGTTACGCCATCTACCGTAATTAGATTGCGAAAAACCGCGTGTGCCTTTGGAGCATCTACTAAAATTAAAAACAAAATTAACCCCTTTAAAATAACCGTATTCTTCATTTTCATTTTCATACCTCTTTCTCGTTATTGATTCATTTCTAGGAATCAAGGTTGATTAAATATCAGCAGCTCATCTCTGGAAGCCGCACTGATCCGTACATCGTGGACATTGGGCCCATTACGCCTTTTACAAGTGTTCAACGTATTCCTAAACGACTCGACAAACTTAGCCACTGCTTCCGAGTTCCCACTCAGCGATCTAGGTACGGAATAAAAATCGGAGGTTCTCAACCCAACATCGAGGTATCCCTCGGCCGTTTTTGTATACTGAGCACATGCCTGATGCTTATTTTCGTCAGACTCAAGCCATTCATATCGAGCTACCTTAATCCTAGAAAATGAATACCGATCGGCAAAGACCCCCCCCTGCTCTTGCAGTAAGGGCCAATCCCTTTCAATGGAGACAGTTTGATTGATATAGTTTTTGTACCATTTACCCTGATAGTAAAATCCCCCGAGTGAAATATTCACATTTGCAGGCACATTCCCAGGAGTAGAGCTTCCTGCGGGCCACTTATTCGGAGAGTCTCTTAATATATAAGGCTCATTACTCATTCCTATTTGAGATACCGTTTTTACAATTCTTTGCAAGACCATCAGAGAACTATCAGCGTTATAAATATAGGTCGAAGAAAGTGTAGGTGCGGATTCCCAAACGCACTCAATAGAATTTGACAATGGTTTATAAAAGACATCCGTCCCGTCAATCCGACTAATGACCGCGCTTGCCTTGCCAACAGCAAGCCCCTGAGTCCACTCCATGTCCGCTTCCCAAATGTTTGATCCCGGCATTTGCTTCTGAACCCGGTTTAATTTTCGCCTGCTTGGCAATGAGAACGAAAGCGCCATGGCCTCACTTAATTCTTTGCCCTGATATTCGTATTGTTTTGTCAATGTTTTCTGGACAATCGCCTCAGCGGATGAAGAGCTAAGTAGTGAATAAGTCAGTTTGATTTTCAGTGCCTGGGATAAATTGAGCCCTTTCATCGTCACCAGTAACCCAATTCCGTTTGGTGTCGCCACTTGAGTTGGTCTTTGTGAACACAAATCAATAAACTCAATTCTGCCATCAGGGGCGCCGCTCTGCGTGTCAGCCAAAACGGGCGCAGAGAGAACTAAAAATAAATAGAAAAACCAATTAAACTGTTTCATTTGTCTTTTCCTTTACTTCTTCAGATTGGGCCATTACCGGAAACCGGTGATCAGTTTTATCCCATGCTATTTTTGTTTGTTGTTTTGTCTTTGCAGCGAGGAAATAATTCTTGAGAGCTTTTATGCAAGAAACACCATTAATATAGGTTGAAAGCATTACGCGTGGAATTGCTAAGACTCCCTGAGTTTTGCCGTAAACTGCCGCGCAGAAGCGGGCTCGTTGAAACATTCTAAAGGCAAATAAATTAATATTGATCATCATCAGGAAATAGAGAGCGGTTTGATGTTTCACACTCAACAAACTGTCATTCCAACCCACCCAACCGACTAAAACTGTGATCGAAATTAGAAACCACGCCGCCATTACCGTTGGATTCGCCCAAAGAGTTTTTCGATCACGCGCTATTGCATAGATGGTGGCTATATTTTTCATGCTCCATGCACCTTGTGAGATAATTCCGTAACTTTTCCATTTCGACATGGTTTGAAGACCTATCCCTGTGGTCCATCGCGTTTTTTGTCTAATAGAGCGACCTAACTCATGAGGAAAATATTCTCGAGTAGCTACAATTTCTTTGACTTCGTTCATGATCAACAAAAACTCCTGCTTGCCATTCAGTCGCGCAATTCTGAGGGAGATCTCGTAATCTTCAGTCAAATTCTCCTCATCAAACCAATAGCCAAACGCAAGTCCCATTTTAAGTAAGAGACTTAAAGAAAAGAAAGTTCCCACTCCTGCGCTAGGAATAGGCATATTTAAAATTTTTCTGACTGGGATTTCTCGAAGATGAATTTCTGCAAATTCGTCCAAATAAGTGCCGGATACCCATTCACTGACTGGTACCGGGAGCGAGAAAATTGGAACTTGAATAAAATCAAGATCACTGGCCTGGCCATTAATGGCGACAAACGCATCAGGATGAATTACATCCTCGGCATCATGGATAGCAACATAATGAGGAATCCATCCCTCATGATTTCTTTCAGCAACTTGAACCATCCCATGAATCACGCTCATGATGCAATTCAGGCAATGAGCCTTAGAGGTTGGCCCGGGGCGATCGGTAACCACTACGATTACTCTTTCAGGGTATTTTTCCTCCAACATTTTCGCAATGGCAACTGTTTCAGCGTCATTCGGATAAACACCTATAAACCACTTGTAGTTCCCATAACGAATTCTATTTAAATTGGTTTTAACCATTGCCTCAAGGACGGACGATTCTTGCCAGGCTGGGATCATGATCGCGAGTGGCTTTTCTACCATCGTCCGCCATTGGTGCCACTTCTCCTTCGAGACGGCTTCTGGTCTTAATTTATTTCTGGTATGAATGATGTCGATGAAAAGATCATCAAGTGAACCAATTAAAAAGAGTAATCCAATGGTGAAGAATAAAAGTTCTAACATAAGTAGAATGTGATTTAGCAAAGCACTTGCTAAAAAGCTCATTAAGCTTCTTTAATTTGCGACGAATTAAAGGAAATTAATGACACATCTAGAATAAATTGTGTTTCACTTCTACAAGAAGGTCAGTGAGACCAAAGGGCTTTCTAATCCAGCTTTTAGCCCCCATTTTACGAGCCTGTGTTAGTGGATCAGCTGCGGCTGTCATCACCATTATGGGCACATCTTTATTAAAATTATGCGGAGAATATACAATCGGGGCGTAAACACACTGCTTGATTATTTTATAGCGTTATTGAGCACACCAAAGAGCGGGTTCGTGTAGGGAACCATTTCTTCAGCAAAGTTCCACCAGAAATATCCGCCCACATAACTCACCGGCAAAGGCGTGGTTTTCGCGAGCGGATAATATTGATTGATGAGATTAATCTCATAGGTGGAACCATACTGCGGGGTTGCAGTACCGAGTTCACCAAAACCTAGCTTTGCGTTTGGAAAGATCGTCGCCAATTGGGAATAGATACTTGGCCAATCGGGGACTATATTATTGCACCCCTCTGGATACCAGCTAATGAGCGCATAATTTAATCCCAAGCGAAGTTTCTCACGGTCTGGATTCCGTAGGCTCGGAGATAAATTCAATTGAAACATATTTGTAATCCACGTGAACATCTCGTTACTAGGACTATCCCAACAGTTATCGGCCGCGGTACCCTCCCAGAAAAAGGTAAGTGCGGTGGCACCATTTGCTGCCGAAACCACATCATAGGCCGCCTGCACTTTATCTTCAGTTCCAGTACCTAACCATGCACCATTCACTTCATTACCAATTTCCCAAACATCGACGAGATTCCCCACTGATTGGATGTAGTTGAGGGCTCGCGTTTGATAGCTGGCGACCGTGTAGGTACTCATCGTCGACGAGTCTGCAATTTGACCTAAAATATAGGTATAGGGATGCAACTGCTGGATGAGTGGTGAATAATAACTTGGATTCATTCCCTCATCAAAGACCACTCGGGAAGTTGGAAAATGATTCATGTGCTGGAGTGCTGCAATTTCGCCCGGGCGAACCGCATCCGAAACATCATCCAATGTCACACCATAAATGGGACTTGGAATGTTTCGACCTACGGTAGGAGACGGCGTGGGGGTTGCGTTTGGGACAGGTGTGGGACTTGGTACTGGTGTAGGACTTGGCTTTGGCGTAGGACTCGGCGTCGGCACCGGCGTCGGTGTAGGTAGTGGTGCAGCGATGATGGTTTCCATTTGTGAACCATCCACGTAATTAAAGGTAGCGACAATAATCTTTTGAGAGCCTATCGTCAGGCCAATATCTTTGAAATAGAAACTTTTCGAGCCTGTTCCTGCCGCCATCGTTACGGTGCTCACCGCACTTATACATGCACTATCCGCGTAGAATTGAAACACACTACTGGACCCCGTAAAAAAGATGGTAGTATTGGTGGGAACTGTCGTGGCTCGTGAATAATAATCTTGCGCCTGAACGGTGGTTGCTCCGGAACACCTTCCAACTACAACACTCTGAGCGGGAGAAGTAATCACCATTTTTGCTACCGTGCCCGCAAACGAATCAGGCGTGAAGAGGGTAAAGAAACTAAGAAACAGGGACACCTTTAAAAAACGAAGGGTATACATCATTAATTTTAGAATACGTTGAAATGAAAAGTTTTCATCTTTAATTATTTTTTAATATTCAGATTTTAAATAAATGATTTAGTAATTCTTTCATTTTATCATGCATTTTTTAGAGCACCCAAAAAATAAAAAGCTGAAAATACTTTAACTTAATGTGCTGCTCACTCCATTGAGTTAGGAATTGCGACCCAGTGTGCATATCAAAAATGGGAACCCGAGGAAAGAGCAACGCGGAGGTTTTACTCAGAGAAACATTACCTAAAATGGAGAGCAAGCAAGCCTCCCTTTTACACAGTCATTGTGAGCAAATGATGAAATTTTAACGATTATTAAATTGAATTTTTATGCATTATGGTACACTTTTCCTAACTATGTGCGGAATCGTCGGATATACAGGTAAACAGCAGGCAAAACCCATCTTACTTGAAGGGCTCAAACGACTCGAATATAGGGGCTATGACTCGGCCGGATTAGCGCTCTCATCCCCCTCTCCCACGATTCAAAACTTCGTAATTCAAAGAAATGCAGGGCCAGTTCAGGGCCTGATCGATGCCTCTACAAAAATTGGCTTAAGCGAAACGACCGGAATCGCACATACGCGTTGGGCCACTCATGGTGTACCGAATGAGACCAATGCCCATCCTCATCGGGCTGGAAATATTGTTTTAGTTCATAACGGAATTATTGAAAACTACGCACAAATTAAAGAAAAACTTCAACATATCGGGGTTCAGTTTTCTTCTCAGACCGATACTGAGGTTTTCGCTCAACTCATCGAATTTCATCGGGTTCAGATTTTAAAAAGCGACACCACCCTCAACGAAGAAGATGCCGTGCTACGCGCTTTAAAAAAGGCAATGAGTGAGGTCGATGGACACTATGCCATACTATTCATGGCGCTCACTATTCCGGGTAAATTATTTGGCGTTCAAAACGGAGCTCCGCTCGTCGCTTCAAAACTGAAAGACGGTTGCCTCATTGCAAGTGACATTCAAGCCATCATTCCTTATCACAATGAAGTTTGTTTTTTGCCCAAGGGTGAAATTTTAATTGTAGATGAGAATCATTTTGAAACTCGGAACCTAAAAACCGACAAAGTAAGTGTTCCGAAGATTGAGCGCATGGACTGGACTGCCGATAAAGTCGAAAAAAATGGTTTTGAAACATTTATGTTGAAAGAAATATTTCAACAACCACTCGTGGTGGCCGATACCTTAAGTGGTCGCTTGCCGAGTGACGAAAGCGGCGCGTTTATTTGGGATCATTTTAAAGCGCATGAAGTACTCTGGAAGAATGCCAAGCGACTTTATTTAGTAGCGTGCGGGACCTCATATCATGCTGCAATGACTGCAAAGTATTTTTTCGAGAAATGGGCAAGAATCGATTGCCAAGTCGACATCGCGAGCGAGTTCCGCTACCGACACCCCGTTTTTGAAACAGGCACCGTCGTGGGTGTCATCTCACAATCAGGTGAAACTGCAGATACGCTGGCGGCCCTTGCACTTGCTAATCAAGCAGGCGTCTCCACCTTTTCTATCTGCAATGTACCAAGCTCCACGATATCTCGCGAAAGCGGGTTTCATTATCCAACCATGGCTGGGCCAGAAATTGGCGTGGCCTCTACCAAAGCTTTCACCGCTCAACTTACTATATTATGTGCGCTCGCACTCGACGTTGGCCGTTTGCGTGGAAACGACGATCTTGCCTCTTTTCAAGCTCTCGCTCGCCTCCCCCACGACATCGACCGAATTCTGAAACAAAGTGAAACTTTCATTCAAATTGGCGCAAAACTTAAAGATCAAAAAATCATTCTTTTTGTGGGCAGAGGCACAATGTATCCGATTGCTCTCGAGGGCGCACTGAAGATGAAAGAGCTTACCTACATTCCCTCTGAAGGTTTTGCAGCAGGCGAACTCAAACATGGACCGATTGCATACATCGATCCGAACGTAACGATTGTGACACTGGCCCCTCGCGATGAGTGTTATGCAAAAACGATTTCGAATTTAGAAGAAATTCGCGCTCGCGGCGGTCATATTGTTGCGATTGGCACTGAGGGCGATGAAGAAATCAAAAAAATATCTCACGAATTCATTGGCCTTCCTGCCAGTGCATGGGGAACCATGCCTATTTTATCCGTCATTCCACTGCAACTCCTTGCTTATGGTTGTGCAAAAGCGTTAGGGCGTAACATTGATAAGCCTAGAAATTTAGCAAAATCAGTTACGGTTGAGTGACCTTTTTCACTATAGCAGTTGCCACATACGCGCCTTGACTTACACAAGCCTGTATTAAAAATCCACCTGTCGGTGCATCCCAGTCGAGCATTTCGCCACCACAATAAATGCCCGGGAACGCTTTCAGCTCAAGGTCGAGAGAAAGGCCCCCAAGCACCACCCCACCCTTTGACGAAATTGCCTCTAAAAGTGGCCGCGGACGCAATAACTCAATCGGAAACATCTTAATTCTTTCTGAAATCAAAACCAAATCATTCTTAATTCCAGGTGGAGTGTGATGAAATAAAAGAGCAAGACTTGCTTCGCAGAGATCTAATTTCTGTTTCACCCGTCTGATGGGAGAAAAATTCTCGGTGACGTCATTTAATCTTTTCTGAATTTGCGCCAAAGTAAGATCGGGTTTTAAGTCTAAGTACGCAGTGCCCACGTGGCCTAAGAAGTATACAGGAGTACCCTCAAGCCCATAACTGGTCACGACGAGTTCACCTAACTTTTGGCCGCGGGAACTTTGCATTTTTACTTTTTTAAGCGGCTTGCCTTCGGCCTCTTTCAAAAATTCATGGCTCCAGGCAATTTCATACCCAACGTTACTCGGTGAAAACTCTTCAAAAGAAATACCCTTGCGCTTAAATAACTCCACCCACGGTGGCTGAACCTCTTCCCAACTACCGCCACCTAGAAAAAACGCGGCCTTTTCAAATGACCATCTTTCCGATTCACGATTAAATGAAAGAAGAACTTGTCCGTGAGTAGTTTCAAAATCAGTCAGTTCATGCTCAGGGTGAACGACCACTCCTCGCGATTTTAAATCATCTGTCCACTTCTTCAAAAGTGAGGAGGCTTTCATTTCCCGGACGAAATAACGGTCAGAGGTACCTAAGAATGTTTCTAAGCCCAATTCCTTCTCGATAAAACCAATCCACTCTTTTGGACCAAACGATTGAAATAAATTCTCCCAATAACTTTTCCCCCACCCCTCATAGTGGGCGGCAAAATCCTCGTCGCTCAAGTGGTGAGAAATATTAAGCCCAGAACTCCCCGCAATGAGCAGTTTTCTCCCTAGTCCCGAACGTCGCTCAAACAAATGAATTTCAAACGCAGGATTCTTTGCGAGCTGACTTGCGGCCATGAGTCCTGCGGGGCCAGAGCCAACAATCGCAACTTTTGACATTTTCATGATTACTGCTGATTTTGATTATAGCCCGTATTGAGCGTAATTGGCCCTGGGTCAGAGTGGATGGTCAGATTTTGAAGCTGCTCATCCGCACGAGGAAACATCACACCATAGTATTGATGGGATGCGATCAAGCGAAGTGCTTCGTGGTCAAGGGTAAAAGACTTCGCAGCTTTGATGATAAAGTCACGATAACGATGAATTTGAAACTTATTGGCGGTCGGAAGTGCTGACCGCACTTCATCCAGTATAATTTTTAAGCCGCACTCTTTTGCATAAATGATATTTTTCGCGTTCTCCAGTGCAGGAACCACTTCCCGTAGCGCCTTCACCTTCACCACATTACTGACCGGCATCATGTATCCAAAGAGAGAACCATAGCGTGACAAAACTTCCTCATAACGAGCCTCGCTCTTGCCTAATGCACGCATTACTTCATTAATAGCGGTACTCAATGACTGTTTGTTAATTTGGTCAGCCAAACCATACAGCGGTTTTCTTAAATGCGTGAAATCAAGCTGGTGCGTTTCCAAGGTATTGGCCGCTAGAGATAGAAAATTGCCGTAATAATTCAAAAAGCGAGCATTCTCGAGCGCCCCGCCCTTGATTGCTTCCACTTCCATTTGCATGACTTCTTTAATTTGAGCCGCATGTATGAGCTCGTGGCCGATCGTGTATAGTTGAATCAACGGGCTTTGTTCTTGAGCAATCCACAGATAGCGTTCCCCATCTGAAATGAGACCATGTGCAGATTTCTTTTTAGCAAAACATTCACCCGAAAATTGATCCATACTCAATTTTTCGAGAACTCGTGTCTGCCTACTGAGAATAGAAACACGTTCTGCCTGCAGTTGATCTGTAAATAGTTCGTTAAAATTCACACCCTGTTCAATTGCAAACTGACGAAGGTTATAGGCCGCATAGGGCATCACACTCATCAATTCAATAATAGCGTTATAATCATGGTTTTCACGACGATTCACAATATTTTGAATCTCTTTTAAGCGCGGAAACTGCTCAAAATGGCCTTCGCGAGCTGCATCCAAATAGGCCTCTTGATCAACGAGAGGGACCTTAACTGCTTCGTCCATTTTCATTAACCACGCTTCGCGAGCAGCTTTAATTTCTGGTTCGATAAAACTTGAGTTGGCAATGAGTTGCTGGTTCACCATTTCCCATTCAGTTGCTGAACGCGGAGCTTGCGCAAAATGGGGAATCACAAAGGTCTCTTGATAACGATGCTGACTTTGGGTTACCTCTCCATTAAAAAGACAGGCAAACTCGGTGGCGTAAATTGAATTTTTCAAGCGACGAGTCGCCAAATCACAAAACTGATCCAATAGTGATTCCAATCGCTGAGCAATCAAAGCGCTCATCGTCTGAACCGGAAACTGCAAAAGCATCATTTCTTTTAAGGTAGAGCGAAGACGCATCAGGGCCTTCCTTTGCGTCGGATTATTTTCGGCGATCTTCTTCATCACATAACTCAAATGACCGAAGTTAAACAAATCCATTCGCTTCATCTCAAGGGTATAACCGCGATTAATGATGTCTTGATTCAGAATGTTAAACTCGTCCAGCACAATAAAGAAATCCTGGGTTAAAATCGGATCAAGTGATTGCAACTGAGAAACGAGTGTTGCTTGTACCGAATTCATTTTTGCAAAATAGTTTGAGATCAGTTTAGTCTCTAACTTTGCCTCCACTACCTCTAACAAATTGTAGATAGTTTCCATGCAACGCGGGTGGATAAAAGACGCAACTTCGCGAACTTGAATTTTTAAAGAATAGAGAAATCCAGACAATCGGTACAGTTCCGTATCTGGTTTGCGAACCAACAACCTTAGCTCATGGATAATGTTAGCAATTTGAACCAGTTCGGCACCGACAAAAGCAGGTAACTCACTTTGAAAGGGGACCGGTTCTTTTGGTGCGGCCATTTCACGCGCGGAAATTGAATCTTCATAATTCAAATCGTCAACAACAACAAAAGGGGCATATCCACCGCCTTTTGAGGTATTTACAATCGAACTCATCGGGCCCTTTTCATGTGGAGCATAGCGAACGAGAGCATTGTGCGTGAGACGTGGCAGAGTGTCGTTACCTCCATAAAAGACCCACATACGGATATCAGCAGCAAGATTTGCGAAGCGGAACCCAAGGCCGCCATGTTGTTTTACGGCAACGGGAATTCTTCCAATTTTAACCACCCGTTGATATGCGAATTGATCGGGGGAAATTTTTGCTTCCTTAATAATCAATTTACGCTTCCGATCATCAAGCGTCATCAGAATATGAACACCATTACCACCTGATAAGTTGGGGGCTTTGATTACCCAATCTTTGGCACTCTTTTCAATGACTGAGATCGCATCAGCATCGGAAGGAAGACATTCCGGTGGAATGATCTGCGCTCCATCGACATCTAAACCCATCCGAGCCAAATCCTTATGAAAATAAAGAGGAGCGTACTCGGTGAGTGTTGCCAAAATAATTTTATTGTCGAGCAAGCGATTCAACCCACCCATATACATTTTACGGTGAATAATCGCATTCAGCGCGCCCGGAATCGTATAATCAGATTCTAACGGAATTGGATTCCCATCATCATCGGTCATGAGTTCAGGCTTACCTTTTTTCCAAGGCTTCAAAGCATCAATACAATAGATTGGCTTCCCTGATTCAGGGTCACGGAGAAGGACCCCATTCTTACGACTAAAAAGCGCGCTATCACTATTGACCCGCGAGTAGATGGCAGTCACTACTGGATTAGAACCATTGACCGTACGCAAATGAATGAATCCATCGGTATCTTGAAATAATTGGCCGGAATTGCAATACACAAGACCTGAATAAGCCGCCAACTGATGAATTTCTGGAGACGCACCATTGGCACCGCCTGGAGGAAGCAATACCTGCACGCCATCTTGTCTACCAGTCCACGATTCGCCTAAAGATTGATAGGTTTTTCTGAGCACTGAATAATGATCATTTGCAAAGACGGCACCCAGTGCATCTAAAATAGCTGGATCTTCTCTCAAAAGCCCTTCCATAATATTACTATTATTGGAAGCTCCAGACGGAGACCCGGCATTGAGCTCTAGTACGCGAAAAGGGAGTTCAGGAATTTCATCCACTCGGTTCTCTTCCACTAGTTTTGAAAGGATTCCACGCTTTTGAAAATATTCCTCAATCAGTACTAGGTCCAATCCTACATTATCAAAAAATGGGTAATCCTTCATGTTCTCATGATGAAGTTGCGGAATGTAATGAGGTGAACTCTCAGTTGCTTCTAGAAAAGTTAATCGCACTTTGTCGGGAAGCGCTTTTACAAAATCACTTTCGTGAATAGAACTCGCACCATAAATACTTTGTAGTACCTTACGAAGCGAGACCATGAGAACTTGAGCTGCCCGTTCTACTGTATTGAAAACTGATTTTGGAAGCGGAACGACAGTGGTAGTGACCGGAACCGTAAAAATGCGATAGGCACCGTCATTTCCAAGCTTTTGAAACGTCAGATCCCGCTTCTTTAAAAACCGAGTGAGCCTTTGAGAGATTTGGTAATGTTCTTGGACACTTTTTCCCAAAATTGCATCCACTAAGGACTGAGAATGAGTATATCCCATGCCACTTTTGGCGCTAAAGATATAGTTCGCGACGTCAACTTCGTATTTTCCAATAAAACCCTTATTGGGCTTGTATTTAATACGATTCTTGATCACCGCCGAGTCTCCTATTTTTGTCCTGATCATAGTTGTTTTTCCCAAGGCTCACCTCTTAAAAGAGTAGGAGAAACAGTACAACAGTTGAGCATTTTTATCAATATGGATTATTTAAATATACATTCCGTTTTACCAACACTTTATTAAACTAATTTTGTTGACACATTACATCACTTCAGTTTATAAATACGCCTATCGAAAGATAACGCATTCGAGCCGGGTTGAGAGCCGGCTTGAAACGCATTTGAAATCAGAGTGTTAAATTGGAGAGCTTATGTTGAATGAGAGCGCGATTGCGCCACCCGAACCTAATCAGCTCATGCTGAATCAGGCCATGACAGAATTTGATTTATTCTTGAAGAATCCCTCTCGGAATCTTTCAGACTTTCTTTCTAGCATAGTCCTTGGCGGCGGCCTGGGGCTATTTAAGCTACCTTTTACCGCCCTTCCCGTTTTTAGAACTGCTCATACTAGCGGATACAACTATGCCTTTCAACATAAGATGTTTGCTTACCTTCGCTTTGGAGTGACCGAAAGCGGCTATTTTGTCATTCAAACATTGATGCTCAACCAAAACTCGGATTGGATTTCACACTACTATAGTGCAGACGGATCTTTTGCCTTTACGGAAGGCCCGATTTCTCATCGCTTTGCAATACATCCTGAAACGATGATGGAACGAAATTGCCCAATTCTGAGCCATTTATATGATATTTTGGCAAGTGAATATAGTAAAGCAAGCCTAGGGGGAATCGATACAAAGTCGATTCACACTATTGAAAAGTTTTTGCAGAAAACGGCACGCATCCGCAAACAAGAAATGTCCCTCACCCGTGCATTTCGAGATGCGAGCATCGCCGAACTCAACACGCGAATGATGGAAATTGACCTTGACCCGGTTTACACCTGGAAAGAGCGTCACACTATTATCAAAAACTTGAAGTCTGATCGCGCGCAGATCATTAAAACGAAGCGACGTGCCCATCGCATGAGTCTTTGGTCTTACAGTCTCCCTATTTTCTTTTATGATGGTCTTGCTGCAGGTGCCAGATTTTTAAAGCGCCCTCTGAGCAGCTCCGTTGGGGTACTCGATCGAATGCTAATTGATCCACTCCGTTGGTTTGTAAAAGTAGTCCGCAATAACATGGGATACTCTATTGCACTTGCGATTTACAGCCCTTTTACGTTCTTTTTCATTACTCAACCGATGAATCCTCACGCCACTTGGGCAGTGGGAAAGGTGAGAAGTGCCTATATTGAAATGACCGATAAAATGAAGGCAATTACCGATGGATTTGGTGATAAGCCTCTTGCTGTTGGAACGGTTACTCCCGGAGCTGCGGCAATCGCCAATACCAATCACGGAAGTGAAAACACCACCGCCGTTGATGCAGCTCGTCCTGCAAATGCCTCTACCGCCAATACGTTTGGACTACCTCTTTCAACTGACATTCCGGCAGTGAACGATCAAAGCTGGGACGAACGCATGAGCAACTTTAAAGCAATGCAAATTTCATATGAAAGCAATATGGAGTCTGCGCCCCGAATGGGGCGCCTAGAGCAAATGGAAACTCAACTCAATTGGCCTCTGATCGTAGAGAGTTCATGGCTTGAAACTGAACGCTATCTTGAATTTTTGAATTTTATTGAAGCTAACGCCAAAGACTACCTTCCTCCTTTTGTTCTATTCGTCAAAGCCGAGAAAGAAAGAACAGAGCAAATTCAATTCTATCTTTGGGATCGTAACATTCGCTTCATCTTGGATCATCCCTTTACCATGATGGATCAAGGTAATGAACAAACTCAGGCCGACTACTACGTGGGGCGCTCCTTTATCCTCCTTCGCGACATGACGAACACCCTCGCCAATCGAAATCGTGGATTAGCAATGCCCGCAGATTATGAGAAAATCACCCAGCTTGCTCAAAAGTTTGAGTCTGAATATAAAAATGGTGGCAGTGTACTGGAACGATTGAAAAATAATTCGAAATTGTTTGCCCAATACGATCCACAGAGCACAAAAGAACTTCGCTCCTATATGAAACGCCAATGGGAAATTCTGTATTTATTGCAAAACCATGCGCAAGAAGGCGCGAATACCGCCCTGCAAATGTACATATGGTCAGTCAGGAATGCGGTATGGGTCCTTCAATCTCTGAACTCGGCTAAACGTGAAGAAATGTCCCTTTTATCGCTCTCGTTTAAAAAGAATGCCATCGTCAATAAGTTAACTACTCATCCAACCTTTAAACGGGTGGACTCACAATATGAAGCACTTTTTCATATGATGTTGCTAGAATACACTTCTATTCGTAAAGAAATTGGCGAAGAACTCAAGAATGACATCGAAGCAACTCAGCGCAAAAAGATCATCCATAACGTAGAAAAATTCCTGAAAGAGCGCGATGAACTCCTCAAAGGAGCAAAACTCCTATAATATAGAAGCTAATGTTTGGCCGAAACCAGAACCCACGTTGTTGTCACTCTCAAGTATCCAAGCAACAACGTGGGATTTGCGCTTTGGCCCTCACCATGCTTTTTGTTGCTTCTTCTACATCCTTTTCTGCAGAAGTGAGTAAAGAAGGCGCCGACCAAACTGATCGCACCAATTCCACGAAAACACCACTTAACTATAACTTCTTAACTTGGCCAAAGAATGAACCTTATACATTTTCTGATTTTCTAAAAAATCTTCATGGCCTTTACGAAGTCACCCTCATGGGCCCTCGACTGACAGGGGCATCGAATGAAACCTATAATAGATATATTCCCGATGTCGCCCCCATTCAGCTCTATCACACTGTAGAACTTGGATATCAGGTCAATCCCGACTTCGAAATTTCAATCA
This sequence comes from Oligoflexia bacterium, assembly GCA_903845155.1. Taxonomy (GTDB): domain Bacteria; phylum Bdellovibrionota; class UBA1018; order UBA1018; family CAIMNF01; genus CAIMNF01. The sequence goes on from CAIMWN010000071.1 coordinate 17,789, forward strand.
AAGAGCACATCGTCCAAAATTTGGCAGATGGCGTGGTCGGAAATGATGGAACGGTAAGAAATCACTCTTTTGAATATTACGATCCCGAAATTTTTTTTAAACTTCCCCATTTAGTAAAAGTAGAAGGATGGAGCGTCTACACTTCATTTGCATTTAGCTTAGTTCTCTCACAAGCATCACAAGATATAGGAAGAATCACTGCGCTCACTTTTAAACAAGATTGGTATGCCAACACGTTTCCTTCACCCTGGACTTATGGAT